>JBQNBK010000108.1:0-6006 GCA_052169975.1 Treponema sp.
ACATGTTAATATTTCATTAACTTATATTTATGGTATTTCAAGATCATCTGCTGCAAAGATTTGTCAAAAGTCAGGAGTTGATCCTATGCGTAAGATGAATGATTTGAATGAGAATGAATTAGCAGTTATTAGAGAGATTATTGATAAAGAATATAAGGTTGAAGGTAGGCTTCGTACTGAAGTTGCTTTAAATATAAAGCGTCTTCAAGATATAGGTTGTTATAGAGGTCAAAGACATAGAAAAGGTTTACCTGTTCATGGGCAACGTACTAGAACAAATGCTCGTACAAGAAAGGGTAAGAAAAAGACTGTTGCAGGAAAGAAGAAATAGTTTTTATTGGAGGTTTTGAGATTATATGGCTATTACAAAAAAACGAAAAGAAAAGCGAACTGTATATGAAGGTAATGTTTATATTCAGGCAACTTTTAATAATACTATTATAACTATTACAGATCTTAAAGGTGGTGTTTTATCTTGGGCTTCTTCTGGTCTTCTAGGATTTAACGGAGCTAAGAAATCTACACCGTTTGCTGCACAGTCTGTTATGGAAAAAGCAATGCAGATGGCTCAACCAACTGGAATACGTGAAGTGCATGTATTTGTAAAAGGTCCTGGTGTTGGACGTGAAGCAGCTATTAGAATGTTGGGAACTATGGGATTAAAAGTAAAGTCTATTAGTGATGTTACTCCTATTCCTCATAATGGTTGCCGTCCAAAGAAGATGAGAAGGATATAATATATGGCCCGTAAAAACCTTTTAAAAGGATTTAAAAGACCTAAGTCTTTAGACTTTGAAAAGACAGAATTAAGTAATAACTATGGTAAGTTTGTAGCGTTCCCTTTTGAAACTGGTTTTGGTACAACTATTGGAAATACTCTTAGGCGTATTTTGCTTTCTTCTATACAAGGATATGCAATATCAGCAGTGCGTATTGTTTCTTATAATGAAGATGGAGTTGAACATAATATTTCTAGTGAGTTTGAAAATATTCCTGGTGTTTCTGAAGATACTGTCGAAATATTGAGTAGATTAAAGCATCTTGATATTAAACTACCAGCTGATGTTGAACAAGATACTTTTTTGTTTAAATTTTCTGGTGAACAAATTGTAAAAAGTAATGATTTTACTAAAGAGGGGAGTATTGAGATATTAGGTGAATCTTTTGAAATTATGCATCTAATGTCAAATGCTCATATTGAGATAGAAATAGAAGTTGATTTATCTCGTGGATTTGTTTCTGCTGATGTAAATAGTAGGTATACTGATGTTATTGGTACAATTGCCTTAGATGCTGTTTATAGTCCTGTAAAAAGAGTTACATATACTATAGAGCCTTGTCGTGTAGGTCAAAGAAGTGATTATGATAAACTGATACTTGAAATATGGACTAATGGAACTATTACACCTGAAGATGCATTAGGTGAAGCTGCTAAAATTGCTAAAGATTATTTTACTGTTTTTATTAACTTTGATGAAAGTGATATAGAATCTGAGGAAGATGTTGACAAAAAAGATGAGGCTGTTGCAGAATTGTTGGCAACTCCAGTAGATAAACTTGAACTTACTGTTAGAGCTATGAATGTTTTAAATAAAGCAAACATAAGGACGCTCGGTGAATTAGTTAAGAAGACAGAAAGTGAGATTGCTGGAATGAGGAATGTTGGGCAAAAATGTTTGAATGAAATCCAAGAAAAGTTACATGAGCTTAACTTACAATTAGGTATGACTGATTATAGTCATTTGAGAGATAATATTATAGTTACTAAACAAAAGGAAGAGACAGATGAAGCATAGAAATGGTTTTAATCCGCTTTCTCGTACGACATCTCATCGTCGTGCATTACATCGAAATATGGTTACTTCTTTATTTAGATATGAAAGAATAACTACTACTAAACAGAAAGCAATGGAAGTACGTAGAACAGCAGAAAAGTTAATTACATCCGCTAAATCCGATACTTTTAACAATAGAAGAAAAGTTGCACGTTATATTTATGATGAAGAAGTTCTAGATCGATTATTTACAAAGATAGGTCCAAGAATGAAAGATAGGAATGGTGGTTATACACGTGTTTTGAAAATTGGAACTAGGGTGGGAGATACTGCTGATGTTGCTATTTTAGAATTGGTAGATTTTTCTATTGAGAATGATAAACTAAACCGTAAAAAGAGAAAAAATATTGAGGTAGCTGATTCTAATAAGAAAGAAGTATCTGAGAAGGTTTCTCATGTAAAGCATAATAAAGATGTTAGTAAACCTTCAAAGCAAGAAACTGAAGCTCAGGATGGTCAACAAGTTAGGAGGTTCAATCGTGTCAAAGGCTCATAGAGGAAAAGGGATTAAAAGTGTTCCAAATAGAGGGCGTGGTAAGTGTCCTTTATGTCATAGTACTGGTGTAAAATTACTTTATGAAAATGAAGTGGATGGTGAAAAAAAGTCTGTTTGTAAGATTTGTCATGCAAATTTGAAACATCATAGTGCTTAATTTCACTATAAAAAGCCTACTATTTATAGTAGGCTTTTTTTATATTCATTATATAATTTATTTGTATCCTGTCTTTTTAAGAACAACTTATATATGTTGAAATATGGTTTTTAATATCTTCCTATACTGTTAATTTTCTGTTTATAATACAAAGAATGAAAGCGATATATTTAATATGTTTACTTTTCTTTTTTTCATGTAATGCTAAATTTAGTTTCTTTAACAATGATTTTTCTATAATCAGCTCTTCTGCTATAGATAAAAGTGAAAAAATAATTATTGAAGAAGCAAAGGATTACCCAGATTTTACGACAAATATTATAGAAGACATTATAATAGAAGAAAATGGAGAACTTAAAAATCTTAAATGGAACACAAGTTTTGCAATTAGTGTAGGTTCTCCACATGCAAAAAAGGGTGGAGCATTTTATACGTATTTGCATGATATTCCCAATACTTTTAGATATGTAGGACCACAAGCTGACATTATTTCAAAAACTCTTTTTAACAATCATATTCACTTATTATTTAAGTCGTTTGAGGATTTTAATTTCTTACCAGGTGTTGCAACGCATTGGGCTTTTGGTGAAGATGGCAAAACTGTGTATTATAAATTAAATAAAAATGCTAAATGGTCTGATGGTATTTCATGTACAGCTGATGATTTTGTTTTTGCGATAGATTTTATGAAAAATAAAGATATTGCTCGTTTGAGTGATGATGAAGATTTTGTTAATTTAAGTATAAAAAAAATTAACCAAGAATATATAGCAATTACTTATAATGGCAGTATTCCAAAGTCCAAAGAATTGCTATTAGATTGTACAAATATTTCTCCACGTGCTAAACATTTTTATAAAGATGCTAATTTGAAAAATTGGGTAGAAGAATATAACCGTAAAGCAGAGCCTACAACAGGAGCATATTATCTTCATCATTGGGATTTTAATTATGGTCTATCTTTTAAGAAAGTTGATGAATGGTGGGCGGGTAGTTATGGACATTTTGCAAACATGTTTAATTTTGATTTTATAGAAATAAAAATATTACCCGGAACACAAACATCTGTTAGGAAGTATTTTAGGAATGAAGAACTAGATGTCTTGCCACTATCTTCTCAAGATGAGTATCTTGATGCAATTAGTGATGTACGTTTTAGGAGAGGATTGCAAGATATTTGGTCATCATGCTACCAGTCTGTACAAGGTTTAAATGGTATTCTTTTTAACACTGAAACCTTCCCTTTTGATAACATAGATTTTAGACGTGCGATGGAATATGTTTTGGATATTGATGGTTTAATTAAAAATGTTTTATCAGGTGGATATAAAAGATGTTATACAATGGGAATGAACCAAATTTATGATGGTGTTTCTTTTAATAATCAAAACATAAAACTTAAAACCTATGATAAGAAAAGAGCTGATGAGCTATTACAAAAAGCTGGTTTTACATTGTTAGATTCTAATGGAATTAGAATGACAAAAGATGGAAAAAAAGCTAGTTTTGTAATTTTGTATGATGATAAGAGCTTAAAAGATGTTTTTGGTTTTTTGTTTGCTAGGGCTCTTGAGTGTGGAGTATCTCTTGATTTTCAATTTTTTTCTGGTGGGATATTAGAGAAAATCAAAAATAAAAAGTTTCAAGCTTGGTGGGCCAATCTTCCTTCTTATAGAATGCCAAATTATTATAATTTATTGCATTCTAACTCTGATGCATACCTTTCAAATGTTTTTGGCTATTCTAGCAAAGAGTTAGATGCACTTTTAGAAGAATATGAAAATCATAATTTAACAATAGAAGAAAAAGCTAAATGTAACATAAAGATAGAAGAAATTGTGAGAGAAAATGCTCTTTTTATTCCTACTTATTATCCTATTATGCAAAAAGCAATTTGTTGGAAATATATACGTTTTCCCGGCTGGCTTAATTTACGTTATATGAAAGACTTTACGTCTCCTTTTATGGGGTTAGGATGGTTTGATGAAGAAATAAAAAATGATATAGATGAAGCAATTAATAAAGGAAATGGATTTGAAGAGAGAACTTGGAATTTGAGCACTAGATATCAATAGAAAAGAAATCAGTGATAATATAATTACCACTGATTTTACTTGTCTTTATTTTTTTGATTGATTTTCCCACCATGTGAAAGGTGATGCTTTCCATTCTTGCAAACTAGCCTTTTCTTTTTCATTTATATAGCCTATTTTGCAAGCTTCTTCTATCATAAAATCATATGTTATAATTGTGATTGGAATACAATTTGAAGATGCAAATGCTTCTTTTGCCTTTTCCATCCCATATGAGAATATTGCAAAGCAATAAGGCACTTTGCCTTTGGCATCTTTTACTGCTTGGCAAGCATTGATTGAACTCATTCCTGTAGAAATTAAATCTTCAATTACTATTCCTTCTTTATCTCCATAGTTTCCTTCTTTACCTAATCCTTCAATTACATTGCAAAGTCCGTGTGTTTTGTTTGATTGCCTAACATAGGAAAGCGGAAGTTCTAATAGGTCTGCTAAAGTGGTTGCATGAGGAATACCTGCAGTTGCAGTCCCTGCAATAAAACTTGGTGAATAATCTAACACTTTCAAAAGTTGACTAAATGCTAAGGCAATGTGTTTTCTGGTCTTTGCACTTTGTAAAAATTTTCTATTGTCATTATATATTGGCATCTTGTAACCTGATGCCCAAGTGAAAGGACTTTCTATAGAAAGTTTAATTGCTTCCATATCTAAAGCCGTTTTGACAAGAGATGGAGCCCATTCTTTTTGCACTTCTGCAATTTTCTTTTGTAATGTTTCGTTCATAATACCCCCTAATATATGCTTTTAGCAATTCTTTTGCATTATAGCTGTTTATAAGTAGTTTTCCTTTTTAGGATATATAAAGTGTTTCGATAAAGTCAACTATGCTTGATATTTTTCAATATCATTTATGAAAAAATACTCAAGATAAAAATCTTAATTCTACTGCCTTCAGTTTTTCTTTGAAAACATTCTTTTTATAGTTTATGCTTTAATAACAGAACCTTATTTATGAAAATATTTGGAGATATAAGCGTTTATGTATGAGAAGTTATTAAAAGATTTTTCTTTGGTTCCAAAAAAACAAGAAAAAGATGCTACATTTCTTGAAATTTGTGGGCTTTCTAGTAATGAAAATATTTCTAGCAATATATTGTCTTTTTTCTTTGATTCAGAAAGAGAACATAAATTAAAAGACTTATTTGCTAATAGTTTAATAAAAATAATTATAGAGAAGACTAATAAAGATATTATTTATAGCGATATATGTTTTCATTGTGCGAGAGAAGTTGTAACTAAAAATAATAAGCGAATAGATTTACTGATAACAAATAAAGATATCACAATTCTTATTGAAAACAAAATCTGGGCTCCGTTATATAATGATCTTGATGAATATTTTGAACATATAAAAGACTATAAAACTCCATATGGAGTTGTTTTAAGTTTATCTTCTATTCCAGATGAAAAGCAAAAGCCATTTAT
>JBQNBK010000109.1:0-5844 GCA_052169975.1 Treponema sp.
TTTGAAACTATTATTTCTATCTTAAATGTTATCAACTCACATTCAAAAAGTTTATATATGCTTGGGGCTACAAAAAAAAGCCTTGCTATTGCAGAAGACAATGTTAAGTCAACATTTAAAGAATTAAAATTTGTTGGGCGTTATAATGGTTATTATAAGGCTAGTATGGAACCTAGTATTATTTCTGCAATTGTGAAAGCAGCTCCTTCAGCTTTAATTTTAGGAAATGGAATAAAAGGCGGGGCTAGGTGGATATATCGCAATAAGGCTAAACTTAGTAACGGAATATATATATATGACAATGATATAATCGATATTTTTTCAAAATATAAAAGGAAAACTTCAAACTTTCTTTTTAAACATGGGTTAGAATATCTACCAAAAGTTTTCTTTAATCCACTTAAAATCTTTACTATTTTTAAGTATCTATGGTTTAAAATACTATTACTCTTTTATAGAATAAGAAATAAGTGATTTTTTAAAATTAATAAATTATGCCTTATTATTATGCTTGGAAAAAAAGCCTTGATATATTTACATGTTTATTGATTTTTTGGTGTTTTCTATCTTGCAAAACATTAAAGCATAATGATTTTGATAATTATCAAAGCAATATCTCTACTAATTTATCCACTAGCACAAAGAAAGCTAGTAAAAAAAATGATTTAATATTAGAAATAGAAAAAGCTTCGTATAACTCATTAACCTCTGTTATTGAAAAAATTCAAGAAAATCCAGCTAGCTTAGAAGGGGATTATAAGTTTTATTTATATTTAGCTTCACTTTTAATGAACGAGTTATATCCTTACAATAAAATGAAGTGGAAGGTTCCTAAATATTCAAAAAAAAATGAATATATTGAAGGTTTTGAAAGTGTAAAAAAAGGTGAGTATCCTTATAATATGCAAAAAAATGATTTTTTTTCTACTATTATTCCATCTTTTTTACTTCTAAAACCAAACTTTCCTAAAATGTTTAAAGATGATGCACTAGAAAGAATTGAAAAAGCAAAAACACAAAATACACTTTCTCCACTTCCTTATTATTTAGAAGGGTTATTTTATGAAAAAGAATATAACATATTAAAGGCATATAATGCTTATAAAAAAGCTTACTTCTTAGATGCTTCTTTTTATCCTGCACTATTAAAATATGCAAAACTTTCAAATAGTTTAGGGGATGCTGATGAAGCTATAGCAACACTAAAGAAATTACCTTTAGAATATCAAGACAAAGAAGAAACTTTGTTTTTGAATGCTTTTTCATATATAGGAAAAAAGGATTGGGAAAAAGCTAACCCTTATATAGATCGTATTTTAAGTGTGTATATACAAGAAGGGGAAGGACTTTTTGAAAGAGTGAAGCTTTTATTAGAAAAAGGCGAATATATGAAAGCTAATTCACTTTTAAATATATACACCACTAAAAATAAGACAGATAAGACATATCTACTTTTAAAAGCTAGAATTACAAAAGAATGGAATAAAAACGATAAGAATGCAATTCAATATCTTTCACAGGCATACACCTATTATCCTGATGATTATGAAGTTTTACTTGCATGCACTAATATGTGTTTTGATGCAAATACAAATATACAAGGAAACATGGCAGAAGATTTTATAGCAAAGATATTAGAAATTGATAAGGATAATGTGCAAACTATTAAACTCTTATTAAAGAGAGAAATAAAAAACGAAAATTGGGTTGAAGCAGTTAATATTGGGGTAAACTTAGTAAAAAGAGCTAAAACAAACGAAAATCAAGAGTTATTAGTTAAGGCATATCTAGGAAATAAGCAATATAGTGAAGCATTAAGCATTGCTAGGCAGTTATATAATTCTGAAAGTTCCCCATCAAATGAGCTTTTTTCTGATTATCTTGAAGCTCTTTATAAAACAAATAATATAGCGTCTTTAAATAATATCATAAATCAAAATATAAA
The DNA here is from genome assembly GCA_052169975.1 of Treponema sp. Taxonomy (GTDB): domain Bacteria; phylum Spirochaetota; class Spirochaetia; order Treponematales; family Treponemataceae; genus Treponema_B. Next base: position 1,946 of record JBQNBK010000109.1, read on the forward strand.
CACTTCAAAAGGTGAGAAAAAATCTATTTTGTATTATTATAGTGCATTGCTTACTTCTAAAAATTCTTTAAGTCATCTTTCTTTGTTGCGTTCTGCCTTATTGACAAATCCTAGAAATGAAGATGCCTTATTTGCAATGTATCAATGGTATTTTCTATCTAAAGATTATAGGAATGCACAATTTTATCTAAAGCAAGCGATCGGAATAGAAGGTGGTAATAATAAAAACTATCTACGACTTTATGAAAATTTAAATCAATTGCTAGGATTGTAATAAAAATATATAATTAAGCAAGTGAGGATATTATGGTTAAATATGTTTGTGATCTTTGTGGATATGAATATATTAGTGATTTAGGAGACGTTGAAAATGGAGTGGCTCCTATGACTCACTTTGAAGATTTGCCAGATGATTGGATATGTCCTTGGTGTGGGGCAGGAAAAGAATATTTTCTAAAAATGTAAGAATTGGGAGAGTATAATGAAAAAAGAATATTTTATAAGTGCAATAGGTTATGATGGCATTATGGCAGTGGTTGATAAAAGACGTTTTAGAAAAAATGCAAGAAAAAGCTTAAAAGAATTGTTAGAAGGAGGTTCATATAGAGCAGCTGCTGCTATGGCAGTGTATGATAATTCAGATGAAGAAAAAGAAGAAGTGATAAACCATTACAATCAAAAAAGTGGTTCAAATTACACAAAAGAGCAACTTGGTCGTCTTTTTGGTGTTGCAAATGTCAATGTGAAAAAAGTATTGATGTTGTAATTGATGGAAAACGCTATTATAATTTTAGGGGCTACAGCAACAGGAAAAACGCATCTTGCAGTTGAAATGGCAAAAAAGATGCAAGGTGAAATTATATCTGCGGATTCAAGGCAAGTTTATAAAGGTCTTGATATAGGCTCTGGTAAAGACTTAAAAGAATATCAAAACATACCGTATCATCTAATTGATATACGAGAACTAAAAGATGAATATAATGTTTTTGCATTTCAACAAGATGTATATTCTGTTTTTCCTAAAATAATTGAAAAAGGAGCTTTCCCAATAATTGCTGGAGGAACTCCTTTATATCTTGATGCAATAATTAATTCTTATCCATTATTACCTGTTCCTATAGATTATGAGTTTAGGAAGTCTATAGAAAAAACTTCTATGGAAACTCTTCAATCAATGCTTTTAAATTTAAAACCAGATATTCATAACAAAACAGATTTAGAAAACAAAGAAAGACTTATACGAGCTATTGAAATTGCTAAATATAAAAAAGAAAATCATGAAATATTAGAAGAGCTAAAAAATAAAAATCCATTAATAAAGCCTAGAATTATTGGCATTCATTTTGAAAATCAGAACTAGAAAATCGCATATATAAAAGGCTTCTTTCACGGCTTGATGAAGGCATGATTGAAGAAGTGGAAGCATTGCATGATGAAAAAGGTATAGACTGGGAATATCTTGAAAGTTTAGGCCTTGAATATCGTTTTACTGCTATGTATCTTCAAAGCAAAATTAAAACAAAAGAAGAATATATTTCAACCACATTTAGGCATATTTGTAAGTTTGCAAAAAGACAAAAAACATGGTTTAGAAAGATGGAAAGGCAAGGGACAAAAATTGAATGGCAATAGGTAAGTGTTTTATTAAAAATATAAATAAAAAAAGATTATATACTTTTGCTTTTAGAAAAAGTATAATTATAGTTGTAACGTATAAGATGATATATTTTTCTATATTATTATACGCAATATAAGGAGAGTTGAGAAATGAAAAAAAGTTTTATTGCTATTTTATTGGTTTTCTCTTCATTTGGGCTTTTCTTTTCATGTTCAAAAGAAAATGATAAAAGCTCTGAATTAACAGTTACTGAAAATGAAGAAAAAGATAATTGGATGTCTTATACAGAAATTGGTTTTAAGGTTCAAATGCCACAAGAAATATCTAGCAAAAAAGATAATATTAGTGTGCATGCTATTGGTGATGAAGATGATGAAACCTTTCCTATTTATAAAGGATATCTTTATAGGTACATATCTGATGCAACAAACAAAGGTTATGATGATATTGTAGCAGATGAAAGCTTAACAGATGAACAAAAAAGAGAAAAAATTAAAGAAGAAATTGTGCCTAAAATTAAAGATATCTTTGCACTTGTAACTTTACGCACTCCACTTATTACAGAAGAAAATCCTGTTGAAAAAATCTTAAATACTGATGATATTACAGTGTTGAGAAAAACTGATGAATATACTCAAGTTGTAGCTTTTGATGAGGGTGTTGATTTAGCTATGTTAAGCGATGATGAAAAAGCTCAATATCAAGGTTTGATAGCAATTTCAAAAAAGATTACAGAAGGAGCAAAGGTTGCAAATCCTATGCCTAGAAAAGCATCTTTACAAACATTAACAGGCTTAAAGTTTAAAACAACTGACTTAAATGGTAAGGAAGTAACACAAGAGATATTTAAGAAAGCTGATATTACTATGGTTAATATATGGGCTACATGGTGTCCTCCTTGCAAAGCAGAGCTTCCAGATATAGGAAAATTAGAAAAAAAATATAGAGAAAAAGGTTGTGCTGTTGTGGCAATTTGTTCTGATGTTACAGATGAAGATGATTCTGCATTAGAAGAAGCAAAAGAAATTATAAAAGATTCTGAATGTGATTTTGTTGTGTTAAAGAAAAATGCTTCTTTAGATGCAATATATAATAATATTCAAGCATATCCTACAACATTGTTTTTTAATAAAAATGGCGATATTATAGGAAGTGTAATTGTTGGTGGAAGAAGCGAAGAAGCTTTTGCTAAGGCATTTGATAGTTTATTAGCAAAGATTAAAAAATAATGAATACAAAAATTGTAAATATTTTAAGAGTTTCTTTTATTACTTTAGCTTTACTTGCCCTATTATTCGGTGTAGCTGATGGGCAAGTGAAGAGTGTCTTCATAAAAGCTATATATATATGAGTGGAGTGTATAGGACTTGGGTAAGTCTTCTAAACAAAAAACATTAAATAAAAAACGTCATTATATTCAAGCACTTGGTTTTCTTGTAACAAATGCTAATTTAGATGGCTTTTTTAAAGGTGAACTATATCAGGGAAACATAAAAAAAGTATGCTTCCCTGTTTTAAATTGTTATTCGTGTCCCGGAGCTATTTCAGGATGTCCTATAGGCTCCATTCAAGCTACTATTAATAGTAGTAGGATGAAGCCTCCTTATAAATTTCATCTTCCATACTATGTTGTAGGGCTTACAGCTCTTTTTGCAATAGCTATGGGGCGTTTCTTTTGTGGATATCTTTGTCCTTTTGGTTTTTATCAAGACTTACTTGATAAGATTCCAGTGAAAAAAATCAAAGTTCCCCATAAAATTGATAATGTATTAAGATGGATGAAGTTTGTCTTTTTAGGTGTAGCTGTCTTTCTTTTGCCCTTTTTCGTGCCATACTTTTTCTTGGGTAAATATGCCTATCCATTCTTTTGTAAATACGTATGCCCTCAAGGAGTTTTAGTTGGTGCTATCCCTCATATTTTTTATGACTATTTTATGAGAGATGCAGAAACTAGGCAGATTTTACCGCTTTTGCACTATCTTTTTTTGAATAAATTTACAATCTTTCTACTTGTAAGTGTTGCTTGTATGTTTATCTATAGAGTGTTTTGTAGATATATTTGCCCATTGGGTGCTTTTTTAGGAATGTTTAACCCAATAAGCATTTATAGATTTAAGATAAATGATAAATGTATTCATTGCAATAAATGCCAGAAAGCTTGCAAGATGGATATTCCTGTTTTTAGAGTGCCAAATAGCTTTGATTGTATAAGATGTGATGAGTGTATTAAAGCTTGTCCTGTTGATGCTATAGAAAAAGAATATCCTTTTTCTAGCATTAT
>JBQNBK010000110.1:0-5838 GCA_052169975.1 Treponema sp.
TAAACTCTAGCTAGACTATGGTCTCGTTTCTTGTCGTTTTCGCTATGCAAGAACGCACGTTTTCGCCTAGCAAGAACGTACGTTTTAGCATATCGTTAACGACCGTTTTCACTATGCGAGAACGACCGTTAACTGCATGCAAACCTGCATATAATCGAGATCGAAAACTGCACTATTTTCGATCTATAAATTTCACCATTTTGCATAGTAAATATGTTAATTAAACTTGTAAAGAAAAACAAAAAAACTATAATAAAAACATTGATATCATTAAAATAAATTACACTAACTAGTTTTCTTATTTAGATTTTTATGATATAATAGTAATATTAGAGAAAGGAAATAATAAATGCTAAATATAATAATGGGTACTACTCAAAAACCGATTGCAAGTAAAGAATTAAACAAAATATTTAAAGAAAATCAAAATTTAGAAGGCTATTTATATATAGGATATCCTATTATAGGTACAGTTGAAGGAGCTTACCATATAGATGCACTATTTATATCTCGTAAACATGGACTAATAGTTTTTAATTTAATAGAAAATAAGAATATTGAAAATTATCAAGATACTCAAGATGATTGTGCTAATAAAATTGAAGCAAAATTGAAAGGATATAAACAACTTGTTGAAAAGAGGAATCTATGTGTAGAGATTAATATTTTAACTTTTGCTCCGAATGTAGAAAATATAGAAGAATTCAATAAAGATTATCCATTAGTTAATTCTAAAACAATATTTAGAAGTTTAGAAAATTATAGTTGGAATAAAAATGAATATTATGAAAAACTAGTTTCTGTACTTCAAATTATATCTACAATTAGAAAAGGGAAAAAAAGAATAATTTTAGGAAATACTAATTCAAGAGGGGCAAAATTAAAAGCTTTAGAAGATTCCATTGCTAATTTAGATAATAAACAAAGTAAGGCAGTTATAGAAACAGTTGATGGTGTTCAAAGAATTAGGGGACTAGCTGGTTCAGGGAAAACAATAGTAATTGCTCTTAAAGCAGCTTATCTTCATGCACAACACCCTGATTGGAAGATAATAATAACTTTTAATACAAGATCACTTAAAGGTCAATTAAAGCAACTTATAAATACTTTTTATATTGAACAAACTAATGAAGAACCTAATTGGGACAATTTACAAATTATTCATGCTTGGGGATCAGCAGGTGGTGGAGAACAAAATGGTATTTATTATACATTTTGTTATGAAAATAATATAGAATATAATGATTATATAAATGCGAAAAATAAGTTTGGTCAACTTGACCCTTTTGGAGAAGTATGCAAAATTGCTTTGTTAAATGCCCAACATAACATAAAAGAAATATATGATGTCATTTTGGTTGATGAAGCTCAAGATTTTTCAGTTAGCTTTTTAAGAATGTGCTATGAAATGTTAAAATCTCCTAAAAGGTTAGTATATGCATATGATGAGCTTCAAAATTTAAGATTACAATCATTACCATCACCAGAAGAAATATTTGGAAAGCATCCTAACGGAACTCCAAAAGTTAAATTTGATGATATGTCAGAAGGAGAAGCACAACAAGATATAATTTTAGAAAAATGTTATAGAAATTCTAGACCAGCTTTAGTTACAGCACATGCTTTAGGATTTGGAATTTATAGAAAACAAGAAAATAAAAATGAATCTGCTTTAGTCCAAATGTTTGAACAAAGTTCCTTATGGAATGATGTTGGATATAAAGTTACAGATGGAAAATTAGAAGATGGCTCGCATGTTGTATTATCTAGAACATCTGAAAGTAGTCCTAAATTTTTAGAACAACATTCAGATATTGATGATTTGATTCAGTTTAAGTCATTTAATAGTAGAGAAGAACAGGATTTGTGGGTATCTGAACAAATTGAAATAAATTTAAAAAAAGATGAGTTAAGAGCAGATGATATTATTGTTATTAATCCGGACCCAATAACAACTAAAAAAAATGTATCAATAATACGGAGTAAACTCTTTGATATGGGAATTAAATCGCATACAGCTGGAGTAGATACATCACCAGATATATTTTTCTATGATAATTATGAATCTATAGCATTTACGGGAATATATAGAGCAAAAGGTAATGAAGCAGCTATGGTTTACGTAATCAATTCAGATTTATGCTATGACTCTCCATTTGAATTAGCTAAAAGAAGGAATCAGCTTTTCACAGCTATAACAAGAAGTAAGGCATGGGTAAGAGTTTTAGGTGTCGGAGAAAAAATGAATAAATTAATAATGGAATACGAACAACTAAAATCTCGTAATTTTACTTTAGATTTTATATATCCAGATAAAACTCAAAGACAAAAAATGAATATTATAAATAGGGATATGAGCATAGCAGAGCAAAGCAAAATTAAAAAAAATAAATCAGAAATATCAAATTTAATAAAAGATCTGGAAAATCAAGAGATATATTTGGAGGATTTAAACGAAGAAGATCTAAATAAATTAAGAGCCTTATTAAAAGTTAAGGAATAATAAACTATGATAGATGCAAAAGGTATTTTATTACAAGTAAAAAAAATCACTTCAGATCTAATTAAATTAAGTCTTTGTGTAGATCAAAATGATCCATGCATTCTAGAACATAACAATTCAATAAAAGAAGTTAATATAAGTTCTTCCAAATCATCAAATAATTCTAGTATTTTCTTAAAAAATATACCTTATAAAGACATGTATATGGAATTGTGTAGACTACGAATGTTTAATATAAAAATGATTGATGGAGCATTAATTCAAATGCAGTATATGTTTAATGGTAACTCTATAGAAAAACATAGATTATCATTTTTTCCATCACCTAATTTAGATATATTTCAAAATGATCCAGACTTATATAGGACAGATGAAATATATACTGATATCATGGATGCTAGGATTGTAACTGTTCCTTTAAGATTCGATTTTGATGATAGTAAAGACAAAGAAGGTAATAAAATTGCAAAACCAATAACCCATCCAATTTCTCATTTAACTATAGGTCAATATAAAAATTGTAGAATACCAGTTACATCAGCATTAACACCTTACCAATTTATAGAGTTTATTATAAGAAATTTTTATAATACTGCATTTAACTTATACAGTAATAAATTAGATAAAGATAAAACTTGCTTTAATATTTGTATTCATCCAGATGAGAAAAAAATACTAAATATTTGTTTACCAATTTACTAAATGTATACGTTCTTAAAATAGCTCCCCCAATCATAAAAACCATTACATTAAAACATCAATCATGTAAGTACTACTTAAAATAAATTAGCTTTTAAGGCATAATTTATACTAACATAGTTGTTAGCCGATACTTCAAAGTAGGTTTTCTATTAAAGAGGGAGGAAAAGAATGAAAGATTTAAAAAAAACAAAGGATGCACATGAAAGAACTGGGCAAATTACTTTTTATTCAAAAGAAGCAATTAAATGCCCTGTTTGTGAAACAAAATTTAACCGTGAAGAACTTCATTCTGGTGGGGGAAGACTAATAGCAGGAGACTTAACTGATGAATTGCGTCGTCTTTATCAACCTTCAGCTAAGTATGGAGAAATCTTTCCTTGTATATATCATTTAACTGTATGCCCAAAATGTCTTTTTGCAACCTTTCCTCAAGATTTTTCAACAATAGATAAAGAGTTTGCAATATCTTTATTCAAAGATGTAGAAAAACGTTATACATTAGCAAAACAATTATTTAATAAATTTGATTTTACTAAGTGCAGAACTTTGGTTGAAGGTGCACTTTCTTATTATCTAGCATTAAATTGTTATGAAAGCTTTGACACAAGATTTTCTCCAAGAATTAAGCAAGCTATCTGTGCTATTCGTGCTGCATGGCTTTTTGGAGAACTTGATAAAAAAAACAAATCAGAAAACTATGGTTATGTTTCTTCTATGTTGTATAAAAAAGCAACTTTCTTATATAGATATGCAATTGATCTTGAAAGCAATGGTAAAGAAATGATTGCAGGCTTAAAGTCATTTGGTCCTGATATTGATAAAAACTATGGTTATGACGGAGTGCTTTATATGGGGGCATTGCTTGAATATAAGTATGGACCTAAAGAAGATGCAGAAGCTAGGCATAAGAGAATGGAATATCAAAAGCTCACCCTAGCAAAGATGTTTGGCCTTGGAAAATTTACTAAAGAAAAGCCAGGTCCATTACTAGAAGCAAGTAGAGCCTTATATGACAACTTAAAACTAGAATTAAAAGAAGATGATTAGTCTTTTAAGTTTTTTTATTTGTTTTACTCTTTTTTCTTACATACATTAAATAAACTTATGGAAGAAACATATAGACAAAACGTCCTTTTAAAAGTTTCCTATGATGGTAGTAATTTTAATGGATGGCAAAAGCAAAAAAAGGATGGAGTGGCACTTGGGGGCACTGTGCAAGAAGCTTTAGAAAAAGCATTGGAAGGCTTGCATGGTTTTGCTATAAACACAGTGGCTGCAGGAAGAACTGACTCAGGAGTTCATGCAAGAGAGCAAGGAGTGAATTTTTTCACTAACATAAAAAGCATTAAAGAAAAACAATTCCCGTTTGCTATAAATTCTTTTTTACCTTATAGTATTAGGGTGATGTCATCTCATTTCGTAAAAGATGATTTTAGTGCTAGGTTTAATGCTCTTAGTAGGACATATAGATATTTTATTTTTTGTGGACAAAAGATATATCCACACCAAATTCCATATTGTCATCATATTAGGAAAATGCCTTCGATAAATAAGTTAAATAGACTTGCAAGTGTGCTTTATGGTGAAAATGATTTTTCGGTTTTTGCTAGCTCAAAAGATGCATCTATAAGTAAATCAAGATATATAAAAAATGCCATATTTTTTATAGAAGGGGATTATCTAGTTTTTGAAATTTGTGCAACATCATTTTTGTGGAGAATGGTGAGATCTATTGTTGGCACTATTTTAGAATATGAAAAAAAAGGTTTTGATGAAAATGATCTAAAAACTGCTATAATCAAAAAGAATAGAAAACTAGTTGGTGCTACAGCTCCTTCTAAAGGGCTTTTTTTGTGGTCTGTGGAATATCCTCAAGACATATATTTAAGGTGATAATAAAATGAAGAAATGTATATTATTTTTTTGCATTCTTTTATGTTTTTCTTGCTATAAAGAAAGTGTTCAAGATATGAAAAGAGAAGATTTATTTTCACTTTCTTATGGTAGTTTTGAAGATGATATAAACCTATCCAATCTTTCTAAAATTCCTAGTAATAGTGTTGATAGCCAAGTATTTATGAAAAAAGGCTTTTTTTATATTTCAAATCCTGGTTCTAAAAAAGTGTTGAAGTTTACATCTTTTGGTGACCTTTTGACAGTGTATTATAATGGTGAATTTATGCCTAATATCATCAATAAAAAAAGTACAGATGTTTTAAGCACTAGGGAATCTATTCAATATCCTTTTAATTTTCCAACATTTGTAGTTGTAGCTGAAGACAAAAATGTTTATATAGTTGATGGTCTTACTGAAGATAGAATTGAGTATGATATAGAAGATAATATTGGGCTTAAAAATATTGTATTACACTTTAATGAAAAAGGTGAGTTTATAGACTATATTGGGCAAGAAGGTTATGGTGGTTCTCCTTTTCCTTCAATACATGCTCTTTATTCTAATAATGAAAATGAAATTATTGTAGTGTGTAAAGTAAATCAAAGTTTTAGGGTTTATTTTTATAATAACAAAGGTAGCTTAGTAAATAAGCATTATATTTCTATTGAAGGTCTTCCTGATATTTATAAAGATGAAAGGCAAACATACATTAATATAGACCGCATAATTCCTAGTT
>JBQNBK010000111.1:0-5811 GCA_052169975.1 Treponema sp.
TTAGCTTATAATAAAAGCCAATATCAGCAGGAACATTCAAGCTAAAATCTCAACTCATCAAAAGTTTGGAGTTTATTATTTAATGTGTTAATTAGCTGATTAACAACAGTTTCATAAATAGCATTTTTATAGAATAGAATTGTATTAGTCTTTGAAAACTTAGGTCTTAAAAGTCTTCTTGCCTGTTGGTTAATAAAAAAGCTATAATAGTAGTATGACTAAGCGCTTTATTATTTTTGTACTTACTTTTTTATGTTTTTCGTGTTCTCTTTTTGATTCTAGACCTAGAGATAAGACTTTAATTGCATTGATGAACTTTGATGTTGTAAGCTTTGATCCTATAGAAAGTAATGATAATGTAGCTTCTACTGTGCTCTGTGAGATATATGAAGGGTTATTAAAGTTTGATGAAAACTTAAAACCAGTTTTGGCTCTAGCTGAAAGCATGGAAGTAAAAAGAGGTATAGAATACACTTTCAAAATCAAAAAAGATGTGCATTTTCATGATGGTTCTTTGCTAACTGCAAAGGATGTGAAGTTTAGTCTTGAAAGAGCCATTGCTTCTGATGTTGTGGGGTATCTTTTTACCAGCATAGTTCCTAATTCAATTAAAATCATTGATGATTATACTATTAGATTTTCTCTTAAAATGCCAAATGAAGGAATTCTTATGACGTTATGCCATACCGCTTCTTTTATTGTGAGTGAGAAAGTTGGTAAATTAAAAATTTCTGGGAAAAATGCTTTGGCTTTAGAGCCTGTGGGTACTGGACCTTTTAAGTTTATTTATGCTGGTGAAGGCGTGGTAGAGCTTGAACGTTTTGAAGGATATTATGGTAAGGCTCCATATTTTCAGTTTATGCAATTTAAAACAGATACAAGGATTCCTGAACGTATTATTGATGTAGAAACTGGAAAAGCAGATGTGGTTTGTAATGTGACTTTGCCTGAAATAAAGAAATGCTACCAAAGTGATGTTTTGCGTCTTTATAGTGTACAAGGTTTTGGTGTGGAATATCTTGGGATGAATATGAGGCATGCACCTTTAGATGATGTAAGAGTGAGACGTGCTATATCAAAAGGTATTGATGTTGATCTCATAAATAAAGTTACATCTAATGGGCTTTATGAAAGTGCAACAGCTCCTTATGCTCCGGGACTTCCTTATTCAATTACAGATAGAAGAAAGGTTATAAAAAGAGATGTGGAAGAAGCTAAAAGACTTCTTTTTCAAGCAGGATATACTGATGTTATCAATTTACGTATGGTGCTTGCAGAAAGTTTTGAAAGAAGTGAAATGGTAAGCAAGATTAAGGAGCAACTTTCACGTATAGGTGTTAATTTGGAAATGGAAGTGCTGGAATGGAATACTTTTTTGAGTACTATTCAAAGTGGAGATGCTGATTTATTCTTGCTTGGATGGATTCCTGATACCTTAGACCCAGATAGTGCATTGCGTCCTTGTTTTTATTCAAATACTGATGCAGTAAATAGCAATTATGTTGGGTGTTCTGATGAAACTCTTGATGCTTTATTAGATGAAGGGCTTGCAACATTAGATGAAGGAAAAAGAAAAGAGATTTATGAAGCAGCTCAAGAGCGGATTATGGAATTGATGCCAGCTATATTTTTATATGTTGATAAATTGGCTCTTGCTATGCCAAGACATTATGAAGGTATAATTATGAATCCTTTAGGTTATCATTTTTTAGCATACATGAAACCAATTTTGACGTTTTCAGAATAATAGAAGTTTAAAAGCAATGGTTATATGTGGAGTTGATGAAGTAGGGCGAGGACCTATGGCAGGACCTGTATGTGCAGGTGCTGTGGTTTTTGCTTCAAAAGAATTAGATATTTCATTATTAAACGATTCTAAAAAAATGACAGAGAAGGCTCGCCTTAAAGCATTTTATGAATTAGCATCTAAATCTTATTATGCTATAGGTTGGGCATCTAATGTGGAAATTGATAGAATCAATATACTACAAGCTACTCTTTTGGCTATGAGACGTGCTTTTACTATATTGTATAACGAATTATTAAAAAAAGATGCTGATTGTTTAGAAGATTTAAAAGTGATTATTGATGGGAATGCAAATCCAAGATTAGAAGAAAATGTTAGGTGTGAAACACTTATTAAGGCGGATGCAATAGTACCTGAAGTTATGGCTGCGTCAATCATTGCAAAAGTGGCTAGAGACAAAATGATGTGTAGATATTCTTGGTTATATCCTGAATGGGGATATGAAAAACATAAAGGTTATGGCACAAAAGCTCATATAGAAGCAATTAAAAAATATGGTGCAAGCCCTATACAAAGATTAACTTTTAGAAAGGATTTATATCAATAATGAGTTTTTAATATTTATGTTAAAAAAAGATATAGTTTATCTAGTGTTGTCTTTTTTGTAAGAGTTTGTAGTAAGAATTGTTTTCTTGTAACTAATTAATTTTTTTTGTATAATAAAGTTATGGGAAAGGTTTTTGTATTTGTAAACCAAAAAGGTGGGGTTGGAAAGACTACTTCAGCAATTAATCTAGGTGCATATCTAGCATTAATGGACAAGAAGACTCTTTTAATTGACTTTGATCCACAAGGAAATATGTCATCAGGTGTAGGGCTTGAAGAGAGAGGAGCTTCTATATATGAAGTTCTCATCAAAAAAATAGAAATAGAAAAAGCAATACAAAAGGCTGGTATGCCAAATCTCTTCGTTATTCCTGCTTCTATAGATTTATCTGGAGCTACGATCGAGCTAGTTGATGTGGAAAGAAGAGAGTTTTTTTTGCATGATTCTATTAGCAAAATCAAAGATTCTTATGACTATATTTTGATTGACTGCCCACCTTCTTTAGGGCTTTTGACACTTAATGCTTTAGCAGCAGCAGACTCGGTGCATATTCCTTTGCAATGTGAATATTTTGCACTTGAAGGATTGAGATTGCTGATTGAGACAATCCAAAGAGTTCAGAAAAGTATTAATCCAAAACTAAAAATAGGTGGTATTTTTTTTACTATGTATGATCCTAGAATAAGATTGGCACAGGAAGTGGTTCAACAAGTGCGCTCTTATTTTGATGATAAGGTTTTTAAAACAATCATTCCTAGAAATGTAAAACTATCAGAAGCCCCTTCCTATGGGCAACCTATCTGCTTATATGATAGTAAGTGTGTAGGTGCATTAAGCTATAAAAAACTTGCAGAAGAGGTGTTGCAGCGTGAGTAGAACAGCTTTAGGAACAGGTGTGAATGCAATATTTGGCAGAGAGAAAGAAGAAAAAGATTTGCCATTAATGTTGGATCCACGTGAGCTTAAACCTAACCCATATCAACCACGTCGTCATTTTGATGAGGTAGCTCTTGAAGAACTTAGTAGTTCTATAAAAGTGCATGGACTTATCCAACCTGTTGTTGTGCAAAAAGATAGTGATGGGGCTTATTTCATAATAGCTGGTGAGCGTAGGACACGTGCTAGTATTATGGCTGGTTTGGAAAAGATTCCTGTAGTTATTTCTGATGTTAAAGATGAAAACAAGCTTGAAGTAGCTTTAATAGAAAATATTCAACGTGAAAACTTAAATCCAATTGAAGAAGCTCAAGCTTATCAAGCTATAATTGCAATGGGAAACTTGACACAAGAAGAACTTAGTTCGCGAGTGGGAAAAAGCCGTTCAACTATAACAAATGCTATAAGACTTTTACAATTGCCACCTGAAATGCAAATAGCTTTGAAAGAAGGAAAAATAAGTACAGGACATGCAAAAGCTCTTTTAAGTATTGAAGATAAGTTTAAGCAAATGGAGCTTTTTAAAGAAATTATAGCAAAGCACCTTTCTGTTAGACAAGTTGAAAGTAAAGTATCTAGTATTGTGAAAGGAAAAAAAGCATCTAATGTGCTTTCAAAAGAAAAGTCAAAAAACAATGATATTAAAAATATAGAACAACAATTTATGGAAAGTCTTGGAACCAAGGTTGCAATAAAAGGTGGGCTTGAAGCAGGAATTATAGAGATTTCTTATTTCACAAAAGAAAATCTTGACCATCTTTATGAAATAATTGTAAAAAATAAATAGATGCAAACTTTCTAATTGTTAGAAAAACATTTCAGTATAAGAATTAATAAAAATTATTATGTGTTAAAAGCAAAAATACAATTTTTATAGATGCCCTTATTATAGTTGTTTTTCTATTGATTAAAATAATGTTTTGATATAATCTACATGTTCTATTGTAATTTGGATGTTTTCCTTAATAAGGAGAGGCTATGGCAGCTTTGAATGTTATATTGCTAGTTTTGTTTGTTATTGCTTGTTTGTTAATTGTGTTTTTGGTTTTATTACAAAACGAAGAAGGGGATAGTATTGGAGGGCTTTTTGCAGGAGGTAGTAATTCTGCTTTTGGTTCTAATTCAGGCAATGTTTTAACTAAAGCAACATATATTTTGGTTACAATATTTTTTGTTTCGAGCTTTTTATTGGCAGTTCTTAATAAGACATCTTATGGTAGTTCTACAGGAGTGCAAGAAGAAGGTCAGAAAATTCAAAATGAAGGTGCAGAGCCTTGGTATGACACAGAAAAAAAAGATGGTGAAAGTTCTATTGATGTGCCTCAAAAAACAGATGCTCCTTCAGCTACAGATGAATCTTCAAATTCAAATGATACAATGGAAGAACATACTGAAGAATCAATGAATGAGGCAACAACTCCTGCAAATTAAAATAAGGGGGCTATTCTTATGCTTCTTGCTAGTGTTTTTCATCCAGATATTATAAAAATACCTTTAGAAAGTATTGAAAAAGCTGAAGTTTTTGAAGAACTAGTGGATGTCTATGTGCGTTATGATTCTTCTGCAGATAGAAATACTATTTTGAGAGCCTTATTGGCTAGAGAAGCACAAGGAACTACTGGTATAAAAAAAGGAATAGCTCTACCTCATGCTAGAATCATAGGACTAAAAAGACCAATTGGAATAGTTGGAATTTCAAAGAAAGGTATCCATTATGATTCTATAGATGGGAATCCTGTATATTTAGTGTTTATGTTGCTTTCAAATCCAGAAAAGTGTGATGAGCATTTGCGTATTCTAACTGGTGTGAACTCTCTTATAAATGACAATAAGTTCTTAAATGATATGTTGGAACAAGTCTCTGGTGATGCTGCATATAATATTATTTCAAAGTATGAAGTGGCTATGCTGGAGAGTGATTTTTAAAAATGAATGAGGATATATTTAATAGTCTTTTAGATGTTGAACAAGCTTCTAGTAATATGGTCTTTGAAGCTCAGATAGAAGCTGATGATAAGGTTTTAGCAGTAAAAAAAGAGATCGATGAGAAATATAGAATAACTTATGATGAAATAGTTGATAAACTAGGAGCTAGTTTTGAAAACCAAAAAAAGATTACAGATGATTCTTTTAAAAAAGAACTTGAAGCTTATGTTGATAGTTTGTCTTCTATAAAACCTAATGTTGATGCATTTAATAAACTTTTAGAAAATTATTTCTTTTCATCTTAAAGGTGGTTTTTAGAGAAAATGCATGATCCAACAACTAAAGAATATGTTTTTGCAAAAGCTCATGGAATGTGGGCATCTTCATTTATTTCAGGACGTATTGCAGAAGTTCGTAATGCTAAGTCTGTTGGTGATTTGTATAGAGTGGTTTTTGCAGAAGATCCACCGCTTATTACTGAGGCTTCTTTAACAGATTTAATAGAAGAAAAATTAACTGTAAGAACAATTGATCATTATATAAAATTGCTATCTTTGTATGATAAATCTTATAACATTTTAGTTTTACTTCTCTA
>JBQNBK010000112.1:0-5799 GCA_052169975.1 Treponema sp.
TTAAAAGAAATTATTTTTCCTGAAAGTATAGAGTCAATTGGTACTGATGCTTTTAAGGGGTGTAAAAGTCTAGTTAATTTAGATTTTTCTATTTGCAAACGCCTTGAAAGTTTATCAGGTTTTGCATCATGTGAAGAACTAACTAGTTTGGATTTATCTTCATGCTCAAAACTCAAACATATAGCACTAGATGCTTTTAAGGAATGTAATAATTTAGGCGGAGAAGTAAAAATGCCTTCATCTCTTGAAGATATAGAAATAAGTGCTTTTTATGGTGCAAAGAAATTAGAAAAAATAGATTTAACCAATGCTACAAATCTTAGTGAAATCAAAAATAAGGCATTTTATGGTGCAACATCTTTAGTCATAACCTTACCTTTAAGTCTTACAAAATTAGGAGAAAAAGCATTCGGTAAAGTGGAAAATGGAAATGATCATAGCTGTAATAAAGTTCGTATCCCTAATGGAGCTAAAGGAGATAAGGTTAAAGAATTGGTTATTGATGCTCCTTGTTTATATGCAGTTGACCATATTGAAAGGTTTTAATCATTAATAAGATGATAACGTTCCAAAGTATGGACAGGGCTTGCCGTAGGATATGCTATATAATTCAGTTTTAGTGACTGATTTTAGCTACTAAAAGCCCTCTATCACTAAAAAGGCTAGGAGCTGACATGGCAGTAGCCCAAGTGACTAGCCTTTTCTGTTTTCCCTCCCCTCCAATCTTATCTTTATTTCTTTTTCTTTGCCTTCGCTAGATGGATGATAGAAAACCTTGTCTTTAGCTCCATCAGGCATGTATTGCTGACTAACCCAATGCCCCTCATAATCATGGGGATATAAATAGCCTTTTCCATGAGAGAGACTAGAATCTCTTGAAGCATCTTTTAAGTGTAAAGGTACTTCGTGGCGAGTTTCTTTTACATAAGAAAGTGCTTCAAAAAAGCCCCCTACACTGTTTGATTTATCACAAGTGGCAAGGTATAAAGTGGCAAAAGATAAAAAATAATAACCTTCAGGCATACCAACCATGTCAAACGAATCTTTTGCCGCTGTTACTATAGTTATTGCTTCAGGAGAGGCTAAGCCTATGTCTTCTGCCGAAAGAATTAAAAGTCTTCTAAAAATAAAATGAGGGTCTTCGCCCCCTTCGCACATCAAAGCAAGATAGTAAAGAGCTGCATTAGCATCTCCCCCACGAATAGACTTTATAAAAGCACTAATCACATCATAGTGATAATCGCCTTTTTTATCATACGAAATATGCTTTTTTTGAATTGCCGCTTTTAATGATTCAAGACTTATCTTTATAATCTCGCCATCTTTTATTGGCCAAGAAGGAGACGATGTTTCAACACAAAACTCCAATGTGTTTAATAATGTTCTAGCATCTCCTGAAGATGAAGCTATTAGCTTTTCCATCACACCATCTTCTAGCGTTATATTAAACTTTCCATAACCTCTTTTTTCATCTTTAAAAACAGAATGGAGTATCTTTTCTAAATCTATATCAGTTAATAGCTTTAGCTCAAACACACGACTTCGGCTAATTAATGCTTGGTTCACTTCAAAAAAAGGATTTTGTGTTGTAGCTCCTATTAAAATGATAGTTCCATTTTCAACATGTGGCAAAAGTGCATCTTGCTGTGCCTTATTCCATCTATGCACTTCATCAACAAAAAGAATAGTTCTTTTATTTTGAACTTTTCTTAAAGTTAACGCTTTTTGGATCTCATCTCTAATTTGTTGTACACCGGAAAGCACTGCATTCAGCGTTGTAAAAGCTGCCTTTGTATGCTTTGAAATTAAATAAGCTAAGGTGGTTTTACCTGTACCGGGCGGGCCATAAAGTATAATAGAAGAAAGTAAGTCTCGCTCAATAGCTCTCCTTAAAATACTACTTTCACCCAATATATGCTCTTGCCCTATATACTCTGAAAGAGATGTAGGCCTCATTCTATAGGCTAGGGGTTCTGTTTTTTCTGTATTAAAAGGTTCTACAAAGCTATCAATTTTGGAATTAGGATTTAATTCTGCATCATCAAATAAAGAATTAGACATTCCCTATTCCCTGTTCCATTCAAGTTGACCGGGATTATAAAAGCCCCAAAGTCCTGTATATTTAGGGTCGCCACCACCAACACCTGCATAAATAATATAACCTGAAGGTGTGTTGATTAATTCAATAGGTCGAATAAGCCATTTCCCAATGCTATTGTTATATTGATTGTAACATGAAGGGGGAGTCGTAGAAGCCTCATCACCTGGAGAAATTACTTTTGCCGAAGTTAACGAAGAGCCAGTTACCTTTATTTCTTTATACCCTAATTTACCACCAATAAGCACTAATGAGCGTTCTTTTGAGTATGTCATACACAAAACTGATAAAACTTTGTGCTTTATGCTTGTTAGGCTTGAACCATCATAATGAAACAAGCTAGATGAAGTGAGAATGAAAACTTCATTTGAAGTATTGCCTTCGCGAATATCTTTTATATTTTGGAGCTCACTACTTAAAGGGATTTTTGCTCCTGTAAGAGAAGAATAAAGTGAAGATTTATCAGCAAAATAAACTCCACCACCACCTTTTAAGCCTTCAGTTAGTTTAATAGCCTTTCCTCCACTTAACATTTTAGTGAAAGTGTTTCCTGAAAGCTTAAACACTTCATTATCTTTATTAATTCCTATAATTGATTGCCCAGAAACTATTTTAATAATTTCTTCAGGGCTATTAAGTTTTTGCCAAGTATTACTATCATAAACATATGCACCATTTTCAAAAAATGTTGCATATAATTTTGAACTATCTGTTGCAAAAGACGTGCACATTCCACCGGGAGACTGAATACTAGCCCATTCACCTTTAACACCCACTTCTTTTTTAAAAATATTTTTTGGATTTGCAGTATACACTGTGTTTCCTATTTTGATTATTCCCAAAACTACGCTTTGAATTGACTGTTTTTTCAGTTTGACTTCTTCTTCTATTGCAGCAAAAATAGGTTCATTCCTGCAAGAAAAATTAAAAAGAGAAAACACACTTAAAAGGAACAAATATTTATATATCTTCTTTTTCATAAATTATCCTTAAATTAAAAATGATATCTTGCTGCAAAACTTATGCCTAATATGTTGCCTGTCCTATTGTTGTTAGTGTTCTTATACCATTGAGGCACAATAGCCCATGAAAGTGTGGCACCAAAAGACCAATCTGGGGAATACTGATAATAAAATCCTGCTTCTGGCCTAAAAAGCAAGCTAAAATATTTTGTAGCATTATACGTTTGAAAATCGCCTCCCACTCCAATACCTAAAGGAAAGCGCCATTTACCCACAGCAAACGTATACATCATATCAAAAGTAAAAGGGACTGCAAAATATAGATTTGTGCCAAGAGTAAGATAAAAATCAAAGCTTAAACTTACTCCTAATGAAAACCCATTTGTTAAAAAGTATGCAAAACCAAAATAGAAGCTTCCGCCGGGATATATTTTAGTAGGTATTGCAAAACGTGTGTTGGATGTATTGAATAATGGGGAGTTTAAGCTAATCCCCATTTTTATATATTTATCTTCTTTTCTTATAGGTTGATACACCTGAACAGTATTAATAGAAGGAGAATCATCATCTTCTTCTTGAGCAATTAAAATAGTGAAGACACTTAAAAATAGCAAAATTAAAAAAAGCTTTTTCATACAGGTTTTGTTAGGCTCCTCAAACTATACATATACTAGTATATAATGTATACTATAAACAATAGCCATATACTCTAGTTACCTTTAAGGCTTTTTATTTTTATGGAGGCATAAAATGAGTGCAAAAATAATTGACGGATTTGCAATTGCAAATGAAGTGAGAAGTGACGTAGCAAAAGAAGTGAGCAATCTAAAAGAGAAAGGTATTACCCCAACACTTGCTGTAATTTTAGTTGGAGAAAACCCAGCATCAGTTTCTTATGTTACAGGAAAGACTAAAGCATTACACGAAGCTGGAATGAAAGATGACACATATAAACTTCCATCTAGCACAACAGAAGAAGAATTATTAGATTTAATTAAAAAATTAAATCAAAATCCTTCTATTAATGGTATATTAGTGCAATTGCCATTACCAAAACAAATTAATGCTGACAAAGTGATTGCAACTATAGATCCTAAAAAAGATGTTGATGGTTTTCACCCAGAGAACATAGGAAGAATGTTTTTAGGAGAAGAAACATTTATTCCTTGCACTCCCTATGGTGTTGTGTATCTTTTGCAACATGAAGGAATTAAAACAAAGGGAGCAAATGTTGTGATTGTTGGTAGGAGCAATATTGTTGGAAAACCCCTTTCTCTTCTTATGCTTTCAAAAGACATAAATGCAACAGTTACTGTTTGCCATAGTGGCACAGCTAATTTGAACGAAGTTACTAAAAAAGCAGATATTCTTATTGCAGCTATTGGCTCTCCTTCATTTATTAAAAAAGAAGGAATAAAAGAAGGGGCTATAGTTATTGATGTGGGGGTTAATCGTGTAGATGATGCAAGTAAAAAGTCTGGCTTTAGGCTTGTAGGAGATGTTGATTTTGAAGGAGCTAGCGAGGTTGCAAGCTATATCACTCCTGTGCCTAAAGGTGTTGGACCTATGACTATTGCTATGCTTATCAAAAACACACTTCTTGCAGCAAAGAGACAAAATGGAATTAAATAATGAGTGAAGCAAAGCTAGAAGTGTTAAAAGATGTGCAATCATTAAAAGATGATAGAGAAATTGCATTAAAGAAGGTTGGCATCAAAAAGCTACACTATCCAATTACAGTGATGGATAAGGCAAATGGAACACAAAAAACAGTAGCAGATGTGTCTTTATTTGTTAATTTACCTCATCATTTTAAGGGAACGCACATGAGCCGTTTTGTGGAAGTGTTTAATAAGTATTCTACAAATATTTCAATGAAAGAATTTATGAATATGTTGAACACTATGCGAGACCATCTCAATGCAAAATGCTCTTATGGAAAGATTAGTTTTCCATACTTTATTAAAAAACTTTCTCCTGTTACAAAACAAGAAGGTTACATTATGTATAAATGTGCTTTTTATGGTTCTGCAACAAAAGAAAAGGATGAGTTTCACGTAATAGCTGAAGCCCCAGTACAGACTGTTTGCCCATGTTCTAAAGAAATTAGTAAGTATGGGGCTCATAACCAAAGGGGACGTGTTAAAGTTGATATGGAAATAGGTTCTTTCTTTTGGTTGGAAGACTTAATTGAGCTTATGGAAGAAGCTGCATCAAGTCCATTATATTCACTTCTTAAAAGACCAGATGAAAAATATGTAACAGAACATTCATACGAAAACCCAAAGTTTGTTGAAGATGTTGTGCGAGATGTTTGCATAAGACTTCCACAACTCGGTGATTTTCCTCATTGCATTGTGGAAGCAGAAAACTACGAAAGCATTCATGCACACAATGCTTTTGCTTCAAGCGAAGGCTATTGCAAAAACGGAAAGTTTTTGCAAGATGAAATCCTTCATCTATAAAACTTAAAGGAGGTAGCTATTAAGCTACCTCCTTTAGCATATCATTAAATCCCTTACAACTAAAATCAAAACTTTTCTTAAAACATACTATTAGATTTTCTATGTTAGATTATTGTTAATTTTGCATGTAAAAAAGGCGTAAGTTTTGCATCTAAAACCATGCGATTTTCGATATGAAAACCAGCCGTTTTTGCATATCGTTAACGTACGTTCTTGCATGGCGAAAACGTGCGTTAACGAGGCCAGATATATGATACTTTTACCCAGTACATTA
>JBQNBK010000113.1:0-5530 GCA_052169975.1 Treponema sp.
TCTTGTTTTCCTTTTTAATTTTTTGAAACTAGGTTTAGTGAGTTTATCTCAAGAATATCCTGAATTTGTATATTTAGAATGCTTGAAAAGTAGTGAAAAGAAAGAAACATAAATAATTTTATGGAGGGGTGCTATGGCTAGAAAAAGAGGCGGTAGTGGTGCTAAAAATGGTAGAGATTCAAATCCTAAATATTTAGGTGTTAAGGCATATGGTGGTGAAGTTGTAAAAGCTGGTTCTATATTGGTTCGTCAACGTGGAACTAAAATACATCCAGGTAAAAATGTTGGCTGTGGTTCTGATTATACATTATATGCAAAAATTGCTGGAAAGGTATGCTTTCACGAAAGAAGAGGTAGAAAACTTCTTTCTGTAATGGAAGCTGAAAATACACAACTCAATTAATTTATAACCAATTCATAAATAAGGCATAGGAGGGTCTCTTGTGCCTTATAATTCTTTATATATTCTCTTATAAGTTTTCATTTAAGCTATATTTAATTTCATACATTTATATATTAAGATATTTATCTTTTAGAAGTATTGCTATTATAAACATAATATGTTATCATTATAAGGCAACTATAATGGAGGAGAATATAATGAATGAGTACGATCTTTATGTAACAGTTACCCCATCACATGGCTTAGAAGGTGTCTCCTATGCTCAAGATTTCTTAGTTAAAAAAATTGAAGAACGTAAATTACGTTCATTTTGTCAAGAGTATAACATACCACATACTGATGTTTATAGAATGGCAATAGGTACTAGACAACCAGGTTATTATGTAATGATGACTTTAAGATTTATTATTCCGCCTATTTGGTGGTTTGTTGAATTGGAAAAGAAAAAGCCACGTGCTAAGCAGCTTGATAAGAATGTGAAAAATCCAAATTTCAAGAAAAGTAAGGCTTTTAAGACATTAATGGATGTGCCAATAAAAGATTGGGTTAAAGCTGGTTTTCAATATCAACCTGTGTATTGTCTAAAAAAAGGAAAAATCAATAATATAACATTTAATAGAATGATTGAATTTTCTTCTAAAATTAATGTTCAAGATTGGTTTGTGTTTGAAAGCTAATTAATGAAATGTTAGAAGTATTAAATGATGCTGGTTTGCTTTTTGTATGTTTAATTATTAAATGGCATATAAAAGGTTTTAATTAATTTAAGATGTGTTACTATAAAAAGAGATGGTTCTTGATTAAGAATCATCTCTTTTTTAATTAAGATAATAGAGAAAGAAGCTTTAATACAAGGCGAGAAGATAAAAAGGCAGCTTTTTTAGAAAACTCATCATAGGATAGCATAATTACATTTTCTTTGTCGGCAAGATCAGAAATGCAACGCAAAACAAGATATGGAATTTTGTTTGCAACACAAGTATGTGCTACAGCAGCACCCTCCATTTCGACACAACTTGCTCCTATATCTGCATGCAATCTTTCTTTCATTTCTTTTTTTGTGACAAAGATATCTCCAGAAGCTATACGCCCCATAACTAATTTTATGTGCTTTATGAGATGGGAATCTTCAGCACTAAATCGTCCTGTTACTGTTGCATCTTCTCTAATAGAAGAAAAAGCTTTTACAATTAGCTCTGCAAGATAAGGATCACTTTGGAAGAATGGCGATTTTGTTTGGGGTATTTGACCTCTTTTGTATCCAAAATAAGTTGCATCAAAATCATGTTCTATAGCATCAGTGGAGCACACTATGTCAAAAATATTGAGTGATGGGGCAAGAGAACCTGCAATACCCGTATTAATTACATAGTCAACCTTGAATTCTGTAATTAAGATTTGTGTTGCAATAGCTGCATTAACTTTACCTATTCCTGAATGAACTAAGACAACATTAACATTACCTATAGTTCCTTCATAAAATGTAGCAGTAGCAATTTTTCGCTCTGTACCATCTAATACTTCTTGTAATAATGCAGTTTCTTGTTGTTCTGCACCTAAAATACCTATTTTCATAGTATATAGAATAATGGTTTTGACTAAAAAAATCAATGATTGCAAATTGGGGGAAGTATTTCTACTTTAAGACGTTTATATAAAATATTTTTATTAAACTTTATCTTTTTCTTTTGGTTGACCTAGTTTTATTTTTAATGTAATATATGATCTCTAAAAAATATATTTTAGAGGCAATCATTTTTGGAGGTGGTTTTATGGCTGTTAGTAAGAACTCTCGTACAACTGTTGCAACACAACATTTTACATGCTCATGTGGTGGTGAAGTGGTGCTAAAAACAATGATAACTAATGGTAAATTGAAGAATATAGCAGAATGCACAAAATGCAAGAGAGTAGAAAGAAGACCTAAAGATTTTCAATAGTATTTTATCAAGGGTGGGATATGGATTTAGAATTTGCTATTAATGGAAAGGTGTTTTCTAATAAACACCCGCTTATTATAGCAGAGATTGGCACATCACATATGGGGGACATTCATAGAGCATTTGAAATGATTGATAATGCTGCATGGGCAGGGTGTGATGCTGTAAAGTTTCAAATTGTTTATGCTGATGAAATACTTCACCCTAATAGTGGTTATGTAAGATTACCACAAGGCGATGTCATATTATATGATAGGTTTAAACTTCTTGAGTTACCATCATATTTTTACGCCGAACTTGCAGATTATGCTAGAAAAAAGAATGTCATGTTTTCTGCTTCAGTTTTTGGCGAACAATCTTTTCAAGATTTGTTAAATTTGCAACCTGATTTCTTTAAGGTTGCTTCTCCCGAGCTTAATTATCATACTTTAATAAAGAGTATTGCAAAGTGTAATATTCCCTTAATTCTTTCTACAGGTGTTTCTAGGCTTTCTGATATTGAAAGTGCTATTGAAGCAGTGCGTTCTGTGGCTCCTAATTTATCTCTTGCCATTTTGCATTGCATAACTTCCTATCCAGCTCCTGAAAGTGAATACAATATTTCTTTAATAGAAAATTTGAGTAATATTTTTGGTATATCGGTTGGCTTGAGTGATCATTCCTTGCATCCTTTTTTTATTCCTGCCTTGTCTTTAGGCTTTTCATCTTCAATTATTGAAAAGCATATTTGTAAATGTAGAAATGAAAAAGGTTTGGATGATAAGATTGCATTAGAACCAAAAGACTTTAAATTGATGTGTGAGACTATTAGAGAAGTGGAAGGAAGAAATAGAGAAGAAATCATTACATATCTAATTAACAATGGTATAAAAGAAAAAAGTATTTTTGAAGCAATTGGA
The DNA here is from genome assembly GCA_052169975.1 of Treponema sp. Lineage (GTDB taxonomy): Bacteria > Spirochaetota > Spirochaetia > Treponematales > Treponemataceae > Treponema_B. Next base: position 3,243 of record JBQNBK010000113.1, read on the forward strand.
ACTGGAGTTAAGTTTTTAGCACCTTCTGAACTTAATAATTATGAACGCACAAATCGTTCGCTTCATTATGTGCATGATATGAAAGCAGGAAGTTCCATAAAAAAAGAAGATATTTGCATTGTTAGAACAGAAAAAGTTTTGAGTGTGGGGCTACCACCAAAGATGACTGATGTTGTTTTGAATGCTATTTTGCAACATGATGTTAAGGCAGGCGAGGGCGTTCAATTTGATGATATTATTCAAAAAGGATAAACTCTCTATAAAATCATAAACAAAACACCTGAAAAATATAAATTTGATAAATGATTTTGATTGTATTGATTCATAATCTTTTATATAAATAAATGCTAGGAGGAAGAAATGCCAAGCCCCAGAACAAAAGAAGATTTGATGATTGCTGCTAAAGAAAATTATGAAAAATTATGTGCATTTATTTCTAAAATGTTAGAAGATGAGTTGAATACTCCATTTGATTTCTCAAAGGATGAAAAGAAAAAAGAAGCTCATTGGGGGAGAGATAAGAATTTAAGAGATGTTTTAATTCATTTATACGAATGGCATAAGTTACTTTTAAATTGGGTTAATTCAAATAAAAATGGAGAAGAAAAACCATTTTTACCTCAACCATATAATTGGAAGACATATGGGGACATGAATGTTGAATTTTGGAAGAAACATCAAGATACATCTTTAGAAAAAGCAAAGGAAATGTTAAAACAATCTCATGCTGAGGTTTTGAATTTGGCTGAAACATTTACGAATGATGAATTGTTTTCGAAGGGTGTATATAAATGGTATGGAGGAACTGCACTTGGTTCATATTTTGTAAGTGTAACTTCAAGCCATTATGATTGGGCAATAAAAAAGCTTAAAGCTCATCAAAAAATTGTAAGAAGTAAGTGGTTCTAAAAAAGTTTTTTAGCATAGGTGCTTTAAGTGAGTGATGATTTTTATGAAACGATAGGTAGGATATTAAGCGATTCATTTTCAAATGATAGAGATCCTTTTGACGTAGCTAATAAAAGGACAAGTGTTCGTAGGACAATTAGAAGAAATGAAAATGAAACTAATATCGAAACAGAAATGTCTAATAGGGTGGCAGTTCCAAATGAATTAATAGAAGATTTTGCCATTCTTAATGTGTTGCCGGGTGTTCCATTAGAAGACTGTAAACATGCTTGGAAAGTATTACTGAAAAGAGTGCACCCTGATGTTTCTGAGGTTAATGGCGAAAAAACATCTGATCTTGTGATAAGGATTAACAATTCTTATAGGCGAATTGAAACTTGGTTTAATACAGGCAAAATAATAAAATAATTTCCATATAATTTGCTTTCTTGCTATCTTTTATCTTCCTAATTATAATGAAGAAGATGTTTATTCTTTGTTATGATTCCTATGAATACTAAGCCTCTTTTTTTTCATGTAGATATAGACGCATTTTATGCCACAGTGGAAGTTTTAGATAATCCTGAATATAAGGATAAGCCTGTGATAGTTGGTGGTTTGAATAGGCGAGGCGTTGTTTCTACGTGTTCATATCAAGCAAGGGTATCTGGTATTAAAGCTGGTATACCAATGTATGAAGCAAAAAAGAAATGTCCGCATGGTATTTTTCTTAGTTGTCGTATGTATAGATATAAAGAAAAGTCAAATGAAGTTATGCAGCTTCTTAAAAAATACACATCGCAATTTCAACAAATTTCAATAGATGAAGCATTCTTAGATATGAGTGGAATGGAACGTCTTTTGGGAAGTCCTTTAGTTCAAGCTAATATGATAAAAAAAGACATATATTCTCAAACTGGAATTATTGTTTCAATAGGTGGTGGTTCCAATAAATATATTGCAAAAATGGCATCATCAGCTTCTAAACCAGATGGACTTTTGATAGTTCCTAATGGCAATGAAATAGATTTTATGCGACATATTCCATTAAATAAAGTTTGGGGTATTGGTAAAAGTGCAATAGCTAAATTAAATGGTCTCAATATTTTTTCTGTTGATGATATATTGTTAATCGATAAAGAAAAGTTAGAGGTTATGTTTAAATCTTCTTTTGCAAACTTTTTATATGATGCCGTGCGAGGTAAGGCAGATAATTGTTTTAAAGTCAGAGAAAAAATAAAATCAATTAGCACTGAACATACTTTTGATTTTGATGAAAATAATTTAGATGTATTAGATGATTTACTTTTTAAGCAAGCTACAGAAATTGTAAATAGGCTTATTAAAAAAAAACTTATTGCAAAAACTATATTTATCAAAATACATTATGCTGACTTTTC
>JBQNBK010000114.1:0-5510 GCA_052169975.1 Treponema sp.
GTGTTTTACTGCTTCTACAATTGATTTTGCTCTCTTTGCAGGGTCGCCAGATTTGAATATTCCACTTCCCACAAAAACACCATCAGCTCCTAAATGCACCATTAAAGCAGCATCTGCTGGAGTTGCTACACCACCTGCAGAAAAGTTAGGTACTGGTAGCTTACCATTTTTATGCACATATTCAACAAGAGCATAAGGAACTGCAAAGTTCTTTGCAGCAACATAAAGCTCATCTTCACGTAAAACTGTAAGCTCTTTCATTTCTTTCATTATTTGCCTCATGTGCTTAACAGCTTGAATAACATCACCTGTTCCAGCTTCGCCTTTAGTCCTAATCATCTTAGCACCTTCTTGAATACGCCTTAAAGCTTCACCTAAGTTTCTAGCTCCGCACACAAAAGGTACTTTGAACTGACTTTTATCAACATGGTGCATTTCATCAGCAGGAGACAAAACTTCAGATTCATCAATAAAATCAATCTTAATTGCTTCCAAGATTCTAGCTTCAATAAAATGCCCGATTCTCACCTTTGCCATAACAGGTATTTTAACAGCTTTCATAATTTCTTTTATCATCTTTGGATCACTCATTCGTGAAACACCACCTGCAGCTCTTATATCAGCAGGGATTCTTTCCAAAGCCATAACAGCCACAGCACCGGCTGCTTCTGCAATTTTTGCTTGTTCTGGTGTTGTAACATCCATTATTACGCCACCTGCAAGTTGTTTTAATATGTCCATAATTACACCCCCATGTAATATGTTTGCGTTAAGACCGCCTGATTATAAAAGAAATTAGGTTTTTATTAAAGATATTTGGTTATATATTAGCAAAATATTTTAATAAGGTTGCATGCCAGAGCCTGAGCGGATCGTACATTCTGATCCTGAGCGAGTTGGTGTTCAATCCTGTCTATCCTTTTATTAAATTGCTCTTTTTTTTTCATTGTGATACTATTACTCTTTCTTATAGGAGAGATATATGGCTAATCAATTGCATTGGGCAGACCAAACAGCAGAAAAGATTATTAGAGAAATAGGGGAACAAGAAGAGTACACTTGTGCGTCAGGCATTACGCCCTCTGGCACTGTTCACATAGGAAACTTTAGAGAGATTATTTCGGTAGACCTCGTGGTTAGGGCTTTAAGGAAGCATGGCAAAAAGGTGCGTTTTATTTATTCATGGGACGACTATGATGTGTTTAGAAAAGTGCCATTGAACATGCCAAAGCCTGAAGTGTTACAGCAATATTTGAGATATCCTATCACCGCAACTCCCGACACTTTTGGGCGAGACGAAAGCTATGCACGCCATCACGAAGTTGACGTTGAAAGCATGCTCCCCGTGGTTGGAATTACCCCTGAATATCTTTATCAAAGCAAGAAATATCAAAACGGGGATTATGCTCTTGGCATGAAAAAGGCTCTTGATAACCGCCAAAAGCTAAAAGAAATCTTGAACACATATCGAGATGCTGAGCATAAAATAACAGAAGATTATTACCCTGTTTCTGTTTTTTGCTCTTGTTGCAATAAGGATACCACAAAGATTGAAGGTTGGGACGGGGACTGGAACTTATCTTATTCTTGCGAGTGTGGGCATAAAGAATGTGTGGATTTACGAAAGGCAAAAAACGTGAAGCTTGGTTGGAGAGTGGATTGGCCTATGCGTTGGGCATATGAGAAAGTTGTGTTTGAACCAGCTGGCAAAGACCATCATTCACAAGGTGGCTCATTCGATACTGCTCGCCTTGTTTCCGAAGCTATTTATGATTGGAAAGCTCCAATTAGCTTTAGGTATGATTTTATAGGGCTTAAAGGATTGCCGGGCAAGATGTCTTCTTCAAAAGGCAAGGTGGTAAGCCTTGTGGATGTGTTGGAAGTGTATCAGCCTGAAGTGTTGAGGTATCTTTTTGCAAGCACAAGACCAAACACAGAGTTTGTTATTAGTTTTGACCTCGATGTTATAAAGATATACGAAGATTACGACAAAACAAAACGCATTGCATGGAAGTCGCAAGAGGCAAAGAATGAAGAGACTTTTCAAAAAGAGTATAGAATATATGAGCTTTCTCAAGTTGGCAAGGTTCCTAGTATGCCTTCTTATCAAATACCTTTCCGTCATCTTTGCAATTTATTGCAGGTGCAAGGGGGAAACATTGAGGCAGTTTTGGCTTCTTTACCAGACTTAAAAGAAGAGCAAAGAGCAAGACTTATTCAAAGAGCTAAGTGTGCTTGGAACTGGATTAGGGAAGGCGGGGCTCCTGAAGACTTTAAGTTTTCTCTTAATGAGCCTAGCTCTGTGCCTAGTGTTGAAGAAGATTTTCTTCCTGCAATCAAAAAGATAAAAGAGGAGATTGTTCCAAAGCTTGAGAGCCTCGATGAAAAGAGCTTATCCACTATGCTATATGACGTGGCAAATGCTTTTGGAAAAGAGCCAAAAGCACTGTTTACAGTCTTGTATAAAGTGTTGATTAACAAAGAACAAGGGCCAAGACTTGCAGGATTTATGAAGATTATTGGGAAAGAAAAGTTGGCAAGTCTTTTTGCTAAGTTTTAAGCTTGGGAACTGATTCATTTGGTTAATAATTGTAATGTAAGCATGAATTAAGCTAGTCTTAAAGCTACATCAAACTAGCCTAGTGGTTAAGGGAGCAATACACGTATTTTGTGCCCTTTTTTTGTTGTTTCGTAAGTATCTTACTTTTTTATTTCTTGATAAAAGCCTTCTTTCCAATTGAAATATGAAGTGTCTTCTATATATTCTTCTTTGTTGAAAGCATTGAGTATAAAGCGGTATTCTTTTGCATTAATTGCGGTATGCGAAAAGTCAAGCAAAAAGTGTTCAAAACCATTCTTTCTAAGATGCCCCACTCTATGTGTTATGGAAAAAGGCTTTTCGGGCAACACAAAGGATTGTGAAGGAGTGGAAAATGCTTTGAATGTCATTTTCTCTTTGTCTTTGATGTAAAAAAAGTCATAGGAAGGTGGTAGCGGTGAACTAATTCTAAAAAGAGCAGGGTAGGCAAAGATAGTCAAAAGAACATTTTGCTTGCCTCCTTTGGTTTTGTAACAGTTTTCCACATTACTATATGAGTTTTCTATTGGAGAAATAATCTTTGTCATTCCTAGCTCTTCCAAATATTTTACTGCGTAGCGATTGAATGTATAAAGATAAGGTCCTGCAATTAAGTTCAAGTGAAAGCCTTTAAGCTTTTCTGATATTTCTTTTAATATTTTAACATGAGCTAAGTTATTCAAGACAAATGAAAAATATCCATGTTCCACTAAAAATATCAAAGTATTTTCAGTTTCTTGCAACATACTTTCTGTCAAGAATGGGTCAAGTGAAATTATTACGTCTTTTTTAGAAAACGGATTGGTTCCTTTTTGCATTTCAAGGTTTTCTATAGATTTCTTTGTTTCTTCATTTAAGTTGACTATCAATTTAATAGGTCGCAAAGCACTTCCTGTTGCAACCAAAGCACTAATGTTGTTAAAAGATGAAACTTGAATATATAAACCTTTTGGGAAAAAATCTTTTTGCTTCTTTTTGTCTAATTGTTTGCCTTTTTCTTTTGAATACACTTCACAATCTAAAACCAAAGCTGGTAATTTTTCATCACGTGGTGTAAGGTGATACCCATCTAAACTGTTTGGTAAAACATGAGGATAGCGTTTTGTGTTTTTTTCTTGAATTAAATACACAAAGTCTCCCACTTTGGCAACACTTCCAATTTTAACAAAATGCTTTTCATTATTGTTTTTAACTTCTAGTATTTTAAGGCTTTCTCTTTTCTTATCATTCTTTTCATGTATTCTAATACTATCCCCAACATTTAAGTTATATTTAGATGAAAAACGTATATAAGAAGTAGGAGCTTCAGAAGAACCATCTGAAATAACTTCTAAGATTTTGCCTAAGAAAACACCTGTTCCACCTGCTTGGTTAGGTTGCAAAACCTTTTCAAGATTAGGAGAAAAAATATGGTAATGAGTCTTTTCACGAGAAAAATCATGCAATAGCATTTTCTTTCCTTCATCCAACACTTTTTCTATATTCTCATCTTCTGCATGATCAATCACATATCTATAAGCTTTTACAACTTGCCCAACATATTCTGCACTTTTCATTCTTCCTTCAATTTTGAAAGATGAAACACCAGCTTTTATAAGATCAGGAACCACATCAATTAATTGTAAGTCATAAGGAGAAAAGAAATAGCCTGATTTCTTCCCACCTTGACAATCAGCTTCATAGTATCTTCTACAAGCTTGAGTACACATTCCTCTATTAGCAGATTTTCCACCTAGATATGAAGAAAACATGCAAAGTCCGGATTCTGAAACACATAAAGAGCCATGAACAAACACTTCAAGCTCGCAATTAGTATTAAAATGTATTTCTGTTATTTCTTTAAGAGATAATTCTCTAGCAAGAACCACCCTAGAAATACCAGAGCGACTCGCAATGTTTGCTCCTTTGCTTGAAGCAATATTCATTTGAGTTGAGGCATGTATTTTTAGTTTTGGAAAATACATTCTTAGCATTTTCAAAACACCCAAATCTTGAACTATAAGTGCATCAGGATTAACTTTTGAAAGAAAGCTTAAAAAACGATATAACTTTTCACATTCATTTTCTTGAACTACAGTATTTACTGTTATGTATACTCTTTTCCCCTTTTTGTGTAATGCTTCAATTGTTGCCTCTGCCTGATTCCATGCAAAGTTAGCACCTCTTAACCTTGCATTAAAGCTTTTAAGTCCTAAATATACAGCATCAGCACCTTCATAAATAGCAGCATCTAATGCTTCAATACTCCCTGCTGGAGCTAAAAGTTCCACACTCACCTTCCCACCTCTTTTAGAATTTATTAAATCTATTCTATTAATAATATAGTATACCTTTGCTATTTCTTCGCTAGTAATACCAGTAATTATTGAAATTGTCTTAAATTGATATCTTTAATGTTAAAAATTGCTATCACCTTATATGAATAAAAACTCTTAAAGAGTTTCTACTTCTTTTTGGCTAAGACCTGTCATTTCCATAATAAAAGAAAACTCACAATTCGCATTTTTCATTTGTCTGGCTGTATTGAAATTTCCTGTTTATATCCCTTCTCTTATTCCATCTTCTTTTGATGTTTCAAGCTCTAACTCATAACTATATTCTGCTGTAAACATTGCTATAATACCAATTCCTTAATAGAGAATAAATCAGCAAACACAGAATTTTCTTATATTCCCGATTACTTTTATCTATGTCTTGCTCCATAGGCATAATTATAATGGAAGAAAAGCAAAAAAGAAAGTGGAATTAATTAAATCAAAAACCTATAGGTTTTCACGCCTAGAAACTGAAGCTTTCCGCCCTATGCAATAGATCAAAAACAATGCAGTTTTCAACCTCGATTATATGCGAGTTTTCATGCCGTTAACGTATGTTCTTGCATAGTGAAAACGTACGTTAACGAGGCCAGATATATTATACTTTTAGGTAGTAC
>JBQNBK010000115.1:0-5497 GCA_052169975.1 Treponema sp.
TTCTAGCATATTTGAAAAAGGAGGTTTTGACTGCGTTATTGGAAATCCTCCTTATGTTCGGATTCAAACATTAAATGAATCAAATAAAAATAATGTTGAATATTACAACAAAAAATATAGTTTAATTGCATGTTCAAATTATGATTTATATTTATTATTTATTTATAAAGGTTATACATTACTACATAACAAAGGTGTTTTAGGTTTTATTCAGCCTCATAAATTTTTTCAGGCAGAGATGGGAAAAAAATTAAGGATTTTATTAAAAGGGAATACTGCAGTTTCAAAAATAGTTGATTTTACGACAAATCAAATATTTATGAATGCAACTACTTACACTTGTTTATTATTTTTGACAAAAGCTCCAAAGGATACTTTTCAATATAAAAAGTTTAATTTAGGCGAAGATTTTACAAATCTTGAAAGCATTGATTTTATACCAATTAATTATTCTGAATTGCTTGATGATGGTTGGGTTTTTAATATTGGGAAAAATAATAATCTTCTTAAAAAATTGCAACAACAAAAATATAGTTTTAAGGATATTACAAAAAAAATATTTAAAGGCTCTTCAACAGGAAATGATAAAATATTTTTGTTTGATTTATTGATGGATAAAGGAAAAACAGCAATTGTTAAGTCAGAAATTGAAAGTGAACCTATAGAGATTGAAAAAAGTATTTTGAGAAAGTTTCTTTATGGAGAGTCTGTACGTAGATATGAATCTTGTATCAAAATAAAATACTTACTTTTTCCATATGAAAAAGTGGATGGTGAATATAAACTTATCAACTTAAAAAAAATGAAAAAAGATTATCCGTTGACTTTTCAATATTTAACAAAGCATAAGTCTTTGTTAATTAAAAGAAAGATAGCATTAAAAACTGATAATTTTTATAAATATTCTGCTAGTAGAAGCTTAAATGAGTATGAAAAACCTAAAATACTTATTCCTGATATGCTTATTTCTAATAGAATAGGTTTTGATTCACTGGGTGAGTTTTTTACAGGTGCTGCAATTCATTGTCCAGTTTTTAATGAGATAGGTAATAAGGTATCTGAAAAAGTTTATTTAGCAATTCTTAATAGTAAAATATTTTGGTTTTTTGTTTCCCATAAAAGTACAGCATTAAGAGGCAATGCGTATCGCCTAACACCTGAGTTTATTTCTTCTTTTTCTTTTCCTGACCTTAAAGATAATGCAAGTAATGAAAAGATTATTGCACTTGTTGATCAAATGCTAGAAGCACATAATAAGCTTAAAAAAACAAAGTTCGAAAGTGATAAGAGATTTTTGTTGCAAAGAATAAATCTCTTGGATAATGAAATAAACAGTATTGTTTATTCTCTTTATGGGCTAACTGAAGAAGAAATAAAAAGCCTTTAGTTAAAATAAATTTATTATATTTTTATAAGTTCTTGCATTTCATATTTTTGTAAATATAAAAACATTGCACTGGACATTAGGGCATGCTGAAAAGGTGGTTTTCCCATATTCATTATTACGTCTTTATAAGGCACTAAAGATATTTCTATATATTCATCATCATCAAGGTGTTGCTCACCTTCATGTTCTTCGCATTCAGCAAAAAATATATGGCACATGTTTTGCATAATAGCAGGATTTGGAAAAAGTGAATCTAGTTTTTCTATCTTTATCGCTTTATATCCAGTTTCTTCTTCCAGTTCTCTTTTTGCAGCTATTTCAAGAGCTTCTCCTTCATTAACAACTCCACCGGGAAACTCTTGTAACACGCAAGAAGTGCCATGCCTCCATTGCCTTACCATAACAAAATATTTTTCATTATTTTTTTTGACGATAGGTACTACAATTACCCATTCTGGTGATTTTAATGAAATAAAAGTTTTTTCTTCTCCATGCGGAGATATGCTTTTTATGCTTTGCACTTCAAAAACACGAGTACTATAGGTAACACTGTTAGAAATTGGCTTCCATTCTATGCTTTTTTTCATTTTGTAAAACCCCTTTGACATGTTAAGTATTGTGATATATGCTATAACAAGGAGGCAGTTATGGCAATAATAACAATGTCCCGAAAAATAGCTTCATTAGGTGATGAAACTTCTAGTCATTTAGCAAATATTTTAGGTTATAAGTTTATAGAAAGAAAGAACCTTGAACAATGTTTAATTGATAAAGGCTTAGCACCAGAAAAATTAAAAAAATATGATGAAAAAAGACCGGGTTTTTGGGCATCGTTATCTAGGGATAGAGATGAGTATTTTGATCTTTTACGTGAAGTTGTTTATGAAATTGCAAATACGGGAAATTGCATATTTATAGGAAGAGGTGGTTTTGCAATTTTACGTAATATTCCCGGTGTCTATACAGTGCGTCTTGTTGCAGAAGATGGTGTGCGTATTTCTCGTTTGATGAAAGAATTTAATTATACAGAAAAGCAAGCTACTGATTTAATTAAAGAAAGTGATAACAATATGGAAGGTTTTCATAAGTGCTTTTTTAATGTTGAACAAGAGGAAGCAACTTTTTATAACATGGTGTTAAATACTGGTGAAATCACTCCAGAAGAAGCTGCTCAAATTATAAAAAGTGCCGTTGAGATTACAATTAGAGAAGCAGATGTTGAAAAAGGTAGAAAGCGTATAGCAGATTTGTATGAAGCTCAAAAAATAGTCAATCATATTTCTTTTAAATTGCACTTATCTATTTATTTCTTAGATGCAGAAGTTGAGGATAATACTATTTTGTTGCATGGAATTGCTGATTCTCCTTATGTTGTAGACCAAGCAATTACAATAACACAAGATTTGTGTAAGGATAAGAAAGTTTCGTCAGATATAAAGCTTATAAATGATTACAACAATAAGCATTATTAATCTATATTCTTTAAATAAAGTAAAACTATTTCTCTTTTTCTTTGATATAGGTTTTGTATGAAAGAGGTATTTAAACAACATTATGTTTAAGATAGGTTTAGGATACGATTTTCATGTTCTAAAAGAAGGGCGACCTTTAATGATTGGTGGTGTTGAAATACCCTTTAATAAAGGTGAAGAAGCACATTCAGATGGAGATGTTCTTCTTCATGCAATAATAGATGCCTTACTTGGAGCTAGTGGAATAGGCGGAGATATTGGCGAGCTTTTCCCACCTAGTGATGAAACATGGAAAAATGCTTGTTCTTCTAAATTACTTTCTATAGCATGGAATAAAATTAGATTAGATGGTTGGAAGTTGGGTAATATTGATTGTGTTGTTATTATTGAAAAACCAAAACTTACACCCTATAGAGAAAGTATTATAAAATCTATTTGTGAAATTATCGAAATAAAGACTAGCCAAGTATCTGTGAAATTCAAAACACATGAAAAGATGGGAGATATTGGAAAAGGTGAGGCTGTGGCAAGTTTTGTTACAGCTCTTTTATGCAAAGAAGATGTCTTGTGCTTTTAGCTTACAAGACATCAATATTTTGTATAATTTTTTATACTAAGCGTTCCCCATATTCTATAATTAGGTCAACTTCGCCTCTTGAAAGTTTTAGTGCATTAGCAATTTGATTAACTGACCAACCTTCTCTATGTAGTCGCATAACATTTTCTCTCACATTCAAAGAAGGAGCTTCGCTACCTTTGCTAGCTTGTGAAGGTTCGTCTTTATAAAGTGTTGCAAGCATTTTAAGTTTTTTGTCAGTATCTGATGAAAGAGTTGTAAGTCTGGTTTCAACAGATGCTAGCCATGACCTAGATTCTTGCAATTTTGCCATTTCACTATCAATCTTTTCTAGCATTTCATCTAAAGAAGTCAATTTTGAAAATACTGTGTCTACTTTACCTTTGTTAATGTTCAAAGTTTCTATAGATTTTTTAATGTCTTCAAGTTGTTCAGGCATATTAGCAATTTCTGACTTAAATGTTTTAATATTGTTTTCTAATGTTTTTAAATCTTCAAAAGCATTACTAATGCTTTCGGCAGTTTGATCAAGAACAATTTCTTTTTTTTCTAGTCGTTCATAACGAGTGTTTACTTTTGAAATGCTTTCTTCAATTTTTCTTACTTGCACTTCATAACTTTGAATTTCATCGTTAGTAATATTTAAGGCATCTACTTTTTTATCAATTACATCAGAAAAATCATTAAACCGAGCAAATTCAGCTTCAAGACGCTCAATTCTTCCTCGCTCATTCATAAAAGAAGTGATTTTAGTTTCTATTTCCACTTCCATTTTACAAACTCTATTGTATTGATTTGCTATTTCATCCATAGCAGTTTTATAAACATCAAAATGTGCAACTTCTAGCTTTAATCTTTCAATTGATTTTTCAAGATCTAGCTTTAACTGATCAGCTTTTTCAAAAACTTGGGTTTGCACAATAAAGGCATTTTGTTTTTTATCAATTTCTTCGATAATTCCATTCAAACGTTCTGCATCAGATTGTATTTTATTTGTTGTCTTTTCTTGAATATCATTGAGATTTTCTCTTAAAGAATGAATCATATTGCGAACATTTTCCACAGCTTCATTTGTGTCTCCATTTGCTTCTGCAACCTTTTTTTCGATGCTAATATAGGCTTCTTTTACTTTTTCATTGAGGTTGTTATTAACAATGTCTACTTCTTTCTTAAATTGCGATTGAGCTATAAGAACATCATCATTTAGTGAGGCAACTTTTTCTTTAAAGCTTGTGAATAAGTCATCATTTTTGCTAACTAAATCGTTATATTGAGTATCATATTTAGTTTTTAAGTTGTCTACAGCTTCGCTTGTAATGTTTTCAATGTTTTGAATCTTATCTTCAAAGAAAGATTTAGAAGTGTCAAAACGTTGTTCCATTCCGTTTTTCCATAAATCAAAATCTTTTTTTATGCTTTCAAATTCAATGTTTGCGTTTAGTTTAGTTTCATCAATTCGCTCTTTTAAGCCTTTTGCAGCTTCTTCTAATTCAAAATAGTGAGAGTTTAGAGAGCCTTGTAGATCTCCTTTATAATCGGTTAGCTCTTTTTCTAAATATTGACGAGCTTTTTCTAAGGCAACATTTATATCATCTTTGAGTGTTTGTGAATATTTTAAAATAGAATCGTCAGAAGCTGTTACATGTTTTGATAGATTTGTTTCTATTTCTACTATTTCATTTTCTAATTTCTGAAATTGGGTGTTAGCTTCTTGAGCAAGATTATTTAGTTTTTCTTGCAAGTTATTTTTATAATCTTCTTCAATTGTTTTTCTTTCATTTTCTTTTTCTTCTAGCAATGCTTGAAGCTTATCTTTTACATTTTCTTTTAATGTTTCAAAGCTTGTGTCCATTTCTTCTGAACGTTTGGCTAGATTGCCAAAGAAGTCTTTTTCAAATTCTCCAAGTTTAGTTGAAACAGTATCAAAAGCTTTTGTTCTTAGCACTTCAACATTTGAATCAATTGCAGTGAGTTTTGTCCTTAACTTTTCTGTTTCTGCATCAAAGTTTTTAGCAAAGGTTTGTTGGTCAAGTTTTAGAATGGATACATGATGATTAAATT
>JBQNBK010000116.1:0-5497 GCA_052169975.1 Treponema sp.
CAAGCTAAAAAGACTCAAGATATGAGTATATGGTTCAATGATAAAATCATGAGTTGAGGGAGGCGGGGGAAAGCGATTTTATGGAAAGTATAACTAAATAGAGTTGAAACATACTAGAACAAAATGATTATTTGCAATGTTTACTAAAAAGCTATCAATGAGTTTAGATAAAGGCTTTTTGTATTCATAAGTTTTTTTAGTTAATAAAAACAAGAAAAGGTTATTTAATATGGTTTGAACCTTCCCCTTTGATACATTCCAATCTTTAGACTATAATCGCCAGCTATATACATTTATGTTGTAAGTGTAGTTATTAATTTAATCAATTTTATAAAGAGGATTTTTATGGAAAAAGAAATCATTATTAAAGATGCCAAAAAAGCTATTGAAAAACTGCCTATTACTTATAATAAATACAATAGGAATGAGTATAAAAGTTTTAGACTATTATTTTCTCTTGTTTTAATAGGCCTTTTATTTGCTTTTGGCTGCAAACAAAATAATAATGGAACAAAACAACAGTATGAGCCATCAAACGAAATTACAATCACTATTAAAGGTGATTCAAATTTAACAGTCGAAACACCTTACACGTTTAAGGCTAATAGAAATGACGCTTGGAAGAAAATCAAAGAAGTAGCTGGCAAAAAAATCACAGCAAAAGACAATTTTCAAATTCAAGAATGGTGAATTAAAGATGCTGATGGAATAGTTTTGCAAGATACATATAAGTTTGAAAAAGATGAAACTATCTTTGCTGTTTCAAAAAGAAAGATTGTAGGCTATAAAGTTGAACATCTAAAAGAAAATATTGAAGATGAAAATTACACAAAGGCAGAAGAAGAAACTAAAACAGGAGAAGCAGGAAAGGATACAGAGGCAGTTGCTAAGGAATATGAAGGTTTTACCTCGCAAGGGGTAATACAAAGCGTTATAAAACTAGATGGTTCAACTATTGTTCAAATAAAATACAAAAGAAACATGGTTTCTCTCATTCTTAATTTAAACGGAGGGGCAACCACAACACCATTAAAAGAAGTAAGAGGTAAAAAACTCCTAGAAGGTAAATTTGGGGCAGAGGTTAAGGTTGAAGGGCTTTCAAAAGCAGCCTTTACTTTTGAAAAATGGGAGCCAGAGTTGCCTAAAACATTTCCAAAAGAAAGCGATGGTAAGACTTATATGGCAAAATGGGCTGTCGCAGACGAAATAACATACAGTACGGATGGGGTAAGCTTTGAAATGAAGCTTATAAAGGAAGTAACTAATGCTTTATTGGGGGATAATGAGCTAAGTGATAATAAAGAGCATAATGTGAGCTTATCTAGCTATTACATTGGAAAGACTGAAGTAACACAAGGATTGTGGCAGGCTGTAATGGGAAGTAACCCAAGCCAGTTTACTGATTCAAGTGAGAATCCTGTGGAAAAAGTGAGTTGGCTTAGCTGCATAGAGTTTTGCAATAAACTCACAGAGAAAGTGATGAGCAAAGAAGAGTGTGTATATAGCATAGAAGGCACCTCAGTAACTGCAGATTTTAGTAAAAAAGGATTTAGGCTACCTACAGAAGCTGAATGGGAATATGCTGCAATGGGCGGAAGTAGATATAAATATGCAGGATGCAATGAGGATGGCAAGCTTAATGAGCTTGGTTTAATGCCAACTCAAAAAGGAAAATACACGAAGTAGGAACCAAAAAAGCAAACCAATACGGGCTCTTTGATATGTGTGTGAATGGTGCTGGGATTGGTATAATAATAAAGGTCCATCCGAAGGTAATAACCCTACTGGTGTGCCTTCTGGTTCTAGTCGTGTTGAACGTGGCGGTGGCTACAATAGTGGTGCAGTTATACTGCGTGTGTGCGATGCGACGTGGCTTATCTCCAAGTAATAGCTTCAATTTTCTAGGCTTACGCTTGGCTCGTCGCTATTAAAGCTTTTGAAGGGAGTTAAGAATGAAACAAGTTAAAGTAATTGCCGAAAGCAAAAGTAAGCTAGTATTAGAAGAAAATGCTTTGAAAGGAGATTACATTGATTTATCCGATATCAATTCTGTAGACACAAGCTTAGTTGAAAAAGCATTGGCAAATGGTGCAGATAAGATTTATAAAGAAAAACTAAATCAGGTGAAAATAGAGTTTGAGCTTGAAAACCAAAGAAAAATCTTAGAGCTTCAATCTCAGCTTGAAAAAGCAAAGCTAGAGGCAGAAGCCAAGCTTATAAACCAGCAACAAAAGCTAGAAAACGACTTTGCTAAGAAAATTACTGAACTTGAAAATAAACTAGCCACATCAGAGGGGGCAAAAAAACTAGCCATAACAGAAGCTACTGCAAAAAAAGACAATGAGATTGCAGGGTTAAAGCAACAGATCATCCAAGATAAGTCACAAAATCAAATTAAAATTGAAAAGGTGCAGAATGAAAAGCAGTTTGAGCTACAAAAAATCTTATCTGAGCTTGAAAAAGCAAAGGCAGAAGCGAAAATAAGCGAAGATAGCCTAAAACGTGATTTTGAAAATCAATTAAAAACTAAGGACGAGCAGATTGCCTACTACAAAGACTTAAAAGCAAAGCTATCCACTAAAATGATTGGAGAGACGCTCGAAATTCACTGTAAAACATCTTTTGAACAATATTTAAGACCCATAATGCAAAATGCTTATTTTGAAAAAGATAATGCAGTTTCAAAGGCTTCAGGCTCTAAGGGCGACTTTATTTTTAGAGATAGCATTGACGGAATTGAATACATTTCAATTATGTTTGAAATGAAAAACGAAGCTGATGAAACTGCCACAAAGCATACAAACGAATCTTTCTTTAAGGAATTGGATAAGGATAGAAAAGAAAAGAAATGTGAATATGCTGTTTTGGTTTCTTTATTGGAAAAAGAGAATGAACTGTATAACAACGGAATTGTTGACGTTTCGCACAAATACGAAAAAATGTATGTGATTCGCCCTCAATTTTTTATTCCCATCATTACTTTTCTTTGTAATGCAACAAAGAATTCTTTGGAATATAAAAAGCAACTAGAGATAGCCAAAAACCAATCGCTTGACATCACACATTTTGAAGAACGTCTTTTTGATTTTAAGGAAAGTTTTGCTAGAAACTATCGCTTGGCAAGCGACAAGTTTCAAACTGCAATAGAAGAAATTGATAAATCCATTGCTCACCTCAACAAGATAAAAGAAGCTCTTATAGGAAGTGAAAATAATTTGAGAATAGCGAATAACAAAGCTGATGACTTATCCATCAAAAAGCTCACAAAAGATAACCCAACTATGATTGCAAAGTTTGAAGAACTAAAGAAAGAATAACCTTGTCTCCATTCGAGAGGCTCGCATCGGGCTGATCGAACCTCTTGATCCGCTTGGATCGCATAGTCTGATCCGAGCGAGTGTGCTTGTCCCATTCGGGTGTGTGGCACTGTCCCACCCGAGCGAGTGACGACCCTTCAATAAGGCAGGTGAAGAGCCTTAGATAAGGCGAGTGGTAATTGGTAATGCGTAATTGATGTTGGCAATGAGCCAATAATCACCCATTACACAGTGAAATTAGCCGTCGAAACTGCACATCGCCCCAAAAAGCATTGAAAACTACATAAAACTCTAGTATATTGTGTAGCGATGTTAACAATATACAACAAAATAATTCTCTCAAACTCTCACAACAAGCTCAACCTAAATGGTTCACCCTTTAGGTTGAGCTTTTTATTTTTGCAAATTATTATTTGGAGGTATCTATAATGAACTCAAAAAACAGACTCAAGGCATTAATCTTGGGAAAATTGGGAGTAGTGGCACTCATCATAGCCACAACATTCACATTGTTCTTCACTGCGTGTCAGCAGACGGGCAGTGGAAACTCAGGTACTGGCGGGAATGGTGGAGGCGGAACACCCACGCCACCTGCTACTAAAGCAAAGCACGCCATCACCTTCAATGTAGAAGGCATGCCTGCAAATGGCACGCTTAAAGCAAAGGTCGCAGAGGCTACAGGCGAGAAGGAAATCAATTCGGGGGAGAAGATTGAAGAAGGCAAAACCATAACCTTCACCGCAACGCCAAACGATGGCTACAAAGTGAAAGAGTGGAAGTTAGGTGGCAAGCCCATCACAAAAGCAGGTACAGGCACAGAATACAAGCACACAGTAACCGCTCTAGCCACAATTACCATGAGCTTTGAGCCTATACCACAGGGAAAAGTCATTCTTACACTAGATGCAAGTAAGCATGACATCAAGGTCAAAGCAAAGACAAAAGATGGCTCTGCCATCAAGGTTGAAGGCTGTACTGTAGCAACGCTTGAAAGTGATAAGTATATGGATCTACACGCAAATGGGGAAAAAGTTACGCTTATAGGAGACATCATCGAGCTTTATTGCCCTAACAACCAGCTTACCGCTCTCGACGCTCAAAGCTTAAACTCTTTGCAAAAGCTTGACTTTAACCTTAATCAGCTCACCGCTTTCAATGTACAAGGCTTAGCCTCTTTGCAAGAGCTTATCTGCAACAATAACAAACTCAGCTCTCTTGACGTAAAAGATTGCTAGGCCTTGCAAAAGCTTGTGTGTTCCGACAATCAGCTCACATCTCTTGATGTGCAAGGCTTAGCCTCTTTGCAAAAGCTAGATTTCTGGAAGAACCAACTTAAATCTATCAACGTGCAGGGCTTAATTTACTCGCCAATTGCACTGTCCTTTTCTTGACTTTTCCAAAGTGTAAAAATTTGTAATATACAATGGTAAAAGGTAAGGTATATCTTACCTTTTACCATTAAGAAATTATTCAAAAATGAGACGCATCTTGAATAATATATCATTGTAAATATATAATGCAATAATATATTTTAGGAGTATGTTTTATGGATAATTTAAATGTTCCCCCCTCCCCTACACAAATGAACAGTAGTAAAGAAGGGAAAATGAGTAAAAAATATTTTTCTATACGTGTAAAGTTACTACTTATTTTTGGACTATTAATTATTACATCTCTTTCTGTGTTGGGTGTTCTTTCGGTTGTTGTATCAAGGAAAGCAATACTAGAAAAAATTGAAACACATCTTATAGACAAAGCTTCAGATGTTGCAGATGTGATAGATGGAAGAATTAACGCGTTTTGGCAATTTTTGGAAGGTGTTGCAAGAGCAAGAATATTAAGGGATGCTGATGCTTCATTCAAAGAAAAAACAAAATATCTACATAATGAAGCAACTTTTAACCCAAGCATAGATCAGATAGGAATAATAACCAAGAATGGCGACTTATATATTTCTGGTGAAGCTACTGCAAATGCACGAGGTCAAGTTTGGTTTGAAGAAGCATTAAAAGGAAAAACTACATTTTCAGAGCCATTTGTTTCTAGTATAAATGGAAAATTTGTCTCTTATGTTTCTGTTCCAATATATGGAGATACAAAGAATGTAGAAGCTGTTTTGACTGCTGTAGTTAATGGTATGTATCTTTCTAATTTAACTAAAGATATTGTAATAGGGACTA
>JBQNBK010000117.1:0-5431 GCA_052169975.1 Treponema sp.
ATTAAAATATCCTGAAGAAACTAAAAATTATCAAATAGATAACTTTATTAATGATGCTGAAAACTCTGTTAAATATTCTCTAAAAGAAGCAAAGAAAAAAAATAATTAACCACCCCAATTTATATAGTTGTAGTATCTCAAATACTACAAGTTGAAATCCCCTAATGCGAGTTTTCCCACTCTTTTATTTTTTCTTCTAATGTAGAACGCTCTTCTTTAACATTATCATGAGATATTGTAGCTTCCAATAGATATGGAAAAACAATTTCAGTTTTCAAAGTTTCCCAATTATTAGGTAAAATGCGAGGCGTTTTTAAACTACTATTTTGTGGTAAATGTGCAAGTAAAAGTGGATAATGTTGTGGAAATATTTTTTCTGTTATTGGTTTTAGTGATGAAAAACCACCAGCTATACCAAAGTCTTTACTAGGTAAGTTCTTTTTAATTTTTTGCATTAATAATTTTTCTTGGGTCTCTAAAGAATAAAGCCATATAATAAAAGCTTCGCATGTTTCTTTATTCTTTGTGTTTGAACATATGCCTGCATATAAAATATCATCATTACAAGGAACCTTACCATCAAATTCCAAATATCTAAAATCAATGTTTTGTAGCTTTTCTTTTGGCAGTAAAAAAAGCTCTTCAGTTGACATATAATAAAAAGCACAAAACCCATTGTTTATTAAAATATATGGCACATCGTAAAGATATTTAAACTTAAATTCATCTTCTTTTTGTGAAGTTTCATTCACGTCTTTAGTCCAATTTTTAAGATAGTTTACTGCTGTTTTTAATGCCTTATCATTCCAAACAAAAGATGAGTTTCCTTCTTCAAAATCCACACCCAAGCCTTGCATAGTTGCATAAAGCACTTGATTTTCCCAACGAGGAGCAAAACACATTTTTGTGTATGCATCCCCCTTTTTTGTATTAAATGATAAAGCGATTTTTTTAATTTCATCAAATGATATTGTAAAATTATTTTCTAACAAATGCTTATTAGAAAGTGAAAAAATAATTGTTGGAAGGTTAAAACTTAAAGGCAAAAGATATTGCTCTCCATCAATCAAACCTAAATCTAAAAGCTCATTATAAAAGCTAGATTTATCAATCTTTTCTTTTAATAAATAATTAAGTGGCTTAAACTTTGCTCTAGTGGCTTTTCCTTTAAGTCTTGGAGAAATAACCATATCAGGGTTAGCTTCCTCTTCTAATATTTCAATAGCAGGATTTTTTTTGTATTCAACTACAACTTGATATTTATTTTGTGAAGTATTAAACATTTCACAATAAGAAGCTACCTCAACTTTATTTGTCCATATAACAGCAATTTTATCTTCAACACTCTTCTTGCAAGAAGAAAAAAATATAAAAGAAAAACATAAAAAAAATGTTATATTTTTCATCTTTATTCCCTCCTAATTTTGCACATCTGATAAGATTTTAGCTAAGACGTTTTCATATTCTTTTAACGAAGAACATTGAACTAATTCTTTTCGTCTTTCACTTGCATTTTCAAGACCTTTAATATAAGGAGAAATACGCTTTCGCATTTCAAGACATCCTAGCTTTTCTCCTTTAAGTTTGCAAAGCAAAAACAATTCCTTTCTTGCAGTCTCAATCTTATCTTTAATATCTATTTCGCTTATATTACCATTTTGTAAAAGCTCTTTTGTTTGCCTAAAAATAAAAGGATTTCCCATAGCTCCACGTGCAAACATAACGCCATCACAATGTGTTAATTCAAACATTTTTTTTGCATCTTCAGCAGTAAAAAGATCCCCAGAACCAAAAACTTTAACACCATATTTACCAACTTCTTCTTTAAGCTCTCCTATTAAACTTGTCTTACTCACACCTGAATAACATTGTGCTTGAGAACGTGGGTGCATAGTAATTGCTTTAACACCTGCTTCAACACAAACACGAGCTGCTTCCTTCCATAAAGGTGCATCACATGTCTTGCCCGAACGAATCTTAACTGTAACTGGTAATGGCTCCAATGCTTTCACTAATTCACTTAAAATATCAAAAAGTAATTTGGGAGTAGAAAGCAAGGCAGAACCTGCACCTGTTTTAGTAATCTTTGGCATAGGGCAACCAGCATTCACATCTATGCAAGCTGGGGCATAGTTTTCCACAATCATTAAAGCAGCTTTCACCATAGTCTGTGGGGATGAGCCAAAAAGTTGAATTGCATATTTTTCTTCTCTATCACTTTTTTCCATTAAAAGATGAGTATTTTGGGAAAGACGAACCAAAGCTTCAGTTGAAACCATTTCAGTATATGTAAAGCTTGCTCCCTCATCTGCACAAAGAGAACGAAAAATAACATCAGAATAACCAGCTATAGGGGCTAGAAAAAGATTACCTTTAAGTTTTAACTCCCCTATTTCTATTGGGTGATAAAAAGAAAGATTTGTTTCATTCATATCGAAGGGTGTAAGAATATCAGTTATAAGATATTTATAAAAGAGGTTATTTAAATAAGCTCATTTTGTCTTAAAATGTAGCATTTGGCATCAAGTATAAATATAGTTGAAAAGCAAAGATAAAATATGTATAATTAAAAGCAATTTTTCAATAATATTGCTAAGGAGTCGTTTTATGAAAAAGTCTTATTTTATTCTTTTTTTGTTGATTGCAGGGCTTAGTTCATTTTTGCATTCACAAGAGATGAAAGAAGCTGAAATGTATTATGTTAATGTGCCTATAATTAAGGCTTATCAACATAATGATGGTTATTACATAATTTATAGGAGAGCTAATTTTCAAACAGGTGAAGCATTTGTGCCTCACAAATGGTTTTCTCCTAAAGATGGAAGAGGAGAAGTAAGAAAAATTAATACAAAAATCTCTCCTTATATGTCTGTATTTACTAAAAATGGAAAGTTTGAATTTGTCAAAGTTTGTTTACCTATTGATAATCCACGCCATTCTGTTTGGGGCTTTTTGTCAAATCCTTCAGAATATGATGGTAAGTTTTCAAACGAAACAGTAGAACTTCAATTCTAATACGTTAAAGCTGGCTTCAATATTGGAGTCAGCTTTTTTTATTCACATTAAAAATCCCCCATAAATAAACAATTCAGTTAATCCATCTATTGATATTTATCCAAACAATAATCATAATTGAACATTCTCTTATAAGGAGGCTTTGGGATATGCGTGTGGTTCCACAAGGTTTAATAGATTTTATAAATAAATATTCCACAATAGTAATTGCAGGGCACAAAGAACCTGATGGCGATTGTATAGGAAGTAGCTTAGCTCTTTCTCTTTTCCTAAAACGTAGAGGCAAGAAAACTATACTTCTTTCTGCTGGTCCTTTCAAAAGAACAGAAATTATGCAATATGAATCTTTATTCACCAACACCTTACCCCAAGAATATAAAACAAACGCTGGTGCTATTATTGTAGATTGCTCTAATATAGAAAGAACTGGAAGCATAGAAGAAGAGATTAAAGATTTACCCATTGCAATAATCGACCACCATGCAACAAATAAAGAAGAATCCCCTACTTTTTTTATAGATGGCACATCCCCTGCTGCTTGCCTTTTAGTTCAAGATGTTATTGAAAAAATGGCAGGAAGTTTAACAAAAGAAGAAGCATTTTTTGTTTTGTTTGGCATATGCACTGACACAGGCTTTTTTAGACATCTTGATGAAAAAAGTAGTGAAACATTTTTATATGTTTCGCGTTTGGTTTCAACCGGTGTTAGCCCAAAGCTAATATTTGCACAAATGAATGGAAACAAATCTTTTGCATCAAGAATATTAATTGGAAGAAGCCTAGAGCGACTAACCCTTCACTATAACGATAGCCTAGCTATAACATATCAAACACTTGAAGACTTTTTAGAGTTTGGTTTAAACGGAAGAGATACAGACACATTGTATATGTTGCTTCAAGCTATAAAAGATGTTCAAGCGATAGTAGTTATCAAACAAGAAGATGAAAACCATTGCTCAATTGGTTTTAGGTCTTTTGATAAAATTGATGTAAGCATTGTAGCTGCAAAGTTTAATGGCGGTGGGCATAAGCAAGCTTCAGGAGCATATATTGAAGGCACATATAAAGAACTCATTCCTAAAATAATAGATGAATTTAGTGAACAAATGAAAAAAGGGAACTCTTAAAAGTTCCCTTTTCAAAGCCTATCTATTTGCTAAAAACCACTTTGCAAACTCTTCCAATCCTTTTTCTAAAGGTGTGAAAGGCTTCCAGCCAATTTTATCATAAAGCTTTTTAGTTGATGCATTGGTTTTATAAGTATCTCCTTTTTGCATTGAAATAAGTTGTTTTACTGCTTTTTTGTTTAATTTCTCTTCTAATATTTCAATAAAATCAAGCAATAATACAGGATGCTCATTTCCAATATTGAATACATCAAAATATCCATTTTGTGTACTAGCTTCTGGGGCATTTTCTTGGTTTTTACCATCTGGTGCTAGTGGAATAAGGCGAATTATAGCTTCAATCACATCATCAATATATGTAAAGTCCCTGTATAACTTTCCATTATTAAATACCTGAATTGGCTCATCATTCATAATCTTATTTGCAAACTTAAAGTATGCCATATCAGGCCGCCCATAAGGACCATAAACAGTGAAAAATCGTAAAGCTGTTGATGGAATTTGATAGAGGTGACTATAGCTATATGCCATAAGCTCATTTGATTTTTTTGTTGCAGCATATAAACTTAAAGGAGAATCACAAATTAAATCTTCTGTATAAGGTGTTTGTGGATTATTCCCATATACAGATGAACTAGATGCAAAAAGAAAATGAGGAACTTTATACTTTCGGCAAGATTCTAATATTGCAAAAAAACCTGCAATATTTGAATCAACATATGCTTGTGGATTTTCTATACTATGCCTTACACCAGCTTGTGCAGCAAGATGAATAACTACGTCAACTTTATGGTTTTCAAATAAGAAATCTATAATTCCTTTTTCTTCAAGTCTACCTAAAAAGAATTTGAAATTCTTATTTTTTGAAAGAATATCCAATCGTGATTGTTTTAATGAAACAGAATAATAATTATTAAGAGAATCAACTCCTAAAACAGTATTTCCTTCATCCAATAATCTTTTGGAAAGAAAATAACCTATGAAGCCAGCAGCTCCTGTAACAACGACTACCATAAATCCCTCCCAGAATATAGTAATCATCATATTTTAACATAACAGATAATCGAAATCAATATTTTATTACTAAATTGTTAAAAATTAGCTCATTATCTATAAAAATAAGTTAAAAAATGATATAATAAAACCACATCCTTCTCTTATCTTAAATACACAATTCTTGCATTTTCACCCCCTCAACATCGTACATTAGCTCATGTTATAGTCGTACATTAGCTAATGTACTGGGTAAAAGTATCATATATCTGGCCTCGTTAACGCACGTTTTCGCC
>JBQNBK010000118.1:0-5379 GCA_052169975.1 Treponema sp.
ACATCATCATTTAATTTTGCATGGTAGATACGTGTGTAAGGCAAAAAAACCTCAATGCGACACTTGCTTTTTATCTGACTTATGCCCTAAAAATATTTGAAAAGTGGAACACTTTTTGTCCTAGCGGACGGGCTTTTTTTAACTTTGCAATAAATTACAAGGTTGAAAATGTTCATTTAGGGGAAGTGAAACACCCCCGTTCAAAGCGGTAGTTTTTCCCTTCCCGTATAACCCCAACCCTTTTCCACGCGTTGCTCGGGGAGAGCCCCGAATTGTTTTGCGAACTTTAATGCTACATATATTGCAAGATTAAAGCAAAAGGTCTTTGCTCGAGGTGAGAGGTTTTGTCCTAGCAGATGAAAGTTTTTTTAGGAGCAAAGCCCCTAGCTCCTTGAAATTATCTTAAAGGTCTTCAAATGCCCGCTAGTATTCTGTTTTTGCAAGCCCCAGTGCTTTGCTTTTGCAGCATCAAAAGCTGTTTTCAATTCGGAGGGAGTGGTGAAGTCTTTGTAGTTGCCTTCAGTTCCCAGCTCTGCATAAAGTATAGCCTTTGCATAATCGCCTGCAACACGAGCTGGCAATGCGTTTAATAGCTCTGTCATCGCTTTATCATTAAGCTGGTTTCTTGAGCAATAAAGCGTTTTCAAGGCAGTGCATCCTGACACATTAAGGGTGGTAAGCTGACTGTTGGAGCAGTCCAGCGTGTTCAATGTAGTTAAATCCTTCACATTAAGGGAGGTGAGTTGACTATTAGAGCAGTTCAGCATGTTCAAGTTAGTTAAGCCTTGCACATCAATGGAGGTGAGTGGATGCTTATTGCTGAAGAAGTCACCTCTACAGACCAGTCTGATGATGTTAACACCTTTAAGGATAACTGTTGGGACTGTTGCAGTGAGTTTGGTTTCTACATTGCTTTCAAGCGTTGATGCGGTGCAACCTTCTACCATTATTGGCGAGCCATCCGAAGTTACTGCCTTAATCTTGAAGGTGTGCTGGCTAGGCTCTAGCGTGAGAGTAGCTTTTTCCAGCTTTATAGGCTCAAAGCTCACCTTCACGTTTACCGCTTGTGTTACAGTATGAACGTAAGTTTCTTCCTTATTGCTTGTAACAACGTCGTCAACTTTCCATTCTTTTATCTTATAGCCATCGTTAGGCGTTGCGTTGAAAGTTATGATTTTGCCCTTTTCTATCATGCTGCCAGAATTGATTCTGCCATCAACTATTGCGGTGAGATTGCCTCCTGAACCTTCCACGCTGAAAGTGATCTCGTATTTTGGTTGTGGCGTGCTGGCATCTTCAAAGCTTACAGTAATGTTTACTGCCTTTGTTACGGTGTGGGTGTAGGTGTTTGTCTTGTTGTTTGGAACAACGGTGCCGTCCACTTTCCACTCTTTCACTTGGTAATTTGTGCTAGGCGTTGCCATGAATGTTATGGTTTTGCCTTGCTCAATGCTTATTGGGCTATTCTCCGTTTCACCTACTATGCCTTCTGCCTTTGCTTTGAGTGTGCCGTTCCCACCTTCTACGCTGAATGTGATGGCGTGCTTAGGCTTACTGGGAGAGGAGGTGTCGTTCCGCCAGTTCCACCGTTTGCCGAGCCACCTGAGCCTGTCTGATTACATCCTACAAGTGCGATGAGTACAAAAGCCACTTTCAAAAAGGCACTTAGTGCCTTGCTCTTTGAATTACTTCTTTTCATAGTAATTCTCCTTGAAAAAAAATATTTGGAACAAAGCCTTTGTGCAAGTGCACAAAAACTTTGAGAAAAAGTATCTTGGTATATTTGTTGAAATAATAAGAGTGAGAAAAATAGTGTTGTGTTTTGGGTATAGTTTACGCTATGCGAGGCGACAAGGCGATTATGTGGTGCGTGGTTACTTTGTCAAGTGTTGCTGCTGCTATAACTCTTTTTGAACTTTGGCAACACCCATATAAAGCTTCTTTCAATCCAAAGCCCTCACAATAAAGTCTTTTTCAATTTCTTTGTTGGTTTTTATTATGGTTTTATGAGTTTGTGCTGTCCAGCTAATTTCTTCTTTTGTTGCATAATCCAATAGCTTATACTCATCATCTTTAATTGAGGCAATGTCAGGAGCTACGTACTCAATCGGAGTGCCTACAGTGAGCTTGTTTTTGGGAATAAATTCATACTCATCGCTGGCTAACTTTTCTCCTATTATTCCCATCATTTTATATGGGCTTGTAGTTTCTCCTTTCACTGTTTCGTTTGCATCACTAGAAGAAAAATAAAAGCCTGTTCCAAACTTCCTATGAGCCGTGTTATAAAGCTCTTCAATAAAAGGAGTTGCTTCTTTTTCCGTTATCTTTCCTTCAATTAAGTCAAGCTTTTTTCGGTAAGCCCTTGTAACCAAAGCCGTGTAATAAAGGCTTTTCATTCTTCCTTCAATCTTTATTGAGTCCACCCCTGCATCTTTCATTTCTTTTAAGTAGTCTATCATACAAAGGTCTTTAGAAGAAAAAATTGAAGTATAATTCTCTCCTTCTTCTATTGGAAAGTATTCGCCTTTTCTTTCTTCTTCTTCGCATAGCCACTCATTTTGTTCGCTTTCCTTTTTATATAGCTTATAGTTCCATCTACAAGAATGTGTGCATAAGCCTTTGTTTGCACTTCGGTTTGTTAGATATGCACTAATAAGGCAACGACCAGAGTAGGCAATACACATAGCCCCGTGGACAAAGCATTCAAGCTCTAAATCTTTCACTTCAGTTTTTATCTTTTCTACATCTTTAAGGCTTGCTTCACGACCTAATACAACCCGAGAAAAACCTAAATCTCGGTATACCTTGCATGCTTCAGAATTAATGCAATTAGCTTGTGTGCTTAAATGTAATTTTGCATGCGGAAAATAAGAAGATATAATCTTAACAATTCCCACATCTTGAATAATAAAGGCATCTATTGGATAGGATGTAAAATATTCGATGTTTTCTAAAAGAGAGGCAATATCCTCATTATGAAAAGAAATATTTAAGGCACAGTATAACTTTTTTTCCATGCCCATTTTTTTATACTTTTCTTTTAATAAAGAAATTTGTTTATACTCATCTTCAAAAAAGTTATCAGCTTTTGCACGAAGAGAAAAGTTTTTTAGACCAATATAAACAGCGTCAGCACCATAGCTCCACGCAAATCTTAATTTTTCAAAATTACCCGCAGGTGATAAAAGTTCCATATGTTTTTGATTATATAGATTTTGTGTAAGTTATTAAAGATGAAATAATATAACTTACAATAATGCACGTTCTGTCTACTCATATATTATTTAAATACTTAAAAGTATTTTTGACTTTTTCTTTCCATATAATTATAATGAATATTCTATTTTTAATCGAGTATAATATGTTATTAGCAAATATAAAAGAATCCCCACTTTCTCTAAAAGGAGTTGGTAAATCCTTTATAGAAGCATTAAAAAAATTAAAAGTTGAAACCATAGGTGAATTACTACAAATTTTTCCTAGAGATTGGGAAGATAGAACTAAATTTAATTATTTAAGTGAATATAAAAACCTAGAAAAACTTCACATAAAAGCTACTATATTAGCTCATTCTTGGATTGGCTTTGGCAACAAAAAAACTCTTAAAATATTAATTGAAGACGACTTATCAAATAAAGCATACTTAGTTTGTTTTAATAGAAACTTTTTGCAAACTAAATTTACCCCGCTTAGCCAAGTAGTAATTACAGGTTCTTTTAGTAGAAAATATAATGAACTTTCATCTTCTTCTTTTGAAATAGAGCCTATTGACGAAGCTAGTTCAGGCATTTTACCAATTTACCCATTAGTTGAAGGTTTAAGTCAAAAAAAACTATCTTCTATTATACATAAAGCATTAGAAAAATATATTGATTTAATCGAAAGTGATTTACCCAAAAGTGTTTGCTCTTTTTATAACATCTTAGAAAAAAAAGAAATACTTCAGTTTATGCACACCCCTTCAAACATGGAAGAAGTTACAAAAGCTAGATATGCTTTAGTCTTTGAAGAACTTTTTTTCTTTCAATATGCTCAAGTTATGAGATATTTTAAAAGAAAAAAGATGTTGCCTAATAAAGAAACTCAAAGTTATCCCAAAATGGAATTTTCAGAATTACAATTAGCTTTAACAAAACGCCTAAAGTTTAGTCTTACAGATGGCCAAAAGCAAACAGTATTAGAAATAAACCAAGATTTAGATGGCTCATTCCCTTCTTCTAGGTTGATTCAAGGTGATGTAGGTTCTGGAAAAACGCTTACTTCTTTTTTAGCAATTCTTTATGCAATAGAAAAAAAATGGCAAGTTGCTTTTTTAGCTCCAACTGAATTATTAGGCTTGCAACATGCTGAAAATGCTGCAAAATTGTTAAGCCCACTAGGAGTAAGAATTGCTTTTTTATCTGGCAATGTAAAGGCTAAAGGGCGTTCTATTTTGTTAAAAGAATTAGAAAAAGGCAATGTTGATGTGATTATAGGAACTCATGCAATTTTTTCTAATGATGTTGTATATAATAACTTACGCCTTGTCATCATTGATGAACAACATAAATTCGGTGTTTTGCAGCGAGAAGCCTTGCTTAAAAAGGGGATTAAAGAAGATGGAAGCCTTCCGCATCTTATTATGATGAGTGCAACACCAATTCCTAGAAGCCTTGCATTAAGTATGTTTGGAGACGTGGATGTTTCAACAATTAAAACAATGCCACAAGGCAGAAAACCAATTAAAACATATCTTGCTGAAA
Organism: Treponema sp.; assembly: GCA_052169975.1. GTDB lineage: Bacteria > Spirochaetota > Spirochaetia > Treponematales > Treponemataceae > Treponema_B. The sequence continues at coordinate 4,743 of JBQNBK010000118.1, forward strand.
ACTCAAAAGCAAATAGAGTGTATGACTTTGTTAAAACTGAACTAAAAAAAGGACACCAAGCATACTTTATCTATCCTTTAATTGAAGAAACTGAAACATCGTCTTTTAAGTCTGTTAAAACAATGGAAGAAGAACTAAAATCTATTTTTAATGAGTTTAAGATATCTTCAATAACTTCAAAAACTTTAGAAGATGAACAAAAGCTAATTATGAAAGACTTTATTGAAGGAAAAACTAATATTTTAATTGCAACAAGCATTGTGGAAGTTGGTGTTGATGTGCCTAATGCCACTTGTATGGTAATTGAAGAAGCTCAAAACTTCCCTCTCACTACCCTACACCAAATGCGAGGTCGTGTAGGCAGAGGAAATGAACAATCTTATTGTATTTTGCTTTACAAAAATAAATTAACAGAAAATGCGTATAAACGTCTTAAAATTATGAAAGATACAAACGATGGTTTTAAGATTGCAGAAGAAGATTTAAAGATTAGAGGACCAGGAGATGTTATGGGAACAGAGCAATCAGGCTATCTTGGCTTTAAGTTTGCAAATCCTATAGAAGACTACGATGTCTTGCAAAAAGCTCGGGAAGCAGCTATCAATTTTATAAGTGATGAAATTAAAATGTCTATGAA
>JBQNBK010000119.1:0-5369 GCA_052169975.1 Treponema sp.
GAAAAATCGGCTTAATTTACTCGCCAATTGCACTGTCCTTTTCTTGACTTTTCCATAACCATAAAATGGTGCAAACATTTGGCAAACAGTTACATCCCACCATCTTCTTGTAGCACCGGCAGACCATCCTTCAGTATACATTGTGCAAATATAATCTGCTGGGTTTGCTCCATAAACAGAATCACTACTCCTACTTCTATCCCATTCAAGGCGTTCAACCTTAATTCCAGCTTTTTCAATTTGGTCAGCAATATAACGCCCAGCTGGTAAACGCCCTGTTGCATCATCAACTCTTATGAAAAACTTTACTAAGATATCTTTACCTTCATATTGCCAAAACTTATTATTTTTAACTAGTTTTCCTTTATTATTAGGTAATTGTGCAGCTTCTTCCAATGCTTTAGTAATCATGTCTATAGCAAGCTTTTCATCTCCACTATCACTCATACCAAGCTTTATAGGAATTAAATTATAACGGTAAGTACCGGGCTGTCCTGGTGTCATAGGTGTAAACATAGGGTCGCCATCTCCACCTAAAACTTCATTTATAATTTTTTTTCTATCTATTAACCAATTGATTGCATATCTTACTTTTTGTAATGCTAAAGGATTAAAAACAACTTCTCCAGTGTTTAACTTATGTGTGTATGGAGGTTTATTTGGTATTGGATTTAGCCATAAAGACCAAGAACCAGAAGGAATTGTATATATATCTAGTTTATCTCTGTCTGAGTCAGATAAGGTGTTTAATATTGCAGGTGGAACACGTGTAAAAAGAACATCTTGTTTTCCTTCAACTACATCTTTTAGTGCAACAGTTTCGTCCATATTAACAGAAAAGATAACCTTATCACAGATAATTCCCTTTTTGTGTTCTGTTGTCATTTGTGCAACATTGCCTTCTTCTTTTGTACTATTATTACAAGAGGCAAAAACAAAAGCTACAAAAACTCCTATTAAGCAAAAACGCTTGAACATATGCATACTCCTTATTACTACTGGTTATCTTTATATTAAAACATACGGAAGTATAAATTGTCAAACATTTTATAAATAAAAAAGCTGATATGTACTAAACATATCAGCTTTATAAAAGATAGAAAGTTATAACTTATTTAACCATTCCTAAACACAAAAGGAAAAATGCCTGTCGTAATGCTTCGTCTTTTAAATATTCATATCTACCTGTAGCTCCCCCATGCCCTGAATCCATATTCATATGTAAAAGTAAAAGATTATTGTCAGTTTTCATAGAACGCAATTTTGCAACATATTTAGTAGGTTCATGAAATAATACTTGTGAGTCATTAATACCACCTGTTACTAACATGTTTGGGTAGTCTTTAGCTTCTATATTGTCATATGGAGAATAGGAAAGCATATAATTAAAATATTTTTCTTCGTTTGGATTTCCCCATTCTTCATACTCACCAGTAGTAAGTGGCAATGTATCATCAAGCATTGTAGTAACTACGTCAACAAAAGGAACAGCAGCAATTACAGCTTTAAATAAATGTGGTGCCATGTTTGTAACAGCTCCCATAAGGAGTCCGCCAGCACTGCCACCTTCTATACAAAGTTTTTCACTGGAAGTATATTTGTCATTAATAAGTTTTTTGGCACAAGCAATAAAATCTGTAAATGTATTTTTCTTTTTAAGAAGCTTTCCATCTTCGTACCATTGCTCACCTAAGTCTGAACCTCCACGTATTTGTGCAATTACATAGATAAAACCTCTATCAATTAAACTGTAACTAGTTAGTGAAAAATGCACATCGCTACTATGCCCATAGCTACCATATGAATATAAAAAGCATGGAGCAGAGCCATCTTTTTTTAAGCCTTTTTTATAGACTAATGCCATAGGCACTTTGACTCCATCATCTGCATCTGCCCAAACACGTTCTACAACATAGTCATCAGAATTAAAGCCTGATGGAATCTCTTGCTCTTTTAGTTTTATAGTCTTTTTAGTTTTAACATCATATTCATAAAGAGTTGTAGGGCGATTTAGTGAATTATAGTTATACCTAATAGTTGTAGCATTAAATTCAGGATTACCTACAAATGAAACATTATATACAGGTTCTGGGAATGTAATTTCTTGTTTTTCATTGCTATCTGTAGCAAATATAAAGATATTTATAAGCCCCTTACATCTTTTTTCTACTATTAAATAGCCTTCAAGAACAGAAATACCTTCTATCAACTCATCCTTATTAGTTGGAATAAGCACTTCCCATTTTGATTTATCTTTTATATCTTCTTTTTTCACTTTACAAACATAACCATTCAAATGTGCGTCATCTTTGCAACGTACATAAAAATAATCATGATATGGAAGAATATCATAATCAAAATGATGTTCTCTTTTATGAAACAATTCAAGTTTTTCATTTGGATCACAATCTTTGATATAATATACTTCACTAGTTGTTGAACTATTACTTTCTAATATTACATATTTTCTTGCAACATCTGCATAGCAACCAATTCTAAATTTTCCATCTTTTTCTTCATACAAAAGCTCTTTAGCATTTCCATCTAAAGCTCTTTTAAAGAAGCGACAAGAACGTAAAGTATCGTCAATTTCTGTATAGAAAACGTGTTCACTATCAGCTGCCCATTCAAAAGATGCTATGCCTTCATTCTTAAAACCAATTTCTTTTCCATTTTCTAATGAGATAAATTTAAGTGTAAACTCTGCATAAGAACCTGTTTCATTAGAAAGGTAAGCAATTTTTTTGTTATCAGGGCTTACAAAATATCCCCAGAAAATAAAAGCAGGTTTTCCTTCTGCCATCTTATTTATGTCAAGAATAACTTCTTCTTTTCCATTTAAGTCTTTCTTTCTGCAATAAGTACGATATTGTTTGCCCTTTTCTGTTCTATTATAATAATAATAGCCATTTTTATATGTTGGGTATGTTTCATCATCTTCTTTTATTCTTGCAACCATTTCATTATAAAGTGTCTTTTGCAAGTCTTTAGTGCTTGCCATTATAGAATCTTTATAAGCATTTTCTTCTTTCAAATAATCTATAACTTTGCTATTGGTTTTATCTTTTAACCAAAAATATGGATCAATTCTCTTTTTCCCAAACTTGTTCAAGTCTTTTTCAATTCTTTCTGCTACTGGTGGTTTGTTCATAACCTACTCCTTTTGTCAATAGTTTTGACATCAAAAGCAAAGATAACATAATACTTACAATAATTACAATAGATAGGTGAGTTTTTTATCTTTTGTGAATGGTTTTATTATGATATCTTAAAATTAAGTAGGACATAGCTGTGATATATCTAGTACACTAGTTCCAAAAGTTGAACATATAATTATTTGAAGTTTGGCTAGGCTATCATAAACCAATATTTTAGCTAATAAGTTCTTTCCTGTATTCTACTAGACTCTTAAAGCCTATCCTTTCTTGTCTCCGTCTTTGGAACTAGTGCAAAATGCTTAGAAAAATGTAAGCATCTTCACGCTTAGAAAAATAAATTCGCTCTATGCAATAGACCAAAAAAGCATATGCAAAATAGTGAATTCCATAGATCAAAAACAATACATTTTTCACATCGATTCTAAGCGGGGTTGCATGCCGTTAACGTACGCTTTCGCTATGCGAAAACGTACGTTAACGACCAGATATATTATACTTTTACCCAGTACATTAGCTAATGTATGAGTATGACATTCTCTAATGTACGATTTTCAAAAAATACTAGCATGAAGATTTGATTTAAGTTTTTAACTAGCTTCTTTTGGTAAGCGAATTTTGTGGGGATAAAATGAATAATATTATATGGAAAAAAATATTTCATACGAGCAGTTATTATAGCATTTTTTGAAGAACTACTGTAGAGCTTGCTTCCTTCGAGCGAATAGAACAGCTTGGATCGCCTTGTACGAGAGGCTCAGATCTAGCATTATTAACATCTCGTATCAGGCGGTGCGAATTGCTAGAATTCTCAAATATTTATAATACTAAAAAATCCTTAACCTTTCTCAACCTGCCAGTTATCTAGCGTGCGTCCTTCTTGGCTAATACTAGCTCCAATTAAGAAAATGCTTTTGTTGCTTGCCTTGTGCTTTTCGGCATAGCCAGCTTCTTTAATTTGAGTAAGGGCATCTTCAGGCTCTCCACCCACTTTAAACTCAAAGATATATATGCTATCCACTGTTTCCACTTCTACGTCCGAGCGTCCTTTTGAAGAATGCACTTCTGTCCTAACATACTGTCCCATAAGCTTGAAAATTAAGTAAATGGCAGTTTGATAGTTCTGTTCTCTTAAAAAAAGTTTATCAGGTGGTAGGGAGTCGTATGGAATGCTTGCCATTAAGGCTTTTATAAGATTAAGCACTCCGTCTATGTCTCCTTTTCGCATGTTGGTTAAAAACTTATCTATCATAAACTCACCAGATGAATCTTGCCTTGCACTCGTATAAACCATCATTAAACACTCAATAAAAGCATACTTTACTTCATCATTTGGATAGCCTAAAACATACATATCAAGTTCTCTATCGTAATCTTTTATTGTAAGATACCCAGATTGAAAGAGTAATGGAGCTAAATTTTCATAATCGACCCTATAGACATCCATACTCCTAACACTCAATTTTATGTTTCCTTCTAAATCTGATATCTTAAAAGCCTTTTGTTCTAGCAAACGCACCATAAATGTAGGCGTTCCACTCTCAAACCAGTAGTCGCCTAGTTTCTTTTCTTCAAAAGCATTGCAAAGACTGAACGGATTATATATACCTACCAAATCTTGACTAAAATGATAACCATCATATTTTTTTTCTAACCTGTTTAACATTTCATCAGTGGATATGTAATACTTTTTAGCCATTTCTTCAATTTGAGGAGCAAAGTATGCTTCTAATTCTTCTTGTGTAATTCCACAAATAGTGGAATATTCAGAACTTAAACTCATATCAAAAAGATTATTCAAATCAGAGAAAATACTCACTTTACTAAACTTTGTTACCCCTGTAAGGAAACTTAAATGAATATAATCGTTTGAGCTTTTAATTACTCCATAAAATGCTTTTAGCATTGAACGGTATTGTTCTTGCAACTCTTCATTCTCTAATGTTGCAATTAGTGGCTTGTCGTATTCATCAATTAAAATAACTACTCTTTTATTAAACTTTTCATATAAAGATCGAATAATCTTTACAAATGCTCCATAAATATCCTTTGACTCAAATTGAATATTATAGATTTCTTTCCATTTATCCATATGTTCATTTAGAATATTCAAAAGATCATCTTCTTTTTCATATCTTTGAGCATTCAAATCTAGCTTTAATATAGGATAGCTCTGCCAATCATCTCCCCTTTCTTCCTTAATCTTTTCAATAG
>JBQNBK010000120.1:0-5262 GCA_052169975.1 Treponema sp.
CTTCAAAGATTAAAACTGTAAGTGTAACACCAAAAATAGACTATGAACTAAAAGATGCAAAGGTGATTCTTTTAATTCCCCTAACATACATTTTAGTTATGAATGAACCATTAAATATAGTGTTGCATTATTCAAAAGGATAAAGCTTCCCATTCTTTTGTAGCAATTGCTAATTCTTCTTCTAAAATAGCTATTTCATTTTTAAGCTTTTTTGTTGCTTCCCCATCTTTATATATTTCAGGAGTGCCTAATAAGTCTTCTTTTGCTTTTATGTTTTTTTCAAGCATTTCCATCTTATCAATTAATATAGCTTCTTCTTTTCTTTTTTTTGCACTTTCGGCACGTTTCTTTTTTTGCTCTTCGTAGGAAAGTGCATTTTTATCGTTAGGTGTTTTTTCATTTTGAATAGGGAAAAAAGAAGCTTCTTCACCTTTTGCTTCTTTTTCTATTCTATATAAGTAATAATCATAAGTGCCGGGAAAAAATCTTACTCTTGAAGGAGCCGAACTAGAAGGATTAAAGTCATCCCCTTCATGCTTTAATTCAATTATCCCAGTACTAAGGTTTTGTATAAAATACTTATCATGGGAAACAAACAAAACTGTCCCATTAAACTTTTGCAAAGCTTCAAGTAACACATCTTTTGAATGAATGTCTAAGTGGTTTGTAGGCTCGTCTAAAATAAGCAAGTTTAAGGGCTTTAATAAAAGAGAAAGCAAGGCAAGACGCGATTTTTCTCCACCAGAAAGCACCGAAATGCTTTTATAAACATCATCACCTCTAAACAAAAAAGCTGCCAACATAGATTTAACACGAGGAATTAACTCTAAAGGTGCTTTTTTTTCTATGTAATCTAGCACTGTTTCTTCGCCTTTCACTTCTTCAGATGCTTCTTGCGAAAAATAGCCTATAGCAACACCTTCACCAAGCTTTGCTTCCCCTAAAAAATCTCTATCTTGCTGTGCCAAAACTCTAAGTAAAGTACTTTTTCCAGCACCATTACGCCCTACAATGCAAATCTTACTTCCTCTTTCTATTATTGTGTTAAAATCTTTAATTACACAGTGTGTTCCATAGCTTTTTGTGATGTTTTGTGCATTAATAACAATCTTTCCCGAGTGCGGAGGGGACGGAAAAGAAAAGTGCATAGTCTTTAAGTGTTCGGGAAGTTCTATCACTTCTAACTTTTCAAGTCGCTTTATTCTATCTTGAACCAAAGCTGCCTTACTAGCATTGCTACGAAACCTACGAATAAACTCTTCGTTTTTTGCAATTTCTTCTTGTTGTTCTTTCCATTTTTTCACTAAATATTGCACTTCTTCGGCTCTTTGTTTTTCATATTCTGTGTATGTGCCGTGATATTTCTTTAATTTCCCCGACATAATTTCATAGGTGTCTTTTACTACACTATCCAGAAAATGCCTATCATGGCTCACTAAAAGAAAGCCGCCCTTAAAGCGAATTAAATAATCTTGCAAATATCTTCTCGCTTCTATATCAAGATAGTTAGTAGGTTCATCTAAAATTAAAATGTCTGAATTGGAAAGAAGCACTTTTGCAAGAGCTATACGCATCTGCCAGCCACCAGAGAATTCACTTGTCTTTCTTGTAAAGTCTTCTTTTAAAAAGCCTAAACCAAGCAAAACTTCTTCAATTAAAGCTTGCCTCATGTTCCAAGGAGATGCGTCAAGCTTTGATTGCAATTCGTATTGTTGTTGAGAAAGTGAATAAAGCTTGCTTTCAGCCTTTTCCACTTTCATTGCTTCTAATATTTTTTCAATTTCTTCTATTAAGTTAAAATAGCAGGAAAAAGCCTTTTCCACTTCTTCGTAAACAGTGTTTTCTGGTAATACAATGCCTGATTGTGGAAGATATGCTACTGTAGTGCCTTTTTCTTTTGAAATCTCCCCTGCATCATAAGGCATTTCTCCTGCAATCACTTTCATTAATGTCGATTTTCCCGAACCATTAGCCCCTGCAAGAGCTGCTTTTGTTCCTTGTGTCAAAATTAAAGTAACTTCATCTAAAATGTCTCTGTCTCCAAAAGCTAACGACACTTTTGAAAGTTGCAAAAACGCCATAATATCTCCTTAATTTTTAAGGCTTTTGATAAAAGAAAAATTACAAGAAAAGCTAAAATAAATTATCAAAATATCTCTTATTTGCATTATAATAAGAAGCATTTACTGTAAGGCTTACCACCACATATTCATTCTTTTTTTTAATCACTGCTTTTATGTCTTTAATTATTTTTTTTGCTAAAACATCATAATGCTCTGTTTTGATAAATATGCCTTTTTTGTTTTCTATTAATTCAGTCTTTTGGGGCAACACTTTACTATCTTTACCCGACATCAAAAACACTTTTACCATAGAAGAAATAACATCTTTTGGAATATCAGAAAATTGCTTACCATCAACCTTATTCACTGTTAAAAAAGCAAGCCCACCCATAAAAAAAGAATTATCAGCTATTTGCTTCCATTGGGAATCAAGATTAAAAACTACACCTTCAACATTCTTTTTTTCTTTTTTAGGATTTTCTTCTAATGCTGTAATTTTTGACTTTGCCTCACTTACCTTAGTAGGTTCAAAAGAAAAGAAAATAGAATCATCTTTTATTCTGCCCATTTCTTCTAAAACCAGAACCTTTTTGCCACTTTCATCAGCAATAGAATCTAAGTAAAAAAATGGAATATAAGAAGCATAATAAAATGTGCAAGAAGGACCAAATTGCTGCGTGTTAAAAATCTTTTCTTCTTTTTTAATGATGCCCTTATTTTTGCTAGGCTTAACCTTTGTTTTATAAAGGTTAGGCACAATGTCCATTAAATAATTCACTGCAAGAATATAAAGATCGTCATTCCTTTGTTCCCCTAGTATTTTTTGCCCAGTTAAAACGAGCTCTCCATTTAAGTCTTCCACACCGAATAAAACTTTCGCACGCAAAGAATACGAAGGAAGATATAAAAAAGCACCTATAGAAGAATCATTGTAATATAAAAAACCAAGATATGCCTCTTCTTTCCATGAAGCATCTTTATAAACTACATAGTCGCCTGATAAAGTGCCTTCCCAACCCACCTTGTTTTCAGCAAAAACAAAAGCATTAAACATGCAAAAAAAAGAAGCTAATAAAACCAATCTATTCATGTATAATTTTCCCTCATTAAAAAATAAACTTTCAAATATCTTTAAACCTGTAGCTTTGAAGCAGCAAGCATTAAATCAATTGCTTCTTCTTTTGAAACTACTATCATCTTTCCTGTTTCACGATATTTTATTTCGATATTAGGCAATGTTTTTTCACTTACCACTAAGCGGAAAGGGATGCCAATTAAGTCCATATCCTTAAACTTAACTCCAACTCTTTCTTTCCTATCATCAAGCAAAATTTCAACACCTTTTGACTTTAATTCTTCATAAATGAAATCAGCTTCTTCTTTCATATTTCCTTCATACTTAACAGGAACAATAACTGCAATGTATGGAGCAATTTCTATAGGCCATTTAAGCCCGTCATCATCAGAATATTGCTCTGCAACTGCTGCCATAAGACGGTCAAGACCTATTCCATAACACCCCATAAGTGGATATATTTTTTTGCCATTTGCATCCAAACAATTCATATCCATACTTTTTGAATATTTGTCCCCTAGCTTAAACACATGCCCTAGCTCATTTCCCTTTTTAGAATATAATTTTGCATGGCAAGAAGGGCAGGCATCGCCAGCTTTAACTATCCTAAAGTCGCCCACAAAATCTGCCTTAAAATCTCTTAAAGGAACAACATTTATTAAGTGAGCATCTTTTTTTAAAGCTCCTGTTATTCCATCTTGCATATTCATTACACTTTCATCACAAAACAAGGGCACTTCTTTATTAAGACCTACAGGGCCTAAAAAGCCAATTTGGCAACCAATTTTCTTTAAAATAACATCTTCATCTTCGAGGTGAATGTCACTAACTTTTAAGAATGCTTTTAGTTTTGCTTCGTTTACTTCTAAGTCGCCCCTAATGCACAAAAATATAGTATTAGCTTTTGTTATTGGAGAGCCTTCAACATGATAGACCACCGCTTTAATGCAAGAGGATGGAGAACATTTTAAGAATTGTGATAGAGCTTCTATGGTTTTGATATTAGGAGTGCTCACTTCTTCTATTTTTGGAAGATTTTCTATGCAAACATTTACTTTTTCTTCAAAACATGCAGCTTTTTCTTCATTTGCAGAGTAGTCACAAGAAGAACACAAAAGCAATGTGTCATCACCAATTTCAGATTCAACCATAAACTCTTGAGAATCCTTACCACCCATAGCACCAGAATCAGCTTTTACTTCTATTGTTTTAAGCCCAACGCGTGAAAATATTTTTTGATATGCTTTTACGAATTGCTTATATGTTTCATCTAAAGATTCTTCATTTATATGAAAAGAATAAGCGTCTTTCATTGTGAATTCTCTAGTTCTCATAAGCCCATAGCGAGGTCTTATTTCGTCCCTAAACTTTGTGTTGATTTGATATGTTAAAATGGGATAGCTTTTATAAGATGAAGCTTCAAAGCGTAAGATGGATGTAAAGACTTCTTCTGCTGTTGGGCTTAACACCATATCTTGATTAAGTCTATTTTTAAATCTTAAAAGCTCTTCGCCCATAGCATCCCATCTTCCAGATTCTTGCCATAATGTTGCGGGAACCACAACACTTGGTTTAAACTCAAGACAGCCTATATTATTCATTTCTTGTCTAATTATTTTTTCAATCTTTCTAAAGACTAAAAGCCCTAATGGTAAATACACAAAAAGACCATTTCCCAACGTCCTAATCATTCCTGCTCTAAGAAGGAGTTTGTGGCTTTTAATCTGTGCTTCTTGAGGCACTTCTTTTAGTGTGGGAAGATACATTTTAGACATTCTCATAAAGACAAAACCTCTTTTTCAAAACAATGTAGGCTAGCAGTTTACCATAAAAAAAACATGATTACAACTTTATTAAACCAGAGCCTTAAAAGAACGAGCTTTTTCTTGATTTTATGAATATAATGTGCCCACTATATTTTGAAAAGCACTTTTTCAAAAACTATAGCTAGATTATACATTATTTCTAGCTAGACTTTGCACAAACTCTAGCTAGAAGTGCTTTAAACTCTAGCTAGACTATGGTCGCGTTTCTTGTCGTTTTCGCTATGCAAGAACGTACGTTTTCGTTATGCGAGAACGGTCGTTAATGGCATGCAAAGTCGCATATAATTGAGGTTGAAAA
>JBQNBK010000121.1:0-5220 GCA_052169975.1 Treponema sp.
AACGTACGTTCTCGATAGGCGAAAACGACAAGAAACGAGACCATAGTCTAGCTAGAGTTTAAAGCACTTCTAGCTAGACTTTTTTGCAACTCTAGCTAGGCTATTTTTCAACTCTAGCTAGAGTTTTGCAAAAGTACTTTTCAAAATAGACACCTTTTGAGTAAGCGGGGTTTGTTGGGAAAAATGATTACTAATATAATAGAAGAAAATGTTTCATACGAAGGTTTATTATAGCAAGTTTCTTAGTTTGATTGCATACTTCTAATTTTATAATATTAAAAATGTCTATTGTTTTTATTTTTATTTTTTGTTATAGTGATATTGCAAATCTTAGTATGTTGATAATAAGAATTTAGGGGGAGTAGTTTATGGAAGTGCAATTACAGGAACTTATTGAAAAAATAAAGACTGAAGGAGTTGGTGTAGCTGAAGAAAAGGCTACTTCAATTATTAAGGAAGCCGAAGAAAAGGCTACTTCAATCATTAAAGAAGCTGAAGCAAAAGCTGAAAGCATAGTTAAAAAAGCAAAAGAAGAAGAAGAACGCTTTGAAAAGGCTTCAACTTCTTCAATACGACAAGCAGCAAGAAATACTATAATCGCTTTTAGAGAAAATCTCATTGCACAACTTGATGCACTTATAAAGATAGAAACTTTAAATAGATATGATAGTGAAGTTTTAACTACTTTAATCCCAGAAGTAGTAACAGCTCTTGTAAAAAAAGAACATGCTGAAGGTGCTTCTGTTATGTTAAAAGAAAAAGATGCAAAAGCACTAGAAAAATCTTTAATAGCAGCCTTTAAGACTCGCCTTATGGAAGGTATCAATGTGCTACCTGACTACAATATCAAAGCAGGTTTTAAAGTTAGCGAAAAAGGTGCATCTTCTTATTGTGATTTCACAAACGAAAGTGTAGCTGAAGCTTTTTCTGCTTATTTAAGTCCACGTCTTAGAGATATCTTAAAAGAAGCAGCTAAGGAGATATAAAGGTGGCTAAGTACTATTATTTAATGGCACAGCTTCCTACCATTAGTTTTGGTTCAAAACCTCCTTTTAAGTATGAAGAATTTGAAGAGTTAGCTTTTAGGTATATAAATAAAAAAGATAAAGAAATATTAAAAACTCTTTCCTTAGAGCCTAATCGTGATGATAAAAAAACATCTTCTTCATTCTTAAATAAATGGTATGACTTTGAGCGTGCTGTACGTCTTGCTTTAAGAGAATTAAGAGCTAGTAAATTAAAGTGGGAAAATGTTGATATTTCTTATGAAGAACATAATAAGGTTATTTCATCTTACTATGCTCAAAACATTGCTTCGCAAGCTTTTGCTATGGATGACCCACTTCAAGCAGAGCTTTTTTTGGATAGAAAGAGATTTGAGTTTTTGAATAACATTAAAACTGAAGATGCTTTTTCATCTGATGCTCTTTTTTCTTATGCTATCATGTTGCTACTTATTATAAGAGAAGAAAGTTTCTCAAAAGAAATTGGAATAGAAGAATATAAAAAACTATATTCTGAAATTCTTGAAAAATCTTCTTAACACATTAAAATGGGAACTCTTAAATTTATAGATGTTCCCATTTCTATTCTAAACTAAAATATTTATGAAAACAGCAGATTTTACTTTATGGTTGGAAAAGTTTATTAACTTTGAAAGATGGCCTCAAAAAGCTATTTTAAACTTAAAAAACATGTTTTTTTATGCAGAAGCTTTTGGAAACCCACAAAATGAGTATAAAAGTGTCCATATTGCAGGTTCTAAAGGGAAAGGTTCTCTTTCTATTATGATTTCTTCCATATTAAAAGAAAGTGGTCTTAAAGCTGGTTTATACATGTCTCCACATGTTAATGATTTTAGAGAAAGAATAACGATGGCTGGAGATTTTTTCCCAGATGAAGTTTATTCCAACTCTTATGATAAAATCAAAGAAGGTTTTGAAAAATTTATTTCTAAAGATTCATCTATAGATCCCTCTTGGTTTGAAATTGTCACAATGCTTGCATTTTTACTTTTTAAAGATGAAAAATGCGATTGGGGGGTCTTTGAAACAGGTATGGGTGGTCGCCTTGACACTACAAATATACTCAATCCTATGTGTAGTGTTCTTACACCTATTGAGCTTGAACATTGTCAATATCTAGGAGACACTAAAGAAAAAATTGCTTTTGAAAAAGCTGGTATTATCAAAAAAAATAAACCTGTATTTTGTTTTGAACAAGAAAACGGTGTTTTGGATGTTTTCAAAGAAAAAGCAAAGGAAATGGATACCCCATTTTATTATTTACCTCATATCATAAAAGAACAAATTAAAACAAAGGTTAGTTTAGAAGGATTAAAAATTGAAATAGATTTTAATCACCATAACGAAATAGGAAGGCTTTTTTCAAGACCAATCAACACAACATTATCATTTATAGACACTATTCAAGCAAAAAATGCTGCTTTGGCTACAGTGGTTTGTAAATATTTAATTCCAGAGCTAACAGAACAAAAGATTGAAAGTGGCTTAAAAAAAGCATGGTTACCTGCACGTTTTGAAGTATTATCAAAAAAGCCTTTGATTATTGTTGATGGTGCTCACACAGAAAAAAGTATAGGATACTCTGTTGATACGCTAAAAAAGCTCACTAATGAAAAATGTATTGTGCTTTTTGCATGTGCAGATGACAAAAATACTTCTTTAATTGCTCCAATATTTAAAGATATTGCTAAAGAAATTTTTATAACTATACCGGGCACTTTTAAAAAGAGTAATATAGAAAAAGCAACAAAAGATTTTAATAACTATTATGCAAACACTTCGATAAGGGTTGAATCTTCTTCTGAATATGAAAATGTAATTAAAAATTGTTTTGAAAAAGCTAAAAGGGAAGATTGTCCTCTTTTAATTACAGGTTCTTTTTATCTAGTGGCGGAAGCAAAAAAGATAATTGCTCATTAGGAGAATAAGGAGAGGGGAGAGTAAGTTTAGTTGCATATAGCTCTAATTGATAGCTTTGTGCTTTTATTTCGTCTTCTATTGTTTCTTTGTGTTTTTCTATATATTTAGTGTTATATAATGCATCATTTAAAATAGGGAAACCTATGCTTGCAAGATGGCATCTTACTTGATGACGATAGCCTTGTGTGAGAAAGCATTTGCAAGTAACTACTTTCTTAAAACAATCATTTTTAAGAGCTTTTTCTTGATTTTCTATAATGACTTTTGTTGTATATTCTTTTTGTTGAGCATTAAAAATCATTTTTACTTTACGTCTATGTTTACCGCAAGGTAAAAATGAGCTTTTTATTTCAAAATTAATGTGTGTATTAAGAATATTAGGAAAGTTTTTTGTAACATCGCAATAGGCTGTGTATTCTTTTTCTATTTTATTTTGTTCTTGCATACGAGAAAAAAAATCAAATACCTTTTGTGTTTTTGCAATTAAAACTAAACCTGTTGTAGCAGTATCTAACCTATGTAAGAGACCTTTTTCAACTTCTTTTTTCCCAATAACTCTTTCTTTTAATTTACTTACTTTTAAGAATTCAGTGAGTAAAGAATAATCTCCTTCTTTTAATGGAGCAGTAGGAATGCCTCTTTTTTTATTAAGAACAGCAAAATCTTCGTTTTCAAATATGAGTTGAAAGGGCTTTTTTGAACTTTCTATTTCCATAGTATATATGAATAGCCTTTTAAACTTAAAGTTTAAAAGGCTTATTTAAGAATTATCTTAAGTTTTCGTATATTCTTTTTAAGTTTTCTTCCATTCTTTTAAGATAAGATAGGTTTTCTTCGTTAGTTTCCATTGTGTATATTTTTACAACCTTGCCTCCAACTTCACTGCTTAAAGTTTGTGCTAAAGCTTGGTTTGCAATTTCTTCTGAAAAGATTGTCTTAACATTGTGTTCTTTGCAATATTCAATCAAAGCTACTAATTGTTTTGCATTAGGTTCTCCTTCTGCAAAAACGTCTGTAATTGAGTTTTGCATTAAACCAAAATCACGACAAAGATAGGCAAAAGCAGCATGAGAAGCTACAAGAGTTTTGTTTTTTAAGCTCTTAAATTTCTTGTTGTATTCAGCAAAAAGTTTATCTAATTGCTTAATGTAAAGATTTGCATTTTTACTGTATGCTTTTGCATTTTTTTTATCTAATTTTGAAAGAGTTGCTTCAATATTTTTTACCATCATACGAGAAGCTTTAAGGCTTAACCAAGCATGTGGATCAATATTTCCGTGATGGTGGTGATGGTGCATTTCATGATGCTCTTCTTCCATTTCGTGGTGATCATCGTCCATATCATGATGATCTTCATCCATGTCATGATCTTCATCTTTTTCAATCATTATTGGTTTAATACCTTTTGAAGCTTCAACTAACACTAGTTTTTTGTTATTAACAGCTTTTAAAACTTTTTCAAGATAAAACTCCATTCCTAAACCATTGTATATAAGAACGTCAGCGTTAGTTAGAAATGCAAGATTTTGAGGTGTAGGCTCTGCTTCATGAGGTTCCATTCCTTCAGGAATAATCAAAGAAACATCTGCTAAATCTTTGACAACGGCTTTGGTTAATTCTTCCATTGCATTAAAAGTTACAGCAATTGAAAGACGCCCTTGAGTAAATAATGAACTCATAAAAAGGCACAAAACAGCAACTAGAAAAGTAATTTTTTTCATATAATACTCCTTAAAATACTTTTGTTTCTATTAAGAGATTTTCAATATTATTTAAACATTGTTCTATATAATCAGATTGGACATTTTGATTTTTCCATGGATGTGTAAGAGAACTTGAACTATTAATTCTTACTAAGCTCATGTCGTAATTACACTCTTTTAGTATAGAAATTACCTCTTTTGCACTTCCACCTTGACTACCAACACCAGGAATTAAAAGAGGGACTCCACCTGAAACAATATCTGTGAAAAATAAGGCAACATTTTTTAATTCTTCAAGACCTGTAGCCCCAACCACAGCTCCTACTGAATATCCTTCTATTATATATGAAGAGATTTTCTTAGAAATAGCTAAATAAAGTGGAGCATCTTCTTTATTAGAAAGATTTAAATTTTGAAAATCTTTTGCTCCCTTATTGCTAGTTCTATTAAGTAAATATATTCCTTTTTCTTGATATTTATCTTTGATAAATGGTTCTATTGAATCACTACCCATATATGGACTCACTGTTGTGCAATCCGCTTTCCAAACATCAAAAGCTTCAATTGCATAG
>JBQNBK010000122.1:0-5050 GCA_052169975.1 Treponema sp.
CTGCTTTGAGAAAGGTTGCTCGTGTTAGGTTGAGTAATGGTATAGAAGTAACTGCATATATACCAGGTATTGGACATAATTTGCAGGAACACTCTGTTGTTTTAATTAGGGGAGGACGTGTTAAAGACCTTCCTGGTGTTAGATATCATATTATTCGTGGTACTAGGGATTCTTTGGGTGTTGAAGATAGAAAACGTGGACGCTCTAAGTATGGAGCAAAAAAGCCTAAGGCATAACAGAGGTGATATATGGGAAGAAGAAAGATAAAAACAAAGAGAGTTACTACACCTGATTCTAGATATAATAGTGTAGTTTTAGCTAAATTTATTACTAGAATGATGTTATCGGGCAAAAAGAGCATAACTACAAAAATTATGTATGATGCTTTGGAAGCTCTTAAAAAGAAAATGAATGAAGAGCCTTTGGCTGTTTTTACAAAAGCTTTGGATAATGTAAAGCCTGTTGTTGAAGTTCGCTCCAAGCGTGTTGGAGGTGCAACATATCAGGTGCCAGTTGAAATTGCTGAATCACGACGTGAAGCTTTGGCAATGAGATGGATTATAGGTGCTGCAAGAAAAAGGAATGGACATGAAATGTCTGAACGTTTAGCTTCAGAGCTTGTTGATGCTTATAATGGAACTGGTGTAGCATTTAAGAAAAAAGAAGATGTGCATAGAATGGCAGAAGCTAACAAGGCTTTTGCACATTTTAGATTTTAAGCATTTTAATTAATTTTTGCTTTGATAAAGCGACTATACATTTAATGTATAGTCGCTTTTTTTATTTCTTGCAAACTTATCTTATTCTATAATTTTCCTTAATTAAAATTAGTTTGAAAAATCTATTTCTTTTGTTAAGCTTTTATCAAGGGAAATAAAATAATTGAATTTATTTTCCTCACAATAATTCTTAATTTTTTCTTTTATGGAAGCAGTTGCTCCATATTCAAGTAAATATACTTTTTTATTGTATGCTTTAACCTTTGCTAAATATTCCAAAAAGTATCTGTGTTCTTTGGTGGATTGTTCCCTGTATTTATTGTGCTTAAAGTCTATCGAGGTGAACACACATTCCTGATTTACTCCATCAAAAACATCTTGTTTTTCATCGATTAATCTTGCAACAAATGTATCTCCACCATTAATTAAGATTTCCGTATTATATTTTTGAATGCCTTTTAGAATGTCGACTAAGCCTTGATATATTTCATCTTTCTGATACTGGTAATAAACATCGGTATTATCGATAAAAAAGCCGTCAAAACCCTTTTTGTGATACTCAAAAGCTTTGTTAATAATAAATTCTTGCCATTGCTTTTTTGAAACGTCCATCCATCTTTCATCTGGCCAATCATGGTAAACACCTAATGCGAATTTTTTATAGTTATTGTAATAAGTTCTGTATTTTTCCAATGCCCCGATGTTCAAATAAGCAATTACTTTTTGCTTGTTTGAATGGAAATATTGGATATGCTCTTGGTCAAACTCTTCACCTTCAACTACAATAGTTGCATAAGGAGCCAATTTTTCAATGTCTTTAGTGTTAATTCCCAAAAAAACACCGTAATCTTTTTTGAAAGTAAAACTGGTGCATAAAAGAGAAATTACTAATAAAGGCAAGATAATAGTTGTTATTGTTTTTTTATTATAAGTTTTGTTTTTACACATGTTGGTGAGTTTACTATAAATGAACTTTGTTTTTCTATATATTCTTTCTTAAAGATTTATGATATCATAATCGGCTATATTAGTAGTGTATGAGGAAAATTAGTGTTTCTTAAAAGTCTTGAAATATTTGGATTTAAATCTTTTCCTGATCGTGTAAAAGTTGAGTTTGCTGAAGGAATTACGGCTCTTTTAGGGCCTAATGGTTGTGGCAAAAGCAATGTTATTGATGCAATTAAGTGGACACTTGGAGAGGCTTCTTCTAAAGCTTTAAGAGCAGATAAAATGGAAGACGTCATCTTTAATGGTACAGAAAATCGTCGTCAAATGAATGTTGCTGAAGTGTGCCTAACTATTGATAACGAAGCAGGATTATTAAAGTTTGATTCTTGCGAAATTGCGATAAAAAGAAGGCTATATCGTTCAGGCGAAAGTGAATATTTTATCAATAATCAGCCTGTAAGGCTTAAAGACATAAAAGAAATGTTTTGGGACACTGGGGTTGGTAAGGTTGCATACTCAGTGATGGAGCAAGGAAAGATTGACCAAATCTTATCGAGTAAGCCTGAAGAAAGAAAATACTTATTTGAAGAAGCCGCTGGAATAACAAAGTTTAAGATTAAAAGACTAGAAGCAGAAAGAAGACTTGAAAAAACAGAACAAAACATGAAGATGCTTTATGCGTCTATGTCTGAAGTGAAAAAGCAATATGAAACTCTTAAAGTGCAAGCAGAAAAAGCTACAAAATATAAAGAAGCAAAAGATGCTTTGTTTGAAACTGAAATCGATATTCAACTATTAAGATTAAAGTCTTGTGTTGATGACATTGCCTTAAAACGTAATGATGAAAACTCCATAAAAGAAGAAGCTTCTAATATTCAAAAAGAGATTCAAGAATTGGATTTAAACCTCAACGAAAACATGGATGAAGTGAATTCAATGCAAGAAGATTTTTCGAATAGGCAAAGAGAATTGTTAAAGCTTGATATTGAAAGGCGAGAAAAAGAAAACCAGTTGCAATTATATATTAAAATGGATGCAGAATTGTCAGAAAAGCTAAGGGTTAATTTTGCACGAATCACTTCTTGCAAGGAAAGACTTTCAAACACTCAAGAAGAAATTGATGAAATGAAAGGTGCAATCATTTCGCTTAATAAAAAATACACTAATATAGAAGAAAATATAGTGAGTGTTGAACAAAACATAAGTGCATCCTCAAATAACTTAAATGCCAACAATGAAAAAATTAAAAAGAATAGAGAAAAGATAGTTCAACTTGAAAATGATGCTACATCTTTTTCTGTTTCCTTAAAGCAGATTACAGAAGATATTGTGAAAGAACTTGATGAAAAATTGAAAATGCAAGGTGTTTCTATCAAGCAAAAAGATAGCGAAGGAAAAGCACTTACTTCTCTTATAGAAAAGCTTGAAAAATTGGTTCAAAACAAAGTGGATTTTCTTAAAAACCTTTCTTTAATTGATCTTGGTTCAAAAGAAAAAAGCCAAGAGATTTTAGAAAAAGTAACTTTAACTTTTAATGAGATTTATGAAATAGCCATTAAGATGAAAGAAGATTTTGAATCTTTTAAGCAACATTCTGCATTATTCATGGATGATTTTTTGTCTCCTGAAGGAATAATCACTAAAAAAAGGAATATTGATGACCAAATTACTAAAACACGTGAAGAAATAGAAAGTACAAAGATTGAGATTGAAGAAATAGAAAATGAGAATAAAGAGCTAGTGCTTAAAATTGAAGAAGATAAAAAGACTCTTGAAGCATTGCGTATTGATAAAGAAAAAAGGCTTGCAGAAATTCAAGGTGTGCAAAACCAGATTAAGTTGCTTGAAAAACAAGAAAGAAGTGAGATGGAAAGATTGGAAGAACTTGAAGGCGAGCAAGCATCTCACAATGAAAAACAGATGCAAAACACAGAAGAAAAATTAGAGCTTGAAGGAGAAATTAATTCGATAGTTCATAAGGGGCAAGGGCTTGCAGAAGAACTTTCAGATTTGCAAAAGGTTATAGAATCAAAGAATAGTTATCTTTTAGGCAATAGAAAAAAGCTAGAAGAATATAATAGCAAGAAAATGGCAGTGCTTAGTAAGCTTGAAAAATTACAAATGGATATTGTTTCTTTGGAATCTTATGTTAGAAATATTAAAGATAATTTTAGGGAAACTCATTCTAGGCAAATTATGGAATTTGAAGAGAGAATGTATAAAATAAAAGAAAGCCAAATTGTGCTTAAAGAAAGGTCTTCTAAGCTTAAAAGTGAAATTAATGCGATGGGGCATGTCAACTTCATGGCTATTGAAGAGTTTAAGGAAGTGAAAGAAAGACATGAGTTTTTAACTAGCCAGATTCAAGACCTTGAAAAAGCCCAAAAAGATTTACTTAGAATAACAGAAGAAATTAGAGCAGAATCAACCCAAATGTTTGTGGATACATATAATAAAATTAAAAAAAATTTCCATAATATGTTTAGGCGGCTTTTTGGGGGAGGGCGTGCTGAAGTAAGGCTTACAGAGCCTAATAATGTGCTTGATTCGGGAATTGATATTTTTGCACAACCACCGGGCAAAAGACTAGAAAATATTGGCTTACTTTCTGGTGGAGAAAAGTCTATGACTGCGGTGTCTCTTCTTTTTGCAACTTACATGGTTAAGCCTTCGCCTTTTTGTCTTTTGGATGAAATTGACGCAGCATTGGATGAGCAAAATGTTATGCGTTTTATCAACACACTAAAAGAATTTGCAAATGTGAGTCAGTATATTGTGATCACTCATAACACAAAGACAGCGGTTGGTGCTAATACTATGCTTGGTGTAACAATGGAAGAGTCTGGAGTTTCAAAGCTAATTGCAATAAAACTTGATAGCAACTTTGAAGCTCTTAAAAGGGAAAGCACTATAGGTAATGATGAGTTTGTGGAAGAAGAGGTTGAAAAAGAAGATGTTATTATACCTCAAAGACCTTCTAAAAGAATAAAAGAAGATTAAAAAAAATTAAGGAGAGCTTAATATGAAAGAACTTTTTGAAAAATTGTTTGAAAATAAGATGAATATTATAGTGGGTCTATTGGTTTTGGGGCTATTTATCTTTGGACTTTTGCTTGTTGTGAGGCTTCAAGCAATAAAAAAAGCAAAGGCAGAAATGGCAAAACCTGTAATTGTAGATTCAAATATGTTATATCTTTTGGAAGAACCTTTACAACTTCCACCTGTGCAATTTTCACGTAAGCAAAGAAAGCAGTGGCAAATGAATGAAATTGAATGGTGGGTGGAACCTTTTTCTAAGGAAGATGTGGAAACTCTTAAACTTAAAAATAGAGCAATGATTGAAAAATTGCTTAATAATGTGCCATAAAACTAACTAGCTTTCA
>JBQNBK010000123.1:0-5015 GCA_052169975.1 Treponema sp.
CTCGTTAACGTACGTTTTCGCATAGCGAAACCGTACGTTAATGGCATGCAAAAACCGCCGTTTTTCATATTGATTAATATTCAATTTATAGAAGCAAAACTCTAGCTCATTTGCAGGCAAAAAAGCAGTTTAAGCTACAGCAAAAAAGAGTGCTTTGCTAGCTAATGTGTTATGTTTATTAGCTAATTGAAGAGAATAAAAGTTTTGAGAAAATAATTAGAAAAAGATTAATAGGTAACTTTAAAAGAAAGCCTAATATAGTGGTTAAAAGCTTGGCTTATAGCTTTGCTTCTCCATTCGCTAAGTTGCTTATTTCTTTCTTCCATAATTTCATTTGCAATATCATTTGCAGTAACACCTGCACCACGTTCTTTTGCAATTTCTTCTAAAGTTTTATTGTTCCAGCCTTTCCAATCTTCACGAGGAGTATAGATAGGACGTAAAACACCTTCGTTAATGTTTGCTTCAAAAGTGTATCCTATAGAAAATAATATTTTACCACCGGATTTTAATATTGGTAGGTTAAAAGAAAGCAAAAAACCTAAGTAGTCTATATATTGGATTGTTTGTTGCTTCATAAAAGGAGTTGCATACAAAAAAGCATGTCCCTTATTGGTTGTGCCACCTTTTCCGTCTTCTTTTGTTATGGTTGCATGTGTTAGGTGAGTACCCGAAGTGTTGTATAGTTTTGAAAGATATTCTTTAATAAATTCAATGTCATCAATGCTTTCAACAATGTTTCCATGTCGTATAAAATTGTTGAAAAAATCTAGGTTGATTCCATGTTTTGGCCTAAATTTAAGTTTTAATGAAAGCCTATCTGAATTTGGTGCTAAGTTAGTAGCTAATGGTTCCCCTTCATGTGTGTATGCTGAGTAATTTGATGCATCACTTCTATATGATGAAACATGTGCATAAGTGTATGGAGCAATGAAGGTGTAGTCTAGTTTTGCAAACGTAAACCAATGGGATATGGGCATTGTGTATGAAAAACCAAATTGCCCTGCCATTCTCCATCTTGCATCTTTTTTGAACTTGATTATTTCGTTAAAACCTAGATCATCAGCATAAAGAGCTATGTCTAAACTTATTCCCTTATATGGTTTTATTGTGGAAGTGAGCCCTATCAAACTATTATCAGGAAAGTCATATAATCCTTGACTGATAAAAAACACAGAAAATGGAAGAAAATATATTGGTTCAAACCTGTCTCCATAAATAATAGAATCAACAACTCCAAAAGAAAGCCATGGAAGAGGACGTATATCAATAGAATGAAAAGATAAAAACTTTTTAGGGTTTTTATAGTTTTTAAAATCATCAGTGCTAGTGAGAGTTAGGAAAGTGTGGTTGTATGACCATTTGGGTTTATTGATGACAAAATTGAATTGCCCTTGATGCAAGGCATTCTTAGAAATAAAGATTGAATCATCAAAAAAAGAACCGTAATGTGTTCTAGCTATTGCAGCAGAAAAATAATATTCACTAGTTCCTAATGCAAAGCCTGAATTAAAATTGGGAAGAACATAAAAAGAACCCGCTTTTACGTCATCGCTAGCTAAGTCATATTTGGATGAATGGAAAGCTGGCTTTATTGAATTATGGTTTAATTTGTTTGTTAAAACTCCGCTTATGTTTGCAGAAATTGATAAAAGACGAAAGATGTTATAGTTAACTTCTAATATTGGAGAAATTGTTAATTCTTTTGCCTTATTTGGAAACTGAAAGGCTATATCAATGCCTCCACCTAAATGATAGGCTTTAGAAAAAAAACGATTATGGTATTCTGTTGCAATGCGAGTCTGTTCTGCATCTCCTTTTTCTTTAACAATTTCTAGGATTCGCTTTATTTCTTGCAAAGGATATGGCTTTAAACTAGGAGCATCGTTGATCAACCCCATGTCTTGCCAAATGCTTAAATCTTCATAAAAAGGATCAAAAATATCTACGGCTACTTGAGAAAATAAGGACATAGATATTGGAAAAAGAAATAGAAAAAAGAGTGAGAAAAGTCTTTTCAAAATAATAACCTCAATTAGAATTTTTCGTCTGGATATTTTTCATGTATAAAGTTAGACCATTGATGATCTGTAATAGCAATGTGTTCCACTAGCCAATTACCTAAGAAATTATACATGTCTATAGCAGTTTGTTTGTCTCCACCTGCCATTAATGGAAGAGCATCGTGTAGTTTTTTTATAAAAGAAGCATGTATCTTCGCATGTTCTTCAAATCCCGGATATTTATGTTGCTTCATTACTTTCTCTTCTTCAGTGAAATGATATATAGTGTAGTCAGAAAGTTTTTTTAATACTTTGCCTACTTTATAACGATATTCATTTATAGGTAAGTCCAAAAGAGAATAAATTTCTTCAATAATGTTTATTAGTTTTTTATGATGACCATCTATTTGTGAATAGCCGACACTGAGACTTTCATCCCATTCAATATGTTTGTAGTTTCCCATACCTGAAACATATTTTTATATTAAATATGAAAAATGTCTAGTAGGGGCTTACATTTGAAGTTTTTAATAAATATTGTTATCTTATAATTGACTTTCTTATGTAAAGTATTATATTCTTGCAAAATACTATTGATAGGTTGGTGGAATTATGAATAAATTGTCTAAGCTAGTTTTTTTCCTTATTAGTTTTTTTGTTTGCGTTTTGGCATTGCCTACTTCTTGCAATAAAACAGAAGAAGCTAAGATGGCTGAAGGTAATGAAGAAAGTGTAAACAACGAAGAAAAAACTTCTATGGAAGTTAAAGAAGAAATGGAACTATCAGCTCCAACAGCTAAAGAAATTGGTTATGCCTATGGTGTGATTTTAGCTAAGGCTGTTAAAATGAATAATTTAGCAATTGATGCTGGTGCAGTATATAAAGGATTATTGGATAATATTGAATTAGCAAATGCAGATATTGATACATCAGAGCAAGAAAAGACTTTGTCTCGTGCTTTTAATGAAGCAAAGAAAATGTATGCAGCTGAAAACAAAGAAAAGCAAGATGCTTTTTTAAATGAAAACAAAGGAAAAGAAGGCGTTATCACTCTTGATAGTGGAATACAGTATGAGGTGCTTGAAAAAGGTGATGAAAATGGGAAAAAGCCTACAAAAGAATCCACTATAAAAGTTGTATATGAAGGTAAGTTTTTAGATGGTAAGGTTTTTGATTCTTCACCTGAAGAAGGTGCTGAACTTCCTTTGGAAAGAATGATTGAAGGTTGGAAAGAACTTCTTCCTTTAATGACTATTGGTACTAAGATTAAGGCATATATTCCAGCAGCACAAGGTTATGGTGAGCAAGGAATTAAATATCAAGGACAAGAAATTATTCCTCCTAATGCTCTTTTGATATTTGAAATTAAGCTTATTGATATTGTGGAAGCTAAGGCAGAAACTTCTCAAGAATAATCTTGATGAATGGGCGGTATTATATGAAAAAGATATTTTTATCGTTTTCTGTTTTTGTTTTTTCATTTTCTTGTGTGTTTGCACAAAACATTACAACAGCATCTGCTTTTTTTTCTAGGCTATCAGAGCGTTATGCAAATATTAATAATTATGTTGCAAACATAACAATAAAGACAGGAAACACTACTCAAAGTGGGGTGATTAAGTTTAAAAAACCTAACTTTTTGCGAATAGATTTTTATTATCCTAAAGATCAATATATTCTTTTTGCAAATGATGTCTTAAACATATATTTACCGTCATTAGACATAGTTCTATCACAAAAAGCTGATCCTGCAAATTCTGCTCCATCCCTTGCAACGGGGCAAGGTTTATCACTTATGAAGCGTTCTTATATAATTGCTTATGAAACAAGTGCAAGCCCTAAGCCAATTCAAGAAGGTGGCGGGGAAGAAGTTATTGTTCTTTCTATGGAAAGAAGAAGTGGTTCTGAGCCTTTTAGAAAGTTACGTGTGATGATTTCTCCTGAAACTAATTTGATAAGACGCATAGAATGTTTTCCTGTAATAGGAGAAAAGGTTGTTTTTGACTTTTCTTCTTATAGAATTAATCCGGGAATTCCTGGTAGTGTTTTTGTGTTTGAGCCTGAACACACATCGACTATTCTAAACGATTTTTTATATATGGAGTAGGAAGAATTTCTTATGAATAATGTTGGAGGTATCCTGTCTGAAGCTCGAAGGGAAAAGGGTGTTGATTTAGCACAAGTTGAGCAAGACACTAACATAGAAAGAGTGTATATTGAAGCATTGGAAAATGATGAATATCAAAAGATTCCAGCTGAAGCTTATATTGTTGGTTTTTTAAGAAATTATTCTGAATATTTGGGCTTAAATCCAAATGATATTATAAAACAATACAAAAATATAAAAATAGAAAATACTGACGTTCCTCAAGAAATATTGTTGCCAAAAAAGAAACTAACTGCATCTATGAAAATTGTGTTGTTCATAGTACTTGCTCTTTTTATAGTGGGTGTGGTGTATGTAAGCCTTGCTTTCTTATTAAGCTATCGCTCTGAAAGAGGAGCTAATGATGCACAAATGGAAAATACAAGTGAAAAACATGAAACTAGAAAAACCGAAGTGTATGAAATTATACAGGATGAGCTTTTTGAAAAAGAAGTTTTTTTAGGCGATAAAATTATGGCAACAATTGAAGGTGAGCAATATATTGTTGAAGTTTTGCAAACAAGCCCTGTAGTGAAATTTAACATTGCAGATAGTGTTCAACTTGTAGAACTTACTCAAACAAGATCTTTTGACTTAAACGGGGATGTAAACTCTGATATTGAAATTACTGTTAATGACATATCAGAAGAAAACGGAGGAGCTAGCATTTCTATAGCAAGTGGTAGTGATATTGGTAGTGCTAATTTGGCAAGCTCTTCATCAGCAGATGAGCTTTTTTCATCTACTGAAAAATCTACTAGAAATCTTGAAAAAACTAAGGTGCTTTTTCAAGGAACACATCCATATCCTGTAATTTTGAATGCAACATTTAGAGGTTATTGTCTTTTTAGGACAGAGATTGATA
>JBQNBK010000124.1:0-4970 GCA_052169975.1 Treponema sp.
TTTAGGTTGGTTTGGTGCTGCTTGTGCATTAGGTATTTCTGCTATTGGCTCTGCTATCGGTCTTGCTATTGCTGGGCAAGCAACAGTTGGAGCTTGGAAAAGGTGTTATATGAGCAATAAGCCAGCTCCATTTATTTTGGTTGCCTTTGCAGGTGCCCCTTTGACACAGGTTATTTATGGATTTTTGCTTATGCAAACAATGATTGGTAAGGTTTCTGGTATTCATCCATACTTCTTGCTTGGTTTGGGTATTGTTTGCGGTGCTGCAATTGCAGCTTCTGCTATAGCACAAGGAAAAGCTGCTGCTGCTGGTTCTGACGCTTTGGCTGAAACAGGCAAGGGCTTTGTTCAATATATTACTATCTTAGGTCTTTGCGAAACTGTTGCTCTTTTCGTAATGGTTTTTGGAATGATGATGGTAAATAATAACTAATTGCTTTGTTTTATTTTGTAATAGGGGACGCAAGCTATGCGTCCCTTTTTTATTTGAAATTGATATGAAAAAAGAAAAAGTTTTCACTTTAGAAGCTGAATTGGAAGTGCCATTAAAAAAAATAGAAGTGCAAACGCTTAGTATAAAAGCTGATACTCTTGAAAATGCAAAAGGAGCTTTTTTGTCTCAAGTGAATGGGGCGGAGGGAGTTCAATGTGTGGGAATCAACAAAAAGGCAAGCCCAATACCCGGCATTATTTCTTTTTCTATAGCACTGCTACTAACCACAATTCCGTTTTATGAAAAGAATGGTTTTAGCTTTGTGTTTTTATTTCCAAATGTTATTTCGCTTTTGTGTTCTTTGTTTATTTATTCCAGTTTTGTAATTAGAGTTAAAGGTATAAGCAACACATTCAAAAATATACCCGATTTCATAATTTCTATTTTGTGCATCTTAGTGTTGGGAAGTTTTATCAAAATATTTTTAGCTGATAGTGTAGTATCAGTTGGTTGGGTTGGCTGGGCTTTGGAAAAGATGGGACTTAATAATAGTCATTTGTTGATTGCTATCGCTATAATTTTTTCGTGGATTGGCATAAAATCTATTGCAGGTTTTATGTGGATTATTATTGCAATATTAGGAATGGTTGAGCTAGCAACTGCGGGGGAATATATGGGTGAGTATATTAGTGCAGTATTTATTCTTTCTTCCTTTTGTGGCTTTATCTTTTACTTAAAATATGAAGGAAAGATAGTTATCAATTCTTTTTCAAAAATGGCTAGCAATGTGGGAAAAATGGTTGTTTCTGATCTAAATAGTACAAAAGAAATAGTAGAATATGGGGCGGAAAAATGAATAAATTGCTTATCTTTTTAATTATTCTTGTTATGGTTTTGTCTTTTGCAGTTTATGTGCTTATTCCAAAACATAAGTCTAATATAGAAAACGAAGTGCGAGAGGCACGAACTAAAGACTATCGTTCTTTAACGATAATAAACAAGACAGGGGAACAATTGATAGCAGAATGTATTCTTACAACTGTAAGTGGAATAATGGTTGCAAGGCAAGAAAAAACAACAGAAGATAATATTGTCTTTGCCAATTTTGACAGTAAAGGTGCTTTTAAAAATGAAAAAGAGTTTAAGATTACATTGATAGATCGCTTTGGGTTGAAGTATGAAAAGATATTTAATGCAAAACTAGAGGGAAACACAGACGTGACCATTGATGAAAAAGCTTACATAAGCCAAGATGGGGATTGGTTTAAGAAAGTGAAGAGATTTTTTAATAAGTGAGAAAATAAACACCTAGAATAAAACTGATAAGATAAATTATCTATTTTTCCTTCTTCATAAAGTATGGTTTTAACGTTATTGATATTTGATTTTTTTCTTTTGATATGATAAAATTGCTTCTATGAGAAACTTAAAGAATAGTGATATAATATATACAATAATTCGGGGGGGGGGGGTATAGCTGGTTAAGTCTATATCCCACCGTTATTTACTCATCTTTACTCTATTTTTTAAAACATAAAATTTCAATAAATCTAAAAACAAATTCAATACTTTTTTATATTTCATTTAAATTATTTATTGCAATCTTAGCTATTGTTTTATATAAAGCAATCAAAAAGTTTGTGAATTACTCCCGCATTAATTCCCGAATTCAATCTAATTCTATTCAACGGATGGTTTTTTACATATAAATTATATTATACATCAATCAAACATAGCTCAACGAGCTACTGTTGCTAAAAAAGACTATATCAATAAGTGTGAAAAAATAATTTCATTAAAAGAGAAAAGAATTCTTATGAATAATTCTATAAACAAAAAAAGAAAATATTAGCTCAAATGTGAGTGTTTAAGGAGTAAGATTATGAAAAAAATTGCATTGATTCTATGTGCATTGTTGCTAAGTGTAGCAGTATTTTCCCAATCGAAACCGGTTGTAGTGGTTGCCCCGTTTGATGCAAAAGGTGTTGCACAAGATGAGGTGGACGTTATAACAGAGCTTTTCACTGCAGAATATGCTAATACTGGCACGGCAAGAGTGGTGGATAGGAACAGTTTTGACAAAATAAGAGCACAGCTTAAGTTTCAATCTTCTGATTGGTCAAATGCTGACAAAGTGGCACAACTAGGAAAGGCATTGAATGCAAATCATGTGGTAGTTGGCCAACTTATAAAATTCAGAGCAAAGATTGCTGTAACGATCAAAGTAATTGATGTAAACACCACTACTATCTTAGCTTCTTATACAGAAAAAGTAGGAGATATAGAAAGTCTACTGGATGAACTTCCTAAAATATGTGCAGAATTGAGTGGCAAGATGATAGGTGGTCATGCAAAAAAATACAAGATAGGTGATGAAGGGGAAGCTGGTGGTATTGTTTTCTACATTAAGGGAGAATATGTCTATGAAGTTATTTTTTTGAATACTTCTGCATCTTATGAAGATGCAAAGCAGATAGCTCACGATTATATTTTTGGTGGTTATGATGATTGGCGTCTTCCTAAAGATAATGAAATAACTAGTATTTGTTATAACATATGTAGTAAACGAAGAGATTTATGGGGAAATTATTGTATGACAGAAGAAATTGATCTTGAACGTTATGCACTTATACGTCTAAGCGAGAAAAAACGTGCAGACGATGAAAGACGTAAAAAAAAGAAAGGATATGTTAAACAAAGATATTCTGTCTCTCCGTATGCCCGCTGTACAAACATATGTAAACTTGAGAGAGGATGGGAAGATGATAGGTTTGAAATTTGTCTTGTTCGTGTGTTTAAACAAGAATCACATGAAGGAATATAAAATGGAGATAGATTAGGAGGAATATACAATGAAAAAATATTTTTTACACACTTTTTTAAGCATTCTTTTTATTTTGTTTAGCACTGAGGCTTTTCCCCAAACAGTTGCTGTTTTTGATTTTGACTGCGATGATAAGGATTTTGAAGGCAATATCGCAATGATGACTGATCTATTAGTTCACGAGCTTGTAAAACAAGGCGATGTTATTGTGGTGGAGCGAAAGAGGCTTGACAAAATAATGGCGGAATATGCGTTTCAGGCAAGCCCATTTGTAGACATTACAACGGCTAAAAAACTCGGGGCAGGATTAGGTGCTGACTGCATTATCGTTGGCTCTGTTGCAGCACTTGGGTGTCCCTTATATATTACCGCCCGCATGATCGACGTGGAAAAAGGTACTATCTTGCATTCTGCCAAAATGAAACTTAACCTTTGGAATGAATATGAACAGAAATTACCAACTTTTGCATCAGAATGTGTACGAAAAATGCCCGTTCCAAACTATTTTACAGGAATGTGGACAGGTACAGTTTCTGTAGGCGATTTTGAAGACTACTACGAAATCAAATTTTCAGAGAAGCATAAGTGCTCAATCAAAGTTACATCAATTAATGAATATGGAGAAGAAATAGTTCACGAAGGAGTTGGCACTTATTCATATTCAAAAGATGAGTTTTCTGGTGGCTGGATGTTTAAATTGCAAGCTGTATTTAAGGGAGCAAAGATAGCAAGACTTCGTAAAATCAACTGGGCATACCCCATCAATCTAAATAATGAAAAGAATAGCTTTAGCTTAAACTTCCCATTAGATGCAAAAAAGCAAGAAATGGTAAGATTGACTCTTACAAAAGAAGAATAAAATATGACACTCTTAACTAGCATCTAATAAAAATAGCGTGAATGTAATCGTAGTAATGACGTTTTACTCAAAATAACAATGTTTGCTATTTAAATGATGCTAGTTAAGGTCTTCCTAATCATGGAAATTCAAACTAATCTTTTATTAAATTATCACGTCTAATTTTAACTTTTTCTTTTGGGCTAGATTTAAAATAATCTTTTCCCAATCCGCCTTCCCAATTTCCATAAATGGGGTTTGGTAATAGTATATATTTTATTCCGAATTCTGTTTTGTTTTTGTCTACAACTGCTCGGCGCTCATCATTTAATTGATGATAAGTTTCGCCTGTAAAATCGAAGTCATCAAGGTTGTCGCCTATGAAAAGAACGACAGCATATCCTTGTTTTTCTGCTTCTTCAAAACGAGAAGTTTTCTGTGACTCCTTGTCTTTCAAAAATACTGAAGTTTCATCCACGTTAGGGAACCCGAGTTTTTGTAGGTTGTTAACTGTATGTTGATGTTCACTTTTGTTACGGTTTGAAACATAAAATATTTTTCCGCCTTGTGCAGTTACATAATTTGCAAAATCAAGAGCACCGGGAATAGCTTTTGCTCTTTCCTCGCTGCACCATGTAGCCCAGCTTTCTTTGCTGTATCCTTTCTTGGTTATTACGCGAGTAGCTCCTTCTGCACTGTTGTCTATCATTGTTTCATCAAGGTCTACAATTACAGCTTTCTTTTTATTGTCAGTTGTTATGGCTGAATCGAATGCCAATTGTGCTGCATTAAAAGCCTGATATGCAAGTGCACGGTATTCCCCAGATTGTTGCATCCAGTTAAGTGCCATAACACTTTGTTCCATAAGCAGAGCT
>JBQNBK010000125.1:0-4953 GCA_052169975.1 Treponema sp.
TATGAGTAGTGTTACAGAAAGAGGTGAAATGCTTCGCTCCAAAATGAAGGATATGGGGCTTAAAGCTTATTGTGTTCCTTCTTCAGATCCACATCAAAGTGAATACCTACCAGAAAATTATAAAACACGCAGTTTTATTTCAGGCTTTACAGGTTCAGCTGGTACTGTTCTTGTAACAGATAAACAAGCAATTCTTTGGACTGATGGAAGATATTTTTTACAAGCTGAAAGACAATTGCAAGGTTCCCCTTTTGAGCTTTACAAAATGGGAGAACCCGGTGTGCCAACACTAACCGAATATCTTGCTAAAGAATTAAAAAAAGGTGATAAATTAGGATTTGATGGCAAGGTAGTTTCTCTTAGCATGTTTGAAGATATTAAAGCTAAAATATCAGAAGGCGTGCAATTTGTATCTGACAAAGATTTAGTTGGGGAGATTTGGAATGATAGACCTCAACCAGTACTTTCTAAAAGCTTTGTGCTTGGAAAAGAATATTCGGGAGCAGATGCAAAAGAAAAAATAGAAAAAGTAAGAAAAATGTTGAATGAAGCAAAGTGTGATTCAACAGTAATTGGTGCACTTGAAGATATCTGCTACCTTTTAAACATAAGAGGTAACGATGTTAGATGCAATCCTGTAGTTACAGCATACGCATTAATTGATGCTAAAAAAGCTATTTTATTCATTTCAGAAAAACAATTAACTGAAGAAGTAAGAAAATATTTAGCTTCTCAAGGTGTTGAAATTCAAGACTATGAAGCTGTTTTTTCTGAAGTGGAAAAACTAACTGGTTCTGTATACTTAGACCCTTCACGAACTAATACCTACCTATATAGTAAAGTTAAAGCAAAGATAGTAAAAGGGCTTAATTTCACTTCAAAACTTAAATGTGTAAAAAATGAAACTGAGCTAAACAATTTTAGAGAAGCAATGGCAGTTGATGGTGTTGCAATGCTTAACATTATAAAATGGGTGGAAGAAAACGCAGGTAGTGGAATTACAGAATGGGACGTAAGCGAAAAGCTATTAGAGTTTAGAAAAGAAGGCGATAAGTTTGTGGAAGAAAGCTTTGAAACAATTGCAGGTTATGGTCCTAACGGAGCTGTAATTCATTACTCACCTTCTCCTTCTGGTTCTGCAAAGCTAGAAAAGAAAAGTTTCTTCTTACTTGATAGTGGTGGACATTATCTTACAGGAACTACAGATATAACTCGCACTATTCCATTAGGCGAGTTAACTATGGAAGAAAAAGAAAACTACACCGCAGTATTGAAAGGTCATATTCAATTAGCATTGGCAAAGTTCAAGAAAGGAACACAAGGTTTTGCTCTTGATGCTCTAACTAGACAACCTATTTGGAGACTTGGCAAAGACTATAAACACGGAACAGGACATGGAGTGGGTTATCTTCTTTCAGTCCATGAAGGACCTCAATCTATTTCCAACAAGTTTTTGGATGTGCCTATGGAATTAGGAATGGTTACATCTGATGAACCAGGTCTTTACATAGCTAATAAGCACGGAATTAGAATTGAAAGCCTTATTGCAACAGTACCATTTGTTGAAAATGAACATGGAATTTTCTATCAATTTGAAACAATCACTATATGTCCTATAGACACACGTCCGATAATAAAGGAACGATTGTTGCAAGAAGAAATTGATTGGTTGAATGAATACCATCAGAAAGTATTTAATATTTTGTCAAAACGTATTAAACCTTGTATGATGGAATTCTTAAAAGAAAAGACACGTGCAATATAAAAAATGAAAGAGTCTCCAATGTCTTTTAGGCTTGGAGACTTAAAATTGTTTTTTTCTTGTAACAAATATTGATTTTCTACATTTTTGAGATATTATTAGTCTATTGCATATAAATGCTTTATTTTATATAATCAGTACTGCCTTGATTTGGTGTAGTTGAAACGTAGTACTAACTTTAATTATTTGGAGACAAAGAGAATTTATGAGTAATAACAACATAATACCAGGCTTTGATGATGAAAGAGATGAGAGTCTTACTATAAAATTACAAAAGATTGAATCTTTAAGTAGTTGTATGGTGGTTTTTCTTAACGGTTATATTGATACATATAATTCAAGCTTTTTTCAAAAGCGTGTGAGTAAAATTATAGAATCCGGATATGTTCAGTTAGTGTTCAACTGTGCTAGTTTGAACTATGTTTCTTCTACTGGAATTGGTTCTTTCACAGCTTTTCTAAAAACAGTTAAACCAAAGGGTGGAGACATAGTTTTACTTGACATACAGCCAAAAGTTTATGAAGTTTTCCAGTTGTTAGGTTTTTCACAATTTTTTAATGTGAAAGATTCAATTGAAGAAGCTGAAGCTTTCTTTAAAGCTGGCACAACTGAAGTGCAAGCAAATACATTTCCTCAAGTTTTTGCTTGCCCAATATGTTCTAAAAAACTAAAAGCAACAAAACCAGGTAGGTTTAGATGCTCAGAATGTAAAACAATTCTTGCAATTGATGGAAATGCAAGAGTGTTTTTAGGTTAATTTAATAATAGCACGAGCTTTTGCTAGTGCTATTACCTTTTTCTATTTTTTTCTTGCCTTATCTTCTCTTTTTTCTTATATTCTCTGCCATGAACACTGAAATATATACAATCAAGTCTCTAGAAGCTTTAAAAGAAGCTGAATCTCTAGCACAGAGAGAAAATAACACTTTAATTGAAAAAGAACATCTTTTATATGTAATGCTTACCCAAGAAGATGGAATTGTTCCTGCCCTTGTGGTTAAGATATGTGGAAGCACCAATACTCTTTTAGCTGACATTAAGCATTTATTAGACCAAAAACCTAAAGCTTTTGGTGATTCTATACACATGAGTTTTTCTAGTTCACTAGAACATTCATTAGCGATGGCAGAGTCATACAGCAAAAAATTAAAAGATGAATATGTTTCTACAGAACATTTTTTATTAGCATTGACTGAAGATGGTGGCAAAGTTGGTGATGTGCTAAAAGCACACAACATCAACACAAAAACTATTCTTGAAGCATTAAAAGAAAGCAGAGGAAATGCACGAGTTACAAGTGAAAATCCTGAAAGCACCTTTAATGCTTTGGATAAGTATTGCTTAGATCTAACTGCCCAAGCAAGAGGAGAAAAATTAGACCCTGTTATTGGGCGTGATGATGAAATTAGACGTGTTATGCAGGTTTTATCTCGAAGGACTAAAAATAATCCTGTTTTGATTGGAGAGCCAGGTGTTGGAAAAACTGCAATTGTTGAAGGTCTTGCACGTCGTATTGCATTAGATGATGTGCCTGATAGCTTGAAAAGAAAACGCGTTTTATCCCTTGACTTAGGAGCTTTGGTTGCTGGTGCAAAATATCGTGGCGAATTTGAAGAAAGGCTAAAAGCTGTAATTAATGAAGTTGGGCAATCTGATGGAAACATTATCTTATTTATTGATGAAATGCACACCCTAGTAGGTGCTGGAGCAAGTGAAGGCTCTATGGATGCTTCAAACTTATTAAAGCCAGCTTTGGCTAGGGGTAAACTTAGAGCAATAGGGGCTACTACTCTTAACGAATACAGAAAATATATAGAAAAAGATGCAGCATTGGAGCGTAGATTTCAACAAGTTTATTGCAATGAACCAAGTGTTGAAGACACTATTTCTATATTACGTGGTTTGCAAGAAAAATATGAAGTGCATCATGGAGTTCGCATTAAAGACGAAGCTTTAATAGCAGCTGCCACTCTTTCTAATAGATATATCACATCGCGCTTTTTGCCAGATAAGGCAATTGATTTAGTTGATGAAGCTGCAAGTAGGTTAAAAATGGAAATTGAAAGCCAACCTGTAGTTCTTGACGAAGTGGAAAGAAAGATTTTGCAACTTGACATAGAAAAAGTTTCACTTTCTAAAGAAGAAGATGACTTAGCCTCTAAAGAACGCTTAAAGAAAATTGAAAAAGAGCTTATGGAGCTAAAAGAAAAGCGTGATGCAATGAAGATGCAATGGCAAAATGAAAAAGAAAATATTGATAAATCTAGACGGTGCAAAGAAGAATTAGAAAAACTTAGAATAGAACAAGCAAAATATGAAAGAGAAGGTGATTTATACCATGCAGCCGAGTTAAAATATTCAAAGATTCCAGCTTTAGAAAAAAGGTTAGAGATGTATACAAGAAGGAATGAAAGAGCAAGGAGTTCTGGTAAACAATTACTTAGAGAAGAAGTAGGTGAAGAAGATATTGCTCGCATTGTTTCTATGTGGACAGGTATTCCTGTTTCTAAGATGATAGCTGATGAAATGCAAAAATACTTACACCTAGAAGATGTATTGAAAAAAAGAGTTGTAGGTCAAGATGAGGCAATTCATGCAGTTGCAGATGCTATTAGAAGAAACAAAGCTGGTCTTTCAGACGGAAATAAGCCTTTGGCTAGTTTTTTGTGTATTGGCCCTACAGGTGTGGGAAAAACAGAGCTTGCTAAGACTTTAAGTTTATTTTTGTTTAATGATGAGGCAGCATTGACTCGTATCGACATGAGTGAATATATGGAAAAGATTTCTGTTAGCCGCTTGATTGGGGCAGCTCCTGGTTATGTAGGTTATGAAGAAGGTGGGCAACTTACAGAAGCAGTGAGAAGAAGACCATATAGCGTAATTCTTTTTGACGAAATTGAAAAAGCTCATAGAGATGTCTTCAACATTTTTTTGCAAATATTAGATGATGGTCGCTTAACTGATAGTCAAGGACGCGTTGTAGACTTTAAAAATACAATTATAATTATGACTAGCAACATAGGTTCTGAATACTTTTTGGAAGAAGACACATCCAATATAAGAGAAAAAATAGATTCTCTTTTACTTCAATCTTTTAGACCTGAATTTATTAATAGAATTGATGAAGTGCTTTTGTTTAATAAGTTAGATAAGAGCTCAATTAGGCAAATTGTTGATATTCAACTTGAAAA
>JBQNBK010000126.1:0-4864 GCA_052169975.1 Treponema sp.
CGGGAATAGCTCAGTGGTAGAGCGCCACCTTGCCAAGGTGGATGTCGCGGGTTCGACCCCCGTTTCCCGCTTTAAAAGAGCGATTCGGTGTATCGAGTCGCTCTTTTTTTTTATTCTTTAATAAAACTAGGTGTATCTCTAAGAATCAACTTATTTGCTATCTCTTTGAGATTCCCTTTTAACATTCGTGAGGACTTCTTATGGAATATGAAAAAAGCTTAACAATTAATGAAAAAGCAAATGCAACACTTTCA
The DNA here is from genome assembly GCA_052169975.1 of Treponema sp. Classification (GTDB taxonomy): domain Bacteria; phylum Spirochaetota; class Spirochaetia; order Treponematales; family Treponemataceae; genus Treponema_B. The sequence continues at coordinate 255 of JBQNBK010000126.1, forward strand.
GTAACAATCAAAAAAGAAACACTAAAAGATGAATATCAAAAACTTCTTTTAAAATATACAAAAGAAATAGCTTTACCGGGCTTTAGACGTGGTAAAGTTCCTGCCAAAATATTTGAAGCAAAATATGGTGAAGTTATCAAAAATGATTTAAGTTCTAATCTTGTAGAAACCACTACTAGCGAAATATTTGAGCAATTACCAAAAGGTGAAACTCCTCTTTATTATTCACCTTTTGTTATGAAAGAAATGCCAAGCATTAACTTTGATTCAGATTTTACCTTTGTTATTAGCTATGATGTGTATCCTAAAGTGGAAATTACAAAAGATGAAGGCTTTAGTATTAAAGTTCCTACAGTTGATGTTACTGAAGAACATATCCAAAAAGAACTTGAAAAAATACAAGAACGTAATGCAATATTCAAAGAAAAAGATGAAGGGGAAACTGTTGAAAAAGGCAATGTCGTTACTATCGATTTTAAGGTTTCTGATGGTGAAAAAGAAGAACTTAATAGAAAAGACTATGTTTATACATTAGGTGTTGATAATGATTTTTATGGGCTTAATGATGATATAGCTGGGATGAAAAAGGGAGAGGTAAAAGAGATAACAAAGACTTATCCTGACGATTATGAAATGGATATTCTTAGAAATAAGACTAAAAACATTTCTGTTACAGTGAAGGCAATAAAAGTTAAAAACTTACCAGCACTTGATGATGAGCTTGCACAAGATGTAAGTTCTGAATTTAATACATTAGATGACTTAAAGAAAAGCTTAAAAGAAAGACTTACTCAAGATGTAGCTCTTGCAATTCGTGCTGAAAAAGAAGAACTTATTTTGAGCGAACTAATCGAAGCAAATCCGATTGTTTTGCCTGAATCTATGTTGCTTTATGAAATTAGATCAGAATTAGCTAGCTTTTTTGAAAGGTCTGGTTTGTCTACAAAAAGTGTTGATGACTATGTTAAAGAAAATAAAGAATCTTTATTGCAAGAGATGTCTCCAAGCATAACAAAGAAAATACAAGGAGCGTTATTAATTAATGCACTAAAAGAAAAACATAGTGTTAAAATTGAAGATGAAGAATTTGAACAATTCTTGCAAAAATTAGCAGACGATTCGAAGATGCCAATTCAAAACCTAAAGAATATGTGTAATGATCAAAACACAAAAGCTTCTTTAATGGATAGGGCAACAAATGATAAGATGTTTGAGTTACTTTTTAAAAATTGTACTTTTGAAGAAGGTGAAAAACTAAAATCAGAGGGTTTTTTAGGAGTTAATTCTTAAAAATTTATGGGGATGGTAAAATGAGTGTGTTGGTTCCTTATGTTATAGAGCAAGTAGCCGGTGGGGAGCGTAGTTATGATATTTTTTCAAGGTTGCTTAAAGATAGGATCATTTTTATTGATAAAGAATTAAATGACGTGTCGGCTGATATAATTGTGGCAGAGTTATTGTTTTTGGAATCTCAAAGTTCTGATAAAGACATAAGCCTTTATATTAATAGTCCAGGTGGTTCTGTTACAGCAGGGCTTGCTATTTATGATACTATGCGACATATTAGACCTGATGTTCAAACTATTTGTTTGGGGCAATGTGCTAGCATGGCAGCTATTTTATTAGCTGGGGGCACAAAGGGTAAACGTTTTGCTCTTCCTTCTTCACGTGTAATGATTCATCAGCCTTGGGGTGGTGTTACAGGACAGGCAACTGATATAAATATTCAAGCAAAAGAAATATTAAGATTGAAAAATATGATTATTTCGTATTTTGCAAAAGATACAGGGCATGATGAAGAGCAAGTGAAAAAAGATATGGAAAGAGATTATTTTATGTCTACTGAACAAGCAAAAGAGTATGGCATAGTGGATACTATAATGGTTGGAAAGAAAAATGAAAATAAATAAGACGACTAATAGAATTCAAAACTGTTCATTTTGTGGAAGAAGTAAAGATGATGGAATTATTATTATTCCTAGTGGCAATGGGCTTGCAATATGTAATGAATGTTTAAATTTATGCAATAAGTATGTGGAGTTGCATAAAGAACTAGAAGAGGTGCAAGGTATTTCTTTGGTGCCACCAAAAGAATTAAAAAAATATCTTGATGAATATGTTGTAGGGCAAGATAATGCAAAAAAGGTTTTGTCGGTTGCTGTGTATAATCATTATAAAAGAATTACAAAACCATCATTAGAAAATGATATTGTAGTGGATAAATCAAATGTTTTGCTTTTAGGACCAACAGGTTCTGGTAAAACATTGCTTGCAAAGACATTAGCTAAGAAAATGCAAGTGCCTTTTGCAATAGCTGATGCAACAACTTTAACAGAAGCAGGTTATGTAGGTGAAGATGTTGAAAACATATTATTGAAGCTTATTCAAGATGCTAATTGGGATGTAGAAAAAGCTGAAAAAGGCATTGTATTCATTGACGAAATCGATAAGATTGCTAGAAAAAGTGAAAATGTTTCAATAACAAGAGATGTTTCAGGAGAAGGTGTTCAACAAGCTTTGTTAAAGTTAATTGAAGGAACAATAGCTTCTGTGCCTCCACAGGGTGGAAGAAAACACCCAAACCAAGAAATGATACGCATTGACACCTCCAATATTCTTTTTATCTGTGGTGGTGCATTTGTTGGCTTAGATAAGATTTTAGAAGAAAGAATATTAAAACAACCAGTTGGTTTTGGTGCTAACTTAAAGACTCAATCTGAAAAGGATTTAGCAGAGCTTTATTCTAATCTTTGTTCTGATGATCTTGTGAGATTTGGGCTTATTCCTGAGCTAGTTGGACGTTTACCTGTTAAAGTTGCGTTAAATGAATTAAATATTGATGACTTAACAAGGATTCTTACAGAGCCTAAAAATGCTATCATAAAGCAATTTCAAGCATCGTTTAAGCTTGATGATGTTGAGCTTACTTTTGATGATGATGCTATTACAGCAATTGCACAAAAAGCTATTGATGAAAAAGCTGGGGCTAGGGGATTGAGATCTATTGTTGAAAAGCTAATGCTTGAATCTATGTTTGAAGCTCCTTCAATGAAAGGTCATAAGTTATTACACATAACTGCTGAAATGATAAATAATTCAAATGTAAAGCCTTCTTTAAGCGTGGCATGCTAAATGGAAAAAATTGTATTTACAGGTGGAGGAACTGCAGGGCATGTCTTTCCGGGACTTGCAATTGCAGAACCTCTTCTTGAAAATTATGAACTTATATGGCTTGGGTCTTCAAATGGCAGAGATGAAGATTTTGTTAAGACTCTTCCAAAAGTGAAGTTTATATCAATTCCATCAGGTAAATATAGAAGGTATTTTAGTTTTCAAAACTTTATTGATTGTTTTAAGATAATCTTTTCTTTTTTTGCATCATTTTTTATTCTATTAAAATTAAAACCAGTTTTACTTTTTTCTAAAGGGGGCTTTGTTTCAACACCTCCTTGTTTTGCAGCTCATATATTAGACATTCCTGTGATAACACATGAGTGTGATTTTTCACCAGGACTTGCAACTAAACTTAATGCAAAAATAGCTAATAAAATATTGGTTTCCTATCCTGAAACTCTTAATTTTTTTAAGAAAAAGGATAGGGTAGTTTATACTGGTAATCCTGTTCGCTCTATTTTTTATAAAGCTAATGGAAATGCTACTAATTCATTTTTAGGTGTGGAGCCCAAAAAGCCAATTCTTTTAGTTTTAGGTGGGAGTTTAGGAGCTAGACAAATCAACAATTTAATTTATGCAAATATTGAAAAGCTATTGGAACATTTTTTTATAGTTCATCAAACTGGAAATGCTAACATTGACGAAGCAAAAAATGTATTAAATAAGCTTGAAAAAAATGCTGATTGCTATAAGCCTTTTGCATTTATTAACGATGAATTACCTGATTTAATTTACTGTTCTCATATTGTTATTTCTCGCTCTGGTTCAAACACTGTTTGGGAACTGGCAACATTAGGTAAGCCTATGGTGTTGCTCCCATTGCAACAGGGTTCTTCACGTGGAGATCAACTGGAAAATGCTAGATTTTTTGAGAAAGAAAATGCTGCTATTGTGTTGCAAGATGAAAATAAAATATTAGATGTGTTATTAAATTTATTAAATGATACAAATCTTTATCAAACGCTAGTAAGCAACGCAAAAAGGATTAGTCAAAAAGGTACAATAGAAAATATAATTAAAATTATAGAAGATACAAAGAAAAAATAATATTTTTAATGGAGAAATTAAGGAGTTTTTATGGCAGAAGATTTTTCATTTGAAATTATAAAAGAACATGGTGTATTATCTGAAAACAAAACAGGCTGGAGACTTGAATTAAACACTGTAAATTGGAATAAAAGAGGGGAAAAGTTTGACATTCGTAGCTGGTCTAGCGATCATCAAAAGATGGGTAAGGGTGTAACACTGACAAAAGATGAGCTAGTGAAGCTAAAAGAGCTTCTTCATGGAATTGAGTTGTAGGGGGTAACAAGTTTAAAGAAGATTAGAGTTAAAAATATATGACTTTGTTATAGTTAAAAGATTTAGAATATTATTTAGTTACGAATATAGTTTACATGATTATGCCTAATTTTATAATTTATTGCCTAATATCA
>JBQNBK010000127.1:0-4808 GCA_052169975.1 Treponema sp.
ATAACCAAAAGCATAAAGACAAGTGATAAAACCATTAAAAGGTTTTTTCTTTCTTAAAAAGAAAAGAATTAAGCCTAAAACAACGCCTTCAAACAATGCTTCATATAATTGACTTGGATGGCGTGGCAAGTTAACCACCCGAGCTCCTTCTTGCACTGTAATTCCAAGATTGCTTGCAAAAGCCTTTACCCATTCTAAACTTGCATCAAAGCGTTCTTGCATTGGCACTTGTGGAAAAACCATACCAATTCCACTTGTAGTAATGCGACCATAAAGCTCCCCGTTGGCAAAGTTTCCAAACCTTCCAAAGGTGTAACCAAATGGAATTGAAAGAGCCATTACATCTGCAATTGCGAGAAAATTAAACTTATTTAGCTTACACCAAAGCAACACACCAAAAAAGCCACCGATAAAGCCACCGTGATATGACATTCCTTGAAAGCCTGTAAAGCTAAGTTTGCCACCAATGCTAGCAAATGGCCAAAAAATTAAATGAGGACGTGTAAGATAGTATGGGGCATTGTATACTACAGTGCCAAAAATCCTAGCCCCCAATAAAAGCCCTATAATTCCATACATAAATACGTTTGAAATATCATCTAGGCTCATGTCTTTTTTTTGCTTGCATATGCTAATTAGTTCACCTTTTTTCACTTGATATTTGAAAAAAAGATATGCAATAAAAAAAGCTACTAGATACATCAAACCATACCATCTTAAATACTTAAAACCCGGTATAATTTCTGGATGCAACCAAGAAGGATAATCAATATATAAAAGCATAAAACCTCGCTTTAAGCTTCAATAGGATTGCAAACTATGTTTCCATTAATTTCATCAAACTTAAATTCAACATTAGATTGTTTTTCAAAAATTTCAAAATAACGTCCATGACTTTCAAGCACAACACCAGGATAAATAGTGCCCAAAACTTTAATTGAAGATGGAATATGAAATTCAAAATTCTCTTTTAGATTGAATATTCTAAGTTGTAATGCAGAATTACGTTTTATGAGCTTCACTTTGTTTTTTCTTATCTCATCAATTTCTGCTTCTTTCATATTGCTAGTCTTCAATTTTTCATCAAAGTCTTTAAGGGTTCGAGTGTTTTCTTCAATCTCTTTTTCATGCACTTCAATTTCATCTTTTATTAGATAGTCTTGCCCAAAAGAGATAACTGTGCGAATACTTTTTTCCGCCCCTAAGTTTTTAACAACACAACCTCTTGCAGCATGAATGCTACCCCCAACTAAGGCTCCGTGATGACCTTGCACGGAAAGAAGTCCATTAGTTTTTACAACACACATAAAGCAATATTCAGAAACATTTACATTCCCACCGGCAAAAACTTTAGCACCCTCGCAAAAGCCTAAAAACATACTGCTTTTAGACCACAATGTGCCACGTCCTCGCCCTTTCATTCCGCCTTCAAGACGCAAAACAATTTCAGAATATAATAAACAAATTGCTGCATCTCCTTTGCATGTTAAATTTCCTTTTGCTTTAATAGTAACTTCATCTCCAACATCGCCTGTTACCACAATATCACCGGGAAATGTAATTTTTTGGTTTGGAGTGGAAACGTCACCTTCAATTGTCTTTGTAGAAGCTATGCTTAATTTATTGTCGATATAACTTAATTCACCAGAAATAACTGCATAAAACTTTGTAACATTTCCATTTTCATCAAGTCTTAGGCTTTCATCTGCTTCAGGAATAGGGAATTCGTGAATAGCTTTTTGCTTAATCACTTTTCCAAAAACGTCTCTACCTTCTTGCCCCTTACTTAACTTTGTACCTTCAAGAATTAAGTCCCCAGATTGCACAGTAGCAACTGTTGCATCATCCCTAAAGCTTACTTTCCAATCTAAAAGATAAGAACCTGGTCCTATAGGCTCAACACCTTTTAACAATGGGTATTCAGTTTCTTCGTAAGTTTTTGCATGCTTTATTGCATCTTCAATCTTATCGATTGGGGTAACTTCAAGAAGACCTGCATCATTTAAGGCTGTTTTAATTAGATTAACAGATAAAACTTCTCCAGCCCCAGCTCCATTTTCCAAGATGAGCACAGCGGACATTTTGTCTTTTCCAATCACAGCTTTTACTTTTGCATTCTTATAAGGAAGAATGCGCATTTTTAAGTTTGCACCTTCTTGCTTTGTAATTAAAATACCTGTTGTGTTTGCCCTAAATTCATCCCCTAATTGAACAATGTTTCTAGAATCCACAACAAAAGGCATATTGCCTGATAATCCTTCAATCTTATTTCCATAAACGTCAACACCTGCTTCCCCTGGTTCTGCTTGTGAAATATCATAAACTACAGTGTCCACTTCAACATAAGCAAATTGCTCAGCTTGCGAAAGTGGAAATTCCATATCATCATCTGGAGAGGCTTCACCTTCTTTTCTATACTTTGGGTCGCGAAGACGTTCTGTAATGCGAGTAATTTCATGTTCTTGTAATGGAGTGAAATGTGGAATAAGTGTTCTATCTTTTCCTCTTTTAGGAGCCACACCTGTTTTAATTGAAACTTCCAATTCCATATTGCTAGAAGAATCAAATTGGGCTAAAACAGAATTAATGTCAGACATATTTAAGTCTTTTATCTTTGAATTTTGCAAAGAACGCAAGATTATATTCATTGGTAAACTTTGAGAAACATCAAAAGCTTTCCTTACATATAATTTTGCAGAAAGTTTATCATTTGAAACAATTACTCTTACATCAAAAGAAGGGTCAAGCTGCAATAATAAAGGAGCAGGTACAGTCGGCATTTTTCCTTCTTCATTAATATAGTCTTGAATCTTTTGTTTTGATATAATAGTTCTAACATCTATACCTTTTTTCTTAATTTCAAGATAAATATCCTCAACATCTGGCTTTGCTTCTTCTATACTGGAAGAAAAAGTTAAATACCACTTCTTAATATCATCATTATGTTCTATAGACCAATTAGCCATTTTGGATACTTCTCCTTAAATATATTAAAAACTTATACCTTAAAACCTTGTTCAATAGCTTTTTTGATTTTGTGTTTTAATAGCATATTTTCTTTCTTTAAAATTGAAATTTCAAATTGTTGAGTCTTTACCATTTCTGCTAAGTCTCCAGCAGTTAATGCCTCCCCACCAACTAACTCTGTTATGTAGTCCATTCTATTTTTAAAGTCAAACTGTGCTTCAGACTCTGCATTTTCAAAAGTTTCATCTGCAAAAGAAGAAAAGTCTTCTGAATCAAAATCAGGAGGTAGACCTGAAGTTAATACCTTTTCTGATATTCTATAAATAGCTTGAGAAACCATAGAGTTAGGCTTATAAATTATAACAGGGAGTTTTGAAGAAAGAGCTACATCTTGAATAGAATCTCTATAAACTACACCTAAGTGTTCCAAGTCGATATCTAAATATTGCCTACACGATCTTCTTATTTTAAGAGCCTTATCAGTGTCTTTAGGGTCATCAATCATGTTCATTATAAGGCGTGGCTTAAACATTTCTAAGCGTCTTACAAAAACACTTGCATTTTCCTTATCTATCTGTTTTAGTTGTTCGGTTATTTTTGGAATGTACATCATTTGCATTGAAGCTGCATCTTTCCTCAAATTTTCCAAAAAAATGGCCCCTTTAGAACCAGATGGAAAAGCCCCACTCATCATTCTAAAAACTGCATTTTTTAAGAAAATGTAAGCGTCAAGTGTTGCAGTAACAGAAGGGGTTGTAACCACCACCCCATGTGCAGAAAGCAAGAAAAAGTCTAATATCCCAACATGGGTGCCTGCCCCTAAGTCTATTATAATAAAATCAGCATCTAATTTAATAAACTCTTTGGCTAAAGCATTTCTATATTTAGCTCTAAGTGCGGCATAGCCAGGAATTTCAGAATCGCCGGGTATAAAAAACAAGTTTTCATATTGAGTTTTGATAATAATTTCTTCAAAGGTAGATGCTTTTGCTAAAAATGTTCCGATGCCTTTTTTGGCTCCGTATTCGCCTAAAATTAAATGAAGGTTGGAAGCACCTAAATCCATATCTATGAGGTAAGTTTTTTTCCCTGCTTGTGCCAAAGCAATGGCAAGATTTGCTGCCATTAAGCTTTTTCCAACTCCGCCTTTACCTCCTGCTACAGGTATTATTTGCACAGTACAACCTCCCTAAATATGGAAAAAAACAACATTATAAAATCCACAAATAAGAAAAACAACACGTGCTCACCAATAGATTGACTAAAAGGCGTAATATCACCTTTTTTTAATAAGTCGAAAAGAAACAAAGAGCCAGATAATATTGATAAGAACTTGATCATTGATATGGATCTTAAATTTTTAATATATTTTCTTTCACCTATAATTAGAGTGAACCAAAGTATTGGAGAAAGAGAAAAAAAGCACGACACAATATAAGAATAAAAAGATAGCATACCTGAATTAAACATCAAAAAAGAAAAATAAAATGCTCTCATACCATCCAATATAAGTGCTAAAACATAAATACCCAAAATGAGGAAACATTGCATATATGCCTTGTAGTTTATGGGATATTCTGGCTTTTGGTCAAGTATTATACTTTTTTTTAAAAACCAAATGAGATGTGAAATGCACTTTTATCATACAAACTAAAAGCTTCAACACCGAGAAAACGCCAGCATTTTCCGCCTTCTTGCACGGCACTTCGCCTTTTTTGAGTGTCTTTTAAAAGGCTTCCTTTCTTTTAGCATCTTTTGAATTGTCTCATTCGGGGGTTCTTTAGCCGAGCTTTGTTTTATTAGATTTGCTTCTGCCATTTCACTGGGAGCATCTTTAACCA
>JBQNBK010000128.1:0-4769 GCA_052169975.1 Treponema sp.
CCCACGACAGCCAGATCCACAATCTGGAGTTCTACCACTGAACTACGTCCACCACGAAAGCCTTCAAACAATTAAAGACTGTTACGCTAGTTTGTTATAAAGATGATAAAATGTCAATAGGGTAAAACGGTTAAATAATTAAAAACCTCGAAGCTAGTTATCCCTCTTGTAGTATTAAAAGAAATGGTATATATTTTATTACACAATGGTTTTTAACTAGGAGAGTGCAAGATATGTTGCAAATATATTTACTTGTGGTTGCAGTTAATGCTTTAATGGGTGCAATTATTATAATGGATAAATTTAATAGTAAAGAAGAGTCTTCACAAGAAGTGAAGTATCCTTTTTTGCATAGCAATACATTCACGCTAGCTTTAACAATCTTTGCATGTATAATAGCAACATCTTCATTAATTGCTCCTTATGAAGGCATTATTATTTTAGGTGATTTGTTTCCATCTCTTATAACTTTTGCAGGCTATTTTGTTTTCTTAACACGATATATTAAACAAAACTATCCTGATAAAATTGAAAACAATAATTTCTTTTCAATTATAGAAGCAAACGAGTATTATATAGGAATAGCTTGTCTTGCTATTTCTATTATACACTTTTTGTTTCCTACCTTATTATTCTTATAAAATCTTTTAAGAATGTAATTACTATGTTTGCTCAAATCTAATTAATCATTATTGTATTTGTTCTTTCCTTTTAAAGGCTAAACATAATAATTTCATCAATCTGTTTTCTCTCATAAGATGCTTTTGTAAAACAAGAGCATCAATCCTAGTATCCGCCACCTCTATTTTGAAAAGTATTTTTACAAAACTCTAGTTAGAGTTTAAAAATAGTCTAGCTAGAATTGCTTTAAACTCTAGCTAGAAGTGATTTAAACTCTAGCTAGACTATGGTCTCGTTAACGGCCGTTTTCGCCTATCGTTAACGTACGTTTTAGTATAACGAGAACGGACGTTTTCACTATGCGAGAACGGCCGTTAATGGCATGCAAACTAGCATATAATCGATGCAGAAGCTGCATTGTTTTTAAGTCTATAAATTTGCAATGTTTTGCATAGCAAAACTGTAAGGCAAACTCATGAAATGAATAATATTTATGCTATTGATATAAATGGGTGAAAGTCTTTATTATGGTGTAATTATGGAGAATTGTTTATGAAAAAAACATCTTTAATTATTTTTTCTTTGTTTCTTATGAGTGTAAGCGTTTATGCACAGGCAATGATTCAAGGTGCAAAGAAAGATGCAAAAATATTAGTTGCATATTTTTCTCGTGCAGATGAAAACTATGGTGTGGGTAATATAAAAACAGGGAACACAGAAGTTCTTGCTAATTTTATAGCTGAGTATTTAAAAGGAGAACTTTTTCATATAGAGACAGAAAAAGCCTATCCAAAGTCATATAAAGAATGCACTGATGTGGCCAAAAAAGAACAAACTTCAAAGGCTCGTCCAAAGCTTAAAGAAGAAATTAAAAACCTAAAAGATTATGACATAGTTTTTTTAGGATATCCTAATTGGTGGGGCGATATGCCTATGGCAGTGTATACTTTTTTAGAAAACAATGATTTTTCAGGAAAGGTAATCATTCCTTTTTGCACACATGAAGGAAGTGGGGCTTCAAACACGGTGAGAAATATTGAAAAAACATGCCCTAAAGCAAAAGTATTAAAGGCATTTGCAATGCGTGGAACTGTGGCTCAAAAAGAAAGGGATAGAGCAAAAAGGGATGTTATTGACTGGATTAAGAAAATAGAAATAAAAAACTAGAGTTTTTTAATGCAAGCTTCCTACTTGACCTATAGTCATTTTTATATTTAGAATTAAAGCATGAGTAAATTAATTGAAGCTTTAAGTTCGTTTGATTTCTCATTTTAATTTTATGGTACATAAAAATAAAATTCGTTTTTTTGATGTAATACTTAGTTGTGTTTTAAAGGCATTTTCTGCTTTTAAAAGAAACAAAGTGTTATATATTTCTCTTTTATTTAGTTTTTTCATAATAGTCATGCTTACTTATATAAATATGAGTGAGTATGCTATTTTTTCTGAGTTTTCACTTGACGATTTTAAGGTTGGCAAAGTGGCTAATCGTGATATCATTGCAAATAAAGATATTGAATATATAGATGAAAAGGCAACACTTGAAAAACGCAAGGAAAAACGAAGAACTATTGGTGCTATTTTTGATAAAAACGAATATACAGATGAAATGGCATATAAGAATTATGAAGCGTTTACTCAAGAGCTTTTTCAAATGAAAGAAGGTGTGCAAAATGTAGATGAGTTTGTGCTTAATATGCAACAAAGATATCCTTCTAAGTTTGATGTGCCAACTTTGGAAAAACTGTATAGAACCCCAGTTTTGTATAACATAATCACTTCAAGTCTTTCAATTTATAAAAGAATTATTGAAACAGGTGTTTTGGACGAAAAAAAAGAATTATTAGATTTGTATGACACTACAGATGCTACTATTATTTACTCTTATGATGAAAAAACAGAATATAGATATGTTGATTTTACGTCTTTAGTTTTTTTGCATACAATTTCTGGTTATGAGAATATTGATGTAGAAACATATATAAAAAGCATGCTTGTAGCTCATCCTTCTTCTTATGATGTGGTTGCATTTATGATTCTTCCATTTGTTAATGCTAATGTAACATATAATAAGGTAGAAACTGAAAAGAAAGTGATGGAAGAGCTTGAAAAAGTGCCTAATGTTGTACTTAAAATCTCTAAGGGTGAAAAAATTATAGAACGCGATTTTGTAATAAAAGAAGAAGATTATAATAAGTTAAAAGAGTATCAAAGCACTGATAGCCTTGTAAACATGAACTTATTTATTGGCTACATCATATATATTGCAGCGTGTTTTGCATTGGCAATTTTCTTGCTTTCAAAAGAGATTATTGGGGAAGTGATAGAAGTGAAATATCTTTTGCTTTTATTACTAGCTTCAACTTTGGTTTATATTGAGCTCGTTCTTTTATCTCATGTTAGTTTTATTTCTCAAGGCTTTTCTTTAGTGCCTTTTTTGCCTTGTGTTTTCTTTTCAATATTATTTTATGTGCTAAGAAACAAGAGAATGGCAGTGGTTTCTTCTGTTGTTTTGTCTTTTTCTTGTTTGCTTGCTTCCAACTTCAATTTACCTCTTTCTATGTTTGCATTTTTCTCTAGTATTTCTGGAATTGCGTTTACAAATATTACAGGGAGAAGGTTAGATTTAATTAAAACTGCGTGTATTTTAGCTGGTGTGCAACCTCTTATTGCTTTAAGTTGCTTGCTAATTTTTCCCAACACTATAGGAAATATAATTTTTATCTTACTTGCATCTTCTTTGAATGGCTTTTTAAGTGGCATATTTTTACTAGGTTTTTTGCCAATAATAGAAGTGATATTGAATACTCCTACAGTATTTAGGCTTATTGAAATTTCAGACTTGAACACTCCATTAATGAAAAAAATGCTCGTGGCTGTTTCGGGCACTTATAGTCATTCAATGATGGTGGCAACATTGGCAGAAAATGCTTGCAATGCAATAGGGGCTAACGCTCTTTTGGCAAGAGTTGGGGCATACTACCATGACATTGGCAAGATGGATATGGGTGAATATTTTATAGAAAACCAGCATGATGGAATTAATAAACATGATGGCATTCCACCTCGTCTTTCTGCCACAGTTTTAAGAAGTCATGTGCAAAAAAGCATTGAAAAAGCACGTACTTTACACCTTCCACAAGCTGTTATAGACATAATGGCAGAACATCATGGAAACGGACTTATTGCATATTTTTATAACAAAGCGAAAGAATCTGGTGAGAATATTGACCCAATAGATTTTTCGTATCCCGGACATAAGCCTCAAACAAAAGAATCAGCTGTTGTTATGCTTTCTGATATGATAGAAGCAGGATGTCGTTCTCTTTCAAAACACTCTGTTCCATCATTAACTAAGTTTATTAACAATGCTTTTAAAAATAAAATTGAAAGCGGGCAATTAGATGAATCTCAATTGACATTTAAAGATATAAGCACAATTAAAAGTACTTTTATTGATATATTATCTGGCTATTATCATTCAAGAATAAAATATCCTAATCAAAAAGATGAAGAAGATGAAAAGATTGAAACTAAAAAGTTGCCTACAAAAGAAGGTACAGAAAATGAAAAGGGCTAGTCTTTAATGCCTAACAATCTATTTATTTCTTACGAAAATGACTCTTTGGAACTTTTTATAGATAAAAAAGTTATTATTGATTTTGCACTGGCTGTGTTGAATCATTTGCAAAAAGAAAATTGGGATGTTTCTATCCATTTTTGCTTTGATCCATTTATTCAAGAACTGAACAACACATATAGAAACATAAATTACCCTACAGATGTGCTTTCTTTTGAAATGGGGGAGTCTTATAAAGATGAAAAGGGTGATGAAAGGTATGTTGCAGGTGATATTGTTATTAGCATTGATTCACTAAAAAAGAATGCAATTAACTTTTCTGTAACTGAAAATGAAGAGTTAAAAAGGCTTATTATTCATGCTATCTTGCATTTATCAGGAATGGATCATAGTGATAATTCAAAAGAACAACCCATGCTAATACTACAAGAAGATATATTAAAATTATTTAATGATATTAAAATTATAAAGGAAGCTTCATGAAACTATTTGATAAATTTAAGAAAAAAAAGAATAATGTGCCAGATGATGTGAATGAGCAGCGGAAAGGCATGATACAAGGTGTTGT
>JBQNBK010000129.1:0-4745 GCA_052169975.1 Treponema sp.
CCACAAGCAGAACCAGAATCTGCGGTGCTACCATTACACAACCGGGGATTGTTCTTTATGTGCAGAAAACTTTATCATTATTCAATTCTTTTTGTCAAGGCAATATATACATAACTCATCGAACAATCAAGTTAATTGTTTTTGCTTATCCTATTTTAACATAAATCACTCTACCCTATCATATTAGATTTATTATTATAATTCACCAGAGGCAAAATAACACATTTTCTAGATCAAAAACAATGCAGTTTTCGATATCGATTATATGCGAGTTTGCATCCCATTAACGACCATTCTCGCATAGTAAAAACGGCCGTTAACGATAGGCGAAAACGACAGACAACGAGACCATAGTCTAGCTAGAGTTTAGATGGCTTCTAGCTAGAGTTTAAAGCACTTCTAGCTAGAGTATTTTTCGACTCTAGCTAGGGTTTTATAAAAATATTTTTCAAAATAGAGGTGGCGGATACTAGGAATTAACAAAAATAAAGTGAATCCAGAAAAAGATATGTTTTGCAATTATCTATCTATTTCTTTTGATATGTTTTAAATATTAATTTTTCTAACGGAATTTCTTCTATTAAATGATATTCATCTTGGTTAAACATTGGGAAAAAGCTATCACCTTCGTACTCTTCCAACACTTCAGTTATATAAAGAGTAGCGGCTATTGAAAGAAAGCTTTCATATGTTTTTTGCCCACCAATACAAAATAACTCTGTTGCTCCATGTTTTTTGACTATATCAATCGCTTCTTGTTTTGAACTTGCAACTAAAATTCCCTCTTGTTTTATACAATGTTTTTGGGATAAAACAATCAAATGCCTATTTGGTAAAGGGGGAAGATTTACAAAAGTATTATAACCTACAACACAAAAATGTCCCATTGTAAGAGACTTAAATCTCTTTAAGTCTTCTTTAATATTCCATACAAGAATTCCATCTTTTCCTATAACTCTGTTTTTTTGTGTAAATGCAGTAATAATGTTAATTTTCATAATCTTTAAGTAAAAATTGATTGAATTACAACTTTAATTTTTAATATCTGTGAAACATCAAGGTATTGAAATTTTGAATAAACATCATCAGTGATTTGAACTATAGTGTTTTCTTTAAAGTTTTTCCACATTTCTTCAATGTAGCCTATTATGATACTTTTATCATTCATTGTAATCTCTAAGAGATATTTTTGTGTTTTAGCTTCTTCTAAAAACTTTATTTTTCCAAGAAAATCAAAAGCCTTAACTTCCCGAGCTTTAGTGTTAATAGTTGCAGGATTAAGCTGGTTTTCTGTTAAAATAACACGGCGTTTAACTCTGTCATATAAAATATTTTTTACATCTATATCCAGCTCTTCATTTTGCAATTTTTCTAGCAATGCTATTTCTTTTTGCAAATACACATCTTCTCTTTTTTTGATTTCATTTAGTAATTCAGCTTTACTTTCACTTTTAGCACTCTCAAATTCTTTTTCTAAACGCTCATAAGGCACATCTATATTTACTTTGTTATCTTTTAAGTCATAAAATATAAAGTCTAATCCTGCTTTTTTTAATTGTGTGTTTATTTCTTTTATATTAGAATTTTCTAATAAATAAATGCCATCCCCGATATTCTTTTTTACCAGTTTTGAAAGTGGAGTTCCATTTTCAAAAAACTTTTTTTTCTTTGCATCAACGCATAAAACAAATCCAAAATAAAGAGATATAGACTTATAACTTTTATACCATTGTTCAATTGAAGCTACAACATTTTGTGGAATGGGATGGTTTGAAAGAAGTTGTAAACTTTCATGTATTTCTTTTGCATCTAAGCCTTTTTGAAATAGCTTTTCACATGTCTGTCTACTAAATTCAAAGCTTGCAAAAGTTTGTGATTTAATAATCTTTACCCCTGATAAAATTGGTAATAAATTATTTAACGAAGCATATTGGCTTATAATAACTTCATAAGTGCTTGAAAGAAGTAATGGTTTTTCATCTTCAACAATGTTTCTAAAATATTCATTAAAAGCCATTATATTCTTTCTTTCAACTATTACACCTAGCTTTCCTGCTATGTATAGTAGCTTATTAATTATAATTTTAAAACTTAATAAATTGGAAGCTGTGTAATTCAAACAAACCCTATCATTAGGACCAGCATACTTTTGATATATCAAAAAGAATGCTCTATACACATCTTCCTCAAAATACCAAGCACCTTTTTTAAGAGTATGTAATAGCTCATTAAAAATTGCTGCTATATTACATTCAATACAAGTGTTACAAAAGAATTCTGATGCCGAAATATAAATAAGTTTTTCAAAATGAGTTAAACCAGCAAACTTTTTCCATTGTTCTTCTATAATTATAATTTCGTTTTCAGTTTTTTTAATTAACTTTAAATTAATAAAACTATTGAATATAGTTTCAATAATGTCTAAGTCATATTTTAATACTGGAAAAATGCTTATAATATTATCATAAGCTTTCTTCTTAAAACTTCCATCCTTTTTGAAAATATCTGTATTATTTACTATATAAGAATAAAAAGAAGAAAAAAACACAGGCGTTAATAAAGGTTCAACGCTTATAGAATCTTCCAAGTCCTCATAAGGCAATAAAAAAGACATATTCAAAAATGGCAATAATGGCTCAACTAAAAGCGGATTAACACTATATTTAACCATACTATGGTTATTTGAATTAGTTTCTCTATAAATTAAAAGACGTTCTTCAAGATTAATTAGCTTTTTTTTTATAGCATTTGGTGAGTTTTCAATAAATGTATATTTGAGTGTATCTACGCTTGGATTTTTTAGATAGTGTATGCTAGCTATGAGTTTTAAGTCTTCGTAACTTAAAGCATTTATTATATTCTTTCTAATTTCTTCATTTAACAAAAATGAAGATAATTTTTCTAATAAATTATGTTTATTAAAAGGGGTTTTTATTTCTCCAAAATACGCATGAATGATATCAAAAAAACGATCCTCACTCATGCATAATATATAAGCTTCCCATTTTTGTACTTCAGGATTATTTGTTCGAAGCATATTATTCTTGAATAATCAAACCAAGCTCTTTAAGTTGTTTTTCATCAACAGTAGAAGGGCATTCATCCATAGGACTAACTGCAAAAGAATTTTTGGGAAAAGCAATAACTTCTTTAATTGAAGTTTGCTCTGTCATAATCATTAATAAGCGATCTAATCCAGGTGCAATTCCTCCATGTGGAGGTGCCCCGTATTTAAATGCTTTTGTAAGAAAGCCAAATCTCTTTTCAGCTTCTTCTTCACTAAAGCCTACAATATTAAAAATCCTTTTTTGCAAAGCAGAATCATGTATTCTTATTGAACCAGAAGCTATTTCATAACCATTGAGAACAAGATCATACAAATCCCCTTTCACTGAAGCAGGATCTTCTTCTAATGTTTTAAGATATTTTTCTTGTGGAGCAGAAAACATATGGTGTGCAGCTTCCCATCTATTCTCTTCTTCGTTCCATTCAAAAAGTGGAAAGTCCACTATCCACACAAACTTAAAGTCATCACTTCTAGTAAGACTTAAATCTTTGCCTAGTTTAGTCCTAACAGCACCTAATGCCACAGAAGCAACTTTTGCTTCATCACTTGTAAAAAGTAGTAAGTCTCCTGTCTTTGCACCTAACATTTCACAGATAGCATTTCTGTCATGAAAGAACTTTGCAACGCCACCTTCAAAGCCTTCATCTGTTACTTTCATCCAATATAAAGACTTTGCCTTATATATCTTAGCAACACTTTCAAGTTCTTCAATCTTTTTTCTACTATATTCATTAGCCTTTCCTTCCACAACCAAAGCTCGTATTACATGTCCCTTTTCCACTGCTTCTTTGAAGAATGGGCATTCCCCCATATTTGAAAGTGCCTCTGCTTTTTGAATCTTCATGTCAAAACGTAAATCTGGTTTATCTGTTCCATACAATGCAATTGCATCATCATAAGCTAAACGTTCAAAATGAGCTGGAATTGTCTTAGCTAAACATTTTTCAAAAATATAACTCATCATTCCTTCTGTAAGATTCAAAACATCTTCTCTTGAAACAAAGCTCATTTCAATATCTATTTGGGTGAATTCAGGTTGTCTATCTCCTCTAGCATCTTCATCTCGATAACATCGTGCAATTTGAAAATATTTATCAAAACCCGAAACCATCAATAGTTGCTTATATATTTGTGGAGACTGTGGAAGAGCATAAAACTTTCCGTGATATAAGCGTGAAGGTACAAGATAATCTCTAGCTCCTTCTGGTGTTGACTTTATAAAAGTTGGTGTTTCTATTTCTAAAAAACCTTGATGAGTTAGATAATCCCTAACAGCAAAAGAACACATGGAACGTAGCATAATATTTTTCTGCATCGAAAAAGATCTTAAATCAAGATAGCGATATTTAAGACGTAAATCTTCATTTGCATTTGTTTTTTCATCAATCTGGAAGGGAAGAACTTCACAAGTAGAAAGAATCATAATCTTTTCTGCTTTAATTTCTATTTCTCCAGTAGTCATGTCAGGATTGATCATTTCATCAGGACGCAATCTAACAGTTCCTTCAACTGCTACACAATATTCCATTTTTATTGATTGTGCCATTTTTTTTAATTCATCATCTGAATCAGAATCAATCATAACTTGTGTTATGCCGTACCTATCTCTTAAATTAAAAAAAGAAATCTCGCCATGTTCTCTTTTTCTATGAACCCAACCATTTAATATAACTTTTTG
>JBQNBK010000130.1:0-4725 GCA_052169975.1 Treponema sp.
TCTAATACCTTAGAAACATAAAAATATCCTGCATCATGTTGTCTCCAAAAATATATTTGAGCATAATCATCATGCCAATTGTATTTTGAAGCCTTTCTAGCAGATGAGTCAAACATAACAAACTTTACATAATCATCTAATACTTGTTCACATCGAATATAAATAGAGCCAACATTTTTAGATAATAACATACACACTTGTCTTTCTTCCATGTCGTGTGTAGTGGTAATTTGATATTGATTTTGCATTAATTCAAGTGCAAACTTTGTTCTATAATCATATAATTTAGTAAGTAAATATTGAGCTTTTGCAGTATTTTTAAATGCTTTATTTTGATCTATTTGTTCTTGAATAATATTAATGCAAAAATCTAAAGAGGAAGTAGAAGAAAAAAAATATGCTTTTTCATTTTCTTCTGCATATGCGATAAGTTTCCATAAAAGACGTAGTTCATAAAAAGAAAAACCTTTTTGTTGTCCTTTTATGTAAAATCTAAAAAAATCAATTACACTTTTACCATGTCGTGTGTTATAAATTGCAATAAATGCAAAGAAAAAGATAAGTAAAAATAGCCAAAACATAAATAAAAAAGAATTTACTACTCCTTACAATTTTTTATATCGTAGTAGTTTTATAAATACTTAAATCTTTGCTTTATTAAAGACTTCTATTAATTTATAAACAATTGTATTTATAAGATAAATTAATTTTTAACTTTCAAGCTTTTTAGGTAAAGCTTAAAATCAGGAGAAATACGTTTAGATTCAATTGCTTTTTGAATTGCTTTATTATGTGTCCAAGAAGTGAGTTCTTTTTTTTCTATAAATGGAAGAGTTATAACTTTTTGTTTTGCTAAACTTTCAGCAAAAAACCAAGCTATCATCATATTGATATAATATTCATCACTTCTAATACTTGCTACTAATTTTAAGTATTCTTCTTTAAAGGCATCAGTTAAATAATATTTTAATAATAGCCCAATGGCATAACGCACTGTGTAAGGGTGAGTGGATAAAATCCATTTTTTTATTTTATTTATTAAAAATTCAAGATTTTTAGAAAATACTTTAGGATTAAAAGAATCGCATACTGCCCAGTTATCTATATATGGAAGAAAAGATTCTGTTAATGACATTACTTTTTCAAAATCTTTAAACTGGCAAATCAAAAAAGCATGAAGCATGTTTTCATCTAAATATTTATGAGGCAATTTAGTTAAAAAAACTTTACATTCTTCACTTTGCTGTTTATATAATTTTTTTGCCAAAGAGCGTAATATTGGAGTTCTTACTCCTATTATATTTTCAAGTGGAATATTTGGAATAAGACGTTGTGTAAAAACTCTATATTTTTCATCCTTTAATTTTATAAGTTCAGTTATAAAATCTACCATAAAGAAGACCTTTTTTCCTATATTTTTCATAGTGATTTATGTGTAATACAAATTTCTGTATGAGAATATTAGCTAACTAATATTCTCATACTAAAGGTCGGCAATGCTTATTTTTGACTTGAAAAGCCCGATACGGAATAGTTGTCCCTCTCTTTCCCTATAAGAATGCCTTAATAAATGCAATTTACAAAAAGGTGGGCGTTTTCACGCCTAGAAAAATAAATTTGCCTCTATGCAATAGATCAAAAAAACTTACATAAATGCCATGCAAATCTCGCTGGTTTTCGTATCGAAACTATCATGTTTTGCACACTTATATTGTTCAAAATGGCTTTTAGAAATTAGATTATAATATCAGCATAAGCATTAGCTAAAATCTCAACTTTTAAAAACGATTTATGAAATAACTTATTATGTTGCCAAATGGTTTATATCCTTTTATATAGATTACACTTTTCCAAGTGGATACGAGATTAGCCTATTTTATGAAAAATAAAAAGGAGGTAGAAATCAATTCGGGGGAAAGCATCGAAGAAGGTAAAGTTGTAACCTTCATTGCAGACTCTAGCACAGATTATCAGGTAAAGGGCTGGACGCTTGATGGGAAAGTAGTGAACGGAAGCAACACAACTTACACACATACCATAACTAAGCCTTGTAAAATCACCGTGAGCTTTGAAAGTGAAGGCATGCCACCCATACCTCCTTCACCGCCTAACATGCCATCTGTTGAAGGCAGTGCTGTGCTTATCTTGAGCCCCAACAAGCTCACCATCAAAGTTAGTGCAAAGACTGAAGACGGCAAACCAATAACGATTGAAAGTTGCACCGTAGCAACGTTTGAAAGTGGATATACAAAAAACACACTAACTGCAACAAGCACAAAGGTTGTCATTAAAGGAAACATCACTATGCTTGACTGTTCAGGAATATCAAGTGACAACAATGAGATCACCTCCATTAATGTGCGAGGCTTAACTTCGTTACAAGAGCTTAACTGCTACCACAATAAACTTACCGAACTTGATGTGCAAGGTCTAAACTCTTTGAGAGAGCTTAACTGCTCCCAAAATCAACTAACTGCTCTTAACGTGAAAGGATTGGGTGCTTTACAAAACCTTATATGTTCTAATAACAAGTTTGCTACTCTTGATATGCAAGGCCTAACCGCCTTGAAAGAGCTTTGGTGTTACCACAATCAGCTCACTAGCCTCAATGTGCAAGGTTGCACTGTCTTGAAAAGGCTTGAGTGCTATGCAAATAAGCTTAATTGTGATGCATTCATAAAAATCTTTAACGATTTACCAACACGTAAGAAATTTGAAGATGCAAGGGCTTGCCTTTATACTGAAAAGACAGGCGAAGACGAAGGCAACTGCAAAGACTTTAATACTAGTACTGAATTGAAAACTGCTTTTGAGAGCGTAAAAAAAACAAAACTTTGGAAGTTGCAAAAAACAGATGAAAGCGGATACGATAAATACATTTAAGAGGTTTTGTAATTGATGATGGGTTATTGATGTTGGCAATAAGCACATAATTACACAGTGAAATTAGCCATTGAATAAGCCTTAAAAGCATTGAAAACTACATAAAACTCTAGTATATTGTGTAGTAATGTTAATAATCTTCAATAACACATTCTTTTAAACTCTCACAAAAAGCTCAATCAAAAGGATTCACTCTTTAGGTTGAGCTTTTTATTTTTTTATAAACTACATTATTTGGAGGTATCGATAATGAATTCAAAGAATAAGACTAAGGCATTTGTCTTGGAAAACTTGGGAGTCGTGGCACTCATCACAGCCACAACATTTGCAATGCTTTTTGCAGGCTGTCAGAACAATGCAGGCGGGAACAACCCAAATCCCACGCCTAAGCATAAAATCACCTTTGGCGTAGAAGGCACGATACCTAACGGCACGCTCACTGCAAAGTCTGAAGGCATAGACGAAACCACCACCAGCCCAATAAGTGTGGAAGAAGGCAAAAGTGTAACATTCACGGCAATGCCTGCTACTGCGAAACATCGGGTAAAAGAGTGGAAAGTGGGAGGCACTGTTGTTGAAAACCACAAGGAAAACACCTACACCTACACTGTAGCAAAAAAAGATGCCACTATCACCGTGAGCTTTGAAAAGATGCCACCTGTCATGCACGAGGTTACTTTTAGCGTGGAAGGCACACCTGCAAATGGTACGCTTAAAGCGATGGTGGAAGGCTCAAGTGAAACCAGCGAAAGCCCCATAAGCGTGGAAGAAGGCAAAAGCGTAACTTTCACTGCAATGCCTAGCGAAGGTTATTGGGTGAAAGAGTGGAAAGTAGGCAACAAAGTTGTTCCAAACGAAACTAAAAACACATACAAGCACACCGTAACCGGGACTTGCAAAGTTACCGTAAGCTTTGAACATGAAGGAGCTATTCTCACATTAGGGCAAAGCGGCTCCCAAATACATGTTAAAGCAAAGACAAAAGACGATAAGCCTATAATGGTAACAGGTTGTAATGAAACCGAGCTTAAAAGCGATGTGGGAACTACGCTTACTGCAACAGGCTCTGTCGTTATCCTTAAAGGAAACATCATTGAGCTACAGTGCTTAGGACAAGGCCTTGTTGCCTGCAATGTGCAAGGCTGCACTTCTTTGCAAAAGCTTGAATGCTACCAAAATCAGCTTACCGAGCTTAATGTGCAAGGCTTAACTTCATTGCAAGTGCTTAAGTGTGGAACTAATCCAGAGATTACAGCCCTTAATGTGCAGGGGTTAACCGCTTTACAAGTGCTTGAGTGTAATGGCAATGGGCTTACAGCCCTTGATGTGCAGGGCTTAACCGCTTTGCAAAAGCTTGACTGCTCAAGCAATCAGCTTACTGCCCTTGATGCACATGGCTTAGTCGCTTTGCAAGTGCTTACGTGTTCAGGTAATGAGTTAGCTTCTCTTAATGTGCAAGAATGCACTGCCTTGAAAGAGGTTGTTTGCTACTCAAATAAGCTTGATGGAGATGCGTTCAAAAAGTTCTTTACCGATTTACCAACACGGGAGGCAAACGACAATGCAGTGGCTAAACTTTATAATGAGATTCCAGCCTTCAATGACAGAAACCACAAAGACTTCAACACTCCGTCAGAACTGAAAACAGCCTTTGAAGCTGCAAAAACTGAAAAGCATTGGAAGCTACAAAAACAAAATGCAAGCGGAAGTTTGGTAGATCTTTAAGATACCACCCCAGCAAAAGCTGGGGGTTTTTAGGGGCAGGGCCCCCTAATAGATATAACTAGAAACTACTAGGTGTTTACACGCCTAGAAATTAAAGCCCCATGTCTGCAAGACACA
>JBQNBK010000131.1:0-4670 GCA_052169975.1 Treponema sp.
CTTGCAATAGTTGCAGGTAGTTTTATTCTCCCAATTGCTACAGCATGGTATAGAAATGAAACACACTTAATTCCTTCTTTCTTAATTCCCATGCTAGTGGTTTTAGCCATTGCTTTTCTTTTATTTTTTGCTGATAAAAGTAAGATTGTGCTTTCCACACGTGGAGGGATTATCTTAGTAGGTCTTGCATGGGTTGCTACTGGTTTTCTTGGAGCCTTACCTCTTTTTTTCTCAAATGCAATTCCATCATTTAGCGACGCATTTTTTGAATCTGTTTCTGGTTTTACAACAACTGGTTCTACTATCTTGCAAGATGTTGATTCTCAAGCAATGACAATTCATGTTTGGAGATGCCAGATGCACTGGCTAGGTGGAATGGGAATTGTAGCCTTAACAGTTGCTCTTTTCCCGCTTTTGGGTGTAGGTGGTTTTCGTCTTATCAAAAGTGAAACTACAGGTCCAAATAAAGGAAAGGTAACTGCAAAGATTACTCAAACAGCTAAAATACTGTGGTTTATATATTTTGGTTTAACATGCTTACAATTAGTTTTATTGCTTTTTGCAGGTATGGGTTTTTTTGAATCCCTTTGCCATACATTTGCCACTCTTGGCACAGGTGGATTTTCCACACGTGGAGCTAGTGTTGGAGCTTTTAATTCCCCATGGATTGATATTATCTGCTCTATCTTTATGCTCCTTGCAGGAGTCAACTTTAGTCTTTACTTCATGCTTTTTACAGGACATATTAAAGACATTATAAGCAATTCGGAATTTAAGGCATATTTAAAGATTATCTTTATTTCAACTTTAGCAATAGCTTTTTCAATTTCAAATGAATATGGTTTTTTAACTTCACTCCGCCATAGTTTCTTTCAAGTAACATCTATAATAACCACAACAGGCTTTGCAACAGTGGATTATGATGCTTGGCCTCATCTTGCAAAATTAGTGCTTTTAACCCTTATGCTAATTGGGGGATGTTCTGGTTCTACTGCTGGTGGAATTAAAGTAATTCGATGGCTCATATTAAAAAAGCAAGCAAAAAATGAAATGTCTCGCCTACTATTTCCGCATGGTATTTTTAGCATTCAGCTTGATGGAAGACCTGGTAGAAAAGACATTGTCTATAGCACTGCAGGCTTTATCTATTTTTATATTATTCTTTGTCTCATCACAAGTGTTGTGGCTATTATTGACGGAGCAGACTTAACCACAGGCATTACTACAGCACTTTCTTTGGTTGGAAACATAGGACCTGGTTTTGGTAAAGTAGGTCCTGCGGGCAACTTTGCATTCTTTTCATCTTGGTCAAAATGGTTTTTCTCTTTTGCTATGCTTGCTGGAAGACTAGAACTTTACACAATGATTATATACTTTTTGCCTGTGTTTTGGAAAAAGTAATTTAATATTTAAGACTATAAGGAAAGGCTATTAACCTTTCCTTATAGAAAGTGCATATCCTTTTAATAAAAGAAGTTAATTGAATGTGTATTCCATAGTGTCTGCATCTGTTGCAGTAAATTTATGTTCTTTATAACCTGTAGTAGTTTTAATCCTAACAACATATTCCTTGTCTTTTTTAAGCCCATAAAACTTTATTTGCTTATTCTTATCCAAATAGCCTATTCCAACACAAGTTTTGTTTTCATAAAGATTAACTTTAGTTTGCATAGGACTAATAGCTTTGGCATCTGTTATTGTCATAGGTTTTTCAACATAAAATGAATTAATTTCTGGAATTGGCTTTTTAGCATCAGCTCTTTCTAACACGCATTTGGCTGCTTCCAAAACATTCACTCTTCCATAACCATACCATTCAGAAAAACCATTAGAATTATAGCCATATATAGAAGATGTGCTATCTA
This sequence comes from Treponema sp., assembly GCA_052169975.1. Taxonomy (GTDB): domain Bacteria; phylum Spirochaetota; class Spirochaetia; order Treponematales; family Treponemataceae; genus Treponema_B. The sequence goes on from JBQNBK010000131.1 coordinate 1,866, forward strand.
TCTTATCCGCAGTATCTTCTAATATCTTTTTTATTTGATATGGAGTTAGGGAGTGCCCTTTTTCAAAAGAAAGAAGGTATGCAATAGTACCTGTAACAAAAGGAGTTGCCATAGAAGTGCCATCAAAAAATAAAGTGCCTTCACTGTCTTTAGCTGGAGCATTATACCTCCAAACTCCATGACTTGTGGAAATAATATTTTGACCAGGTGCACACACGCTCATCCATGGTCCTGCATTACTAAAACTAGCTCTTTTATCTAAGTTTGTAGTAGCTCCAACACCTAAAACACCATAATTTGAAACTGGAAAATGGGTTTTGTTTTTCCCATCATTACCCATTGCAACTATAGGAAGAATATCGTTTGCTATTGCCTTATTAAGCATTTCCACAGCAAAACTACTAGCTAAATTTGCACCTAAGCTCATATTGCAAGGCACTGTTTTTTGAGTAATCACAAAGTCTGATGGAACCAAATCAAAAACCTTTCTTGCTTCTTGTAAAGTCCTAGTAGAAGGTTCCTTTCTTAATATGCTAACAATATCAGCCAAGTCCCCTAAACTTCCATAAATTGTAAATGCAGTTCCAGAAGTTTTTCCTAAGCCTTTATACGAGATAATCTTTGTGTTTTTCCAAGCAACACCTGCAACACCCACCTCATTGTTTCCAACAGCACAAATTGTACCACTGCAATGGGTTCCATGCCCACCGCCATCTTCATTGGAAGGAACTGGAAGAATCCTAAACTTATTAAAATCGTAATTTCCATTAGATTGAACTATCTCATACTCACCATCTTTAAGCCTATTATTAAAAGCAGATTTGGCATATAAACAGATATTTCCATCCTTTCCTAGAAAGTCTTTATGGTTCATGTTCAAGCCAGTGTCTATTATTGCAACTACAACTTGCTTTTCCCCATATCCTATCTCGCTATAAGCACCTTTATGCTTAATATTTTTCTCATCATACCAATCGCGTGCTTGTGTAATATTTAGAGCATATTCATAGTTTTGTGCTTCAGGGTCTTTGGATAAGTCTCCTTCTAAAAGCCCAAAAGTTTTAATAGAATTATCCCTTACTTGATATGCTGGTAGGGAGATCACTTCGTCGAGTTCTGCATAAAGAACACCATCTGTGTTTTCTAACTTTTCTATTAAAGTAGTATTAGAAAGATTACTTACATTTTGAACAAGATAATACTCACCATTCTCTGAATAATCCCCTTTCATTATTGCCTTGATTCCTTCTAATTTTGAAATATCAAAATCATTACTTACTTTTAAGATGATATTTAAAGCTTCTATAGAAGGTTTTTCAATAGAAGACTTTTCAACACTTACCTCATTAGACATTTTGCATGCAAGGAAAATAAGTGCAATTAGAAAATATATTTTTTTCACCATATAAACTCCCTTTTCATAAAGACACTTAGTTCTTTTCTATACTCTTAATTATTTCTTTTAAATGCCCTACTCCATCACTTTCAGGGTAGGCATTAATTGCATTTGTAAGGCAAAAAACAATCTTTTCATTAGCAATTTTTTTAGAATTAGCATAAAGAAATGCTATTTGATACCAGGCATTTTGTCTATCTATTTTATCCAATTCTGTTTCTTTTAATAAAAGAATGTATTCATCAGCTGCTTCAAGATATTTTTTTTGCAAAACAAGTTTTTCTGCTTTTAAGTTTGCAACAAACACTTTGAACTTTCCTATAAGGCCTGATTCATTTTTTGCATCACTTTCAATTGCTAGTTTTCGCAATTCATCATACATTATATGCTCACTGTTATAAATATTAGAAAAAAAAGCATCAATTGCAATTGTTTTCTCTTTTCCTTCTTTTTCTTTAATGTCATTTTTTAGCTTTTTTACAAAAGCTTTTTTTTCCAGCACTTCTAAAGCTACCTTATCCAAATCATAAGGTTTTTCTAGTGTTTTGGAAAAATAAACATCACCTTCAAAGCTACGCACAGCAACATGAGGTAAGTCTCCAACATTATATATAGAAAACAATGTGTAATTATTTTTTAACATTCTATCATTCATTGCTTCTTCGTTTCTAACAATATCAATATTATAAAACAAAAAATCTTTATTATACTTAGCAAAAAGCTTATTTTCACTTTTCATATTAAGCAATGTTTGACTTTCTTCATCCCAGTCTGAACCTGTAAATAAAAGGAAAGCATCTTTGCCCTCTTTTTTTACTTCATTTTTAATATTTGAGGCATCTTTTTTCCATTCTGTTTGAAGTGTAGCACAACCAAAAAATGATATAGAAATTAGTAAAAAAAACTTAGAAAAATACTTAAAACACATAATGCCTCCTCCAACAAAAGACATTTTTTTCAAACAAAAAACCCCTAAAAATATCAATTTTTAGAGGTTTTCATTAAGGACTATTTTGCAACATATTTGTATATTGTTTCAATATACAAATATAAAGCTAAAACTCTTTAAATAAAACTAATTATTGTTAGCAAAAATTATCAAAAAATTAGCAATAAACAGACTTTAAAAAATCTAAGTCAAGCTCAGGATACAAAACAAACTTTGAAAGAAGTTCTGCAACCGCTTTTTCAAATTTATTTAGGTAAGGCTCTTCAACTTTTACATTAAGAATTGCTTAATATGTAACAAAGTAAGATACTGAATAAGGTTTTCCATCGTTACTTACAGTGCTATTATAGATTATATTATATTTTATATTTATATACTACTAGAGAATTAATTGTGTTAATCACTTCTTACAAAATAGATATTGACATGAAATATAATTAGAAGTACAATGATTAACAGG
>JBQNBK010000132.1:0-4576 GCA_052169975.1 Treponema sp.
TTCACAATTACTTTGGAAAGAGAAGAAGAAATCTCTATTTTCTGTACACCTCTGGAAAGTGGGGACTTTATATTGTTTGATGATAGATCAAACAGTGCATATATACTAAGTGCTTATTCACAAAAAAGGTTGATGGAAAAAGTTGATGCCATTGTGGCAACAATAGAATAACAATAAAATAATGTGGAGAAAAACTCTTAAGCTTTCTCCACACATATCTTAAAACTATTCACCACTAAATTTTTCTTTTGTTGTTCCCATATACATAGCATTATTTTGATAGTTTATAAGGTCATCATTTGGCACTTTTATGTTTGCTAATTCATAGCAATTTTTAAATATATAGCTAAACTTGCCATCAACATAATTACATTTTAATGTAACAGAATTAAGTTTTATGCAACCAGTAAAACAATTTGGCATATTAGTAACACTTTTAGGAATAGTAGGGCCAGAAGTTAAGCTGGAACATTCAGAAAAAGTGCTATCCATGCTTAAAACTTTTTCCGGTATAATAGGTGCCGAAGTTAAACTCTTACAATTTAAAAAACAAAAATCCATATTAGTAACATTAGAAGGAATTGTAGGGGCTGATTTTAAGCTTACACATTTATAAAAACTAAATGACATATCTTTAACACCTTGAGAAAGAATAGGACTAGAAGTTAAACTAGAACATTCAGAAAAAATTCCTTTAATGCTTACAACTTTTTCTGGTATAATAGGTGCCGAAGTTAAACTTTTACAATTAGAAAAACAAAAGTCCATATTAGTAACATTAGAAGGAATAGTAGGAGCTGAGACTAAATTAACACAATCCCTAAAACAATTTTTCATGCTCTTAATAGCAGAAAGGTCTCCACCAAATTTTAATGCAACCTTTTTTGTTGAATTCTCAAAAAGTATCTTTGCCAAAGGGCTTAGCTTGTCAGCATCCTTTTAGTCTCATTTTTCAAATTATCTTCAGTCAATTCTATTATTTCAATATAATTTGTTTCCTTATCAGATGCCTTATTTTTAAGATATTCTTGAAGCTGTGAAAAGCGAAGTTGTTCATAAAGTGTCTTGAATGTTACGCTTACTTTTACATTTTCAGTAATCTTCACTTTAGCTGTTAAGCTTCCATTTTCTCCACCTTCAACCTTTTCGCCACCAGTAATTTCCCACTTATCAACTTTATAGCCATCATCTGCTTTTGCAGTGAAAATGATAGTTGCATCTTTTTCTGCCTTGGCAGAAGCAAAAGGGGCACCATTAAGCATAGCAGTCAAATTTCCATTCTCTAACTTTTCAGTGTACGCAACTTCAAATAAAGTTTTTTCTACAATTTTTTCTTTATTATTTCTTGTGCTTTGCCTGCAAGAAAAAGACAAGACAATAATTACTAATATGATTAAATTTATTATGTTTTTTTTCATAACCAATCTCCCTAAAATCTGGAATAATAAGCATCTATATAAAGAATAGATGCTTATGTGATGTTTTCACCTATTCCTTTGCAAATTTTTCTGCAGTGGTTCCCATTTTTTTTGCATTGTCTTTATAATTTTTTAGATCATTTTCTTGCACTTTAATACCAGCATTTTCTAAGCTAGTGCAACCTTTAAAAGCCTTATCAAAATTATTATCTACATATTTACACTTTAATATAACAGAAGTAAGTTTTTCACAATTTTCAAAGCAAGAATAAAATCGTTTAACAGTTTTTGGAATAGGAGAAACTTGGGTTATATTAGAGCAATCCAAGAAACAATTAGCCATACTTTCGACATTTTCAGGAATAATAGGCACTGTGGTTAGGCTAGTGCAAAGTCTAAAACAAGCTGTTAAATCCTTAACACTTGAAGAAAGAATAGTAGCTGAAACCAAACTAGAACATTTCATAAATCAGTAAGAAATAACTTTAACACCTTCAGGAATTTCAGGTGCCTTAGTTAAAGCAGTGCATCCCCAAAAAGTGCCACTCATATTTTCAACACTTTCAGGAATTATAGGGGCCAAAACTAAATTAGTGCAGCCATAAAAACATTGTTGCAGGCTTTTAATTTTGGGCATGTCATCCCCAAATTTTATTGCAACTTTCTTTGATGGGTATTTCTTTAATATCTCGCCTAATGGAGCAGCACCTCCTAGCACATTTTTTGCCACATCTTGTTGTGTTAATCCAGTTATTTCAATATAGTTTATATCAATTTCTTGAGCTGTGTTTTCAAGATAGTTATCAAGCTCTCCAAAGGCAATTTTTGTGTATTGTGGCGAAATTGTTTTCACCTTAAATGAAACACTTACTGTTATATTTTCTGTAATTTTCACTTTAACTGTTAAGCTTCCATCTTCTCCACCTTCAATCTTTTCACCACCAGTAATTTCCCATTTATTAACTTCGTAATTATCATTTGGTGTTGCAGTGAAAGTAATAATTGAATCTTTTTCTGCTTTGCCAGAAGTAAAAGGAGCATCATTAAGTTTAGCACTCAAGCTACCATTTTCTAGCTTTTGCTCAAACACAACATGAAAAAAGACTTTTTCTTCTTTGTTATCAGGCGTATTATTTTCTTCTACCTTTTTTGATTGCCCTTTGCATTGTGCTTGCAAGAAAAAACCATGACAATTCCCATAATTGCCAACACAAATAAAAGTCTTATGTTTGTTTTCATAACAAACCTCCTAAAATATCCCGGCTGAGTATATCAATAAATAATGATTTTGTTAATACTGGTGAACTTTATTATGGAAAAAACTGATTAAATAGATAGGTACTAAAGCATTTTATTCTATGCTAGACATAGTATTAATAAGATCTATTATGCTTACAATTGTTTCTTTTATTTTTATAATATCATCTTGAAATTTCTTGTTGTTATTACCTTGAATGCTAGACCAATTAGTAAGTGTTGCATAGATTCCTGTCTTGCTTCCTCCCACAACACCGGTTAAAATTACATTCATAGATTTTAGAACATCCAATATACGAGTGCAAATCCTTTTGATATCACTTTCTATATTTCTAATAAGTGTTTCCATTTGAGTCTTTGTCTTAATTGTTAGCACTCCACTTTCAATTATAGAAGCAAAAGATGTGCCTATTATGCTTTCAGGTGAAAGTTCGTTTTCAAAAGAAGTAATTTCTTTAATTGTTTGGTTTAATGAATTAAAAGCAGAAGTATATTCAGATAAATTATCAGTTCGATAAAAAGCTCCTTCACTTATGATGATTTTGAGTGTTGGCATAAATTTATTAGGGTATATTGTCTGAAAAAATGTCTTAAAAAACTCTAATATTGTTTCATTTTTTAATGGAGCTTCCTCTAATAGTTTTCGCCATGGCTTATAATTAATTTCTTGCAATGCCTTAGCTTCCACAATTTGCAACATTCGAGACTTAATTGCCTCTTTTTGGATATTCGAAACCCACAAATTCCATTCTTGCAAAAACAAATCTTTCCAAGCATGCTTAAAGTATAAAAACCAATCTTCACCTGCACTAAATGCTATAGGCACCCATGTAATATCTTGCTTCACGTATTTAACAATCTTTTTCATTGGAATATTTTTCTTGAATTCATCAATATAAGAAAGTGCCTTCAGTGCATCATCAATAAACTTATTAGCATTTTGTTCAGCTACTTCTTTTTGTTCCATTGTTATATCTTTTCCCAATGGCAAAACATCCTTTTTGCATAGCAAAAACAACGTTTGCAACATAGCAATTGGAATGTTTTTTGAAGAAGCAAGCACAGAAGCTAAAAGCTCAATTTCATTTTGAATAGCAAATATTGAACACGTACTTTCACTGGGTTGAACACTAAATTTCAAAAGCACCTTATCAAGAGAAAAATCACAAAAAGTTCTCATCCATTCTATTGCTCGGGAAACCTTATACATTTCAGCTTTAATATCTGTGTCCAACTCTGTAGTTAACTTTTCTATTTCTTTAAGAATAGTATTTTTTCGTGCGTTGGAAGTGTCCAAAGCCACAACATCAAATGATGAAGAAATTTTTATCAAACTATCATATAAATAAGGAGCAACAAAAGAACTTAAAAGCATATAAAAGTTATTTTTATCAGAATTATAGCAATCAAGCATTGAAGAAAAAAACACTTGTGTCTTTCTTAAATTTGATAATAATTTATAGAACTCAGAAGTATAAAGTTGCTTTGAAATATTTATATATTTACTATCATGGTCTTTTAAATCTCTTCCAATCCTATTCACTAACTCTTTTTGATAAAGGCTTTCAACAGGAATAGACTTAATAAGTGAAAGAATGGTAAGCCATATTCTTAAAAAGAAAGGCTCTTTTGTTAAATTAACAGTAGCTTTTTCTGCCTTAGGCACATCATCAGCTATTTGAGGTGTTTCTTGCAACTCTGTTTGCACATTTTGCATGGAATTGCTTATATTAAAAAGTAATTTTTTAGTCTCTTCTTCTGATAACGAAGCAACTAAACTTTCAAATGTAGATTTTTTTTCTTCCATAGCATTTCTTAAAAGTCAAATAGGGAGCTACTGCATACCCAAACGGTCCCTACGGGAATCGAACCCGTATTTTGAGATTGAGAATCTCACGTCC
>JBQNBK010000133.1:0-4564 GCA_052169975.1 Treponema sp.
TGTTCGCTTTCGTATTCACTAGGAATTGTGATAAATGTTTTAAGTGCATTAAAAGCGGTTTCAGGTGAAATAAGCCCTGCATCTAATGCTTTCAAAATGCTATCAGTTGCACTGTGCAACGCATTCATAAGGCTTGCGTCATCTTTTGCTTCCATTTCCTCCCATTCAATAAAGCAATTATTGCTTCCTTCAAAATCAGAACCAAAATTATTCTTTCCATTCAATATAAGAGAAAAAGAATAATACACATCAATTAGCCAGCTATAAAATTGTGAATATTCAAGCCTGCGCCCTTCAATCTTTTTTACCCATACAGGGGCCTGCTCTTTCACACTGGCATTCGTGGTGTTTAATGCAGTGCCATATAGGTATTCAGGCATTGTCATCTCTACAATAATCCAATGAAAAAGATTAAGCACATCCAATGCACTTTTGATATTATTATTCTGATTGATAAAATCTATATTCTCATTTTCACTTGTCAAAATTGCAGCCTTAAATTGGGTGATATCAGGCTTTAACTCGCCCTTTGCTATAGCTTCATAATCACTTTCTTTTATGCCTAGATTGTTTTTCAAAAATGCAGCTGCACTTTTCAAATGTAATTTAAGTTTTGGTTCCAAAATATTGTTTAAATGAGTTTCTAGTTTTTTAATAGTTGCATTATATTTTTTGATAAATGGTAAGACATTTGCAATCTCTGGTAAGCCATCAGCTAAAAAAGAAAATTGATTATTATAAAAAGCAAAAACGGGAATAAAACCAATAAATGAATTATATACTTGCTCCCGCTCTTTATACTGCGGAGGAATGTCGCCTTGAATAGTCCTCTTTTCTAAATATGGTATAATTTCTATTCGCACCTTTGCTTTTTTTTCTATCCAGTCAGCGGGGCTTTCGTCTATAAAGTTTTTATTTAACTTATTATTAAATGCACATGTAAAAGAGTCCACATCTCTTTTTTCTTTCCATGTTTCTATGCTTTCAAAAACAATCTTTTCAAAAGTGCCATCGGCTTTTTTTATGCACTCATTCAAAACAACATTTTCTCTAGGAACTAGTTTTATGTTTAACTGCTGGTGCCCTCTTATGTTTTTTTCAATTCGCACCCAAACATACACTACGCCGTCAATCATTGCTTGCCTATAGATTTTGATTAAAGTAGATTTGTTTTTGTCAATAAAGCGGTTAATTTCAGTATTGAAATTATCATCATCGCCTACAACACGTGGGGTTGAAATGAAACTTGAAAGGGTGTCGATATATGTTTTAGTTGCATAATTGCCTAAAGAATAATCGTTAAAAGATATGTCTTTTGTTGGTATGGATGCATAAAGACTTCGGGATAATATGTAATCAATTTGACCTGATTTTGTTTCTAATTGTTTTTGCTCTCCTACGTCTATAAAAATGTTTGGAAAGATATTTTGTTTTTTGAATAAAGAAAATATACCCATTAAGACTCCATGTTTTCTTACGTGTTTTTTTACATATTTTCTAGGCGTTTTCACACCTAGAAAAACTTATCATAAAGACAAAAATTATATCGCCTCTACAAAACAAGAATAGTCACCTATACCAATGCCTTTATAAAACATCATAGGTAAATTGCTTTTCTTATTAGCACTTGCAGATGCTTGTAATTCCATAGTTGAAAAAGCTCCCTCGCTTGCATTATCACCCGGCAATGTTGCCTGACAAGATGGGAAAGAAATTACTTTTATTTTTTCAAAAGAGCTTTCGTTATTCTCGCCTTTTGCAAAGGCTTTTACAAAATAGAAGAATGCAAAAGAGGGTGTTTTGCTAGTGTTTTCGATAAAGAACTCATCAGCCTTTTCGTTGTAACGGTGCCCTGTAATCATTGACAATATTTTTGTGTTTTGACCTGCAAGGCTTATGGTAAGATTGAGTCCTTTTATTTTATCAGCTTCTTTAACAACGCATCTAATTCCTCGCCCACTTGTAACATCAACGCTCTTACCATTTTCTTTTTCAAAATCGGTCTTTACACTTTTAACTTCTTCAGTTAAAACATAGCCTGTAATGCCTAGCATTAAAGGGAGTATTCCTTGAAAACCGATGGGTGCAAAAAAAGGCAATTTTGCAGAGCTATCACATATTCTAATATGCTCTTTTCCTTCCGTTACATATGCTTCCGCTTTTAAAGTGATGCCATCATTTTTCAATGTTGCAAAACCTGTATTTAAATCTTTGACAATCTCCGATACACTCGCCTTACTCTTTTCTGCACTGGTGCTAGAAAATGTAAACGAGGCTTTTTTGTTTCCAAAAAGGACGCCTACTTCCATATCCTCATCTTTTAATTTAGCAATATTGAAAACTCCACTTTTACCAATAATGCCCCCTGCATGTTTTCGCTCCTCGCCCATATTGTCTATGTCCTTCCAATTGCTGGGGGTTGGCATAGTGCCATCTTGATTGAGTAATGCAAAACCTGCAATGCCTACAGAATACAAAAAGTCTGTTTCTTTTTTCATATACTCCTCCTTAACTTTAAGAGTTTTATAATTTGAAATATTTAATATAGCTTTAAGGGAAAACCATTAAAGTTAATATTGCAATTATAATATCTATTTTTTGCTTTTAAGTAATTTAAAATGGATATTTAGATATAAAATATGATTGACAAAAAGAATTATTAATATTAAATTAAGGTTAATTGTAGCCATTCTTTCTGGAATGGTTATGGGGTGTTCTTATGTAGCACCTTTGAGGGCTTACATGTGCTCGTGTAGGCTTTCTTTATTAATAAATACACCTTTTTATGTTGTAGCGTTGAGAGCTTACAAGAGCTCGTGTAAGTTCTCTTTGGGCTTGTTGAGGCGGTACCTAGACAAGCCCTTTTTTTCTTGAAAAAAATCAAAAAGCAATATTCTCATAAACAATCAAAAATCTAATTTTTCTTGCAATAATTTTATTACTAGCATAATATCTCAAATATCTTAAAAAAAGGAGGTTTTATGCGTAGATTTTTTAGTGGTTTTGTTTGACGTTTCATATTAAACTTTTAGGAAAAAAAATATTTTTGTTTGCCTGCCTATTTGCAAGAGAAAAAATTGTAAATATGGATTTTAGGACTTATCACTTGAGGGGCTTTTTTTTAAGGACTTATAACCTTTGAGTGAGAAAGAGTAAATGATAAGTCCTTCCATTTTTAATAAAAAAAATGGTTTGAGTGATTGAAAAAAAATTACTTTATAGGAGAAAAAAAATATGGCATTAGAATTAGAAAAAATAAATGAAAAACCCATTGCAGAAATTAGGATTAATTCTTACAAAAACAATTTTGACAAAACAGAGGCTACTTCTTTTGGGAGAGTGGAAAAGCCATCTAAAAGAGTGACTGTTGCAAACCTTGTAGCTTTAATTGCAGATCGTCATGTGGGGGTGGAGCCAGGTATGATAGGCTTTGTTGCTCGTCTTTTGAATGAAGAAATTATGCGACAACTTGAAGAAGGTAAGAGTGTTGAGGCTTTGGGGCTTGGCACTGTGTACGTTGGTATTAGGGGAACCATGAAAGGTCAGCAACCTAGCATTGCCGACGTTCCTAATTTTGTGATTAAGTTTAGGCCTGCAAAAACGACTAAAATGAAATTAAAAAACATAAAACCGGGCTCTATAACTCCTATTAAAAATGTTCCTGTAATTAATTTGATTGAAGACATGAAAACAAAGAAACACGACTCTGACCTTAAAGCTGGCACCATTGTACGCTTGTGTGGAAAAAGGCTTAGGGTTGAAGGCACAAACAGCGAGGTTGGGCTTTATCTTATTAAAGAAGATAATAGCACTGTAAAAGTTGACAAGGCGGACATAATCAGAAATGAGCCTAGCACTCTTGAGTTTATCCTTCCTTCCACTGTTAAGCCGGGATCTTTTTATTCTATAGTGATAAAAAATCAAGGCAAGGTTAAAGATGGTTTTTCTAAAACTTTGAGGGTTGGTACTAGCCAAAGTGATGTTAAAATTGTTCCTTAATCGGAGCGTTTTGCTAGCTTAATTATTAAACATTTTAGGGGCATCAGTGATGCCCCTTTTTTTTTGCATTAACAATATTTTAGAAATGTTGCTTAACGGTATGAAAGTGAAAGAAATAGGTATTAGGTTTACCGCTAACGAAAGTTTTTAGAATGCAAGCGAAGGCTTTTAGGCGACCGCCAGCGTAAGCTTCTAGGCGACCGCCAGCGTAAGCTTCTAGGCGACCGCCAGCGTAAGCTTCTAGGCGACGCATTTAATCAGCACCTCATTTAGTTATAAATATTTTGGTTAAAGTACTTGAAACATATTTGTTTTTTATATAAGCTATATATCAGGTGTGCGATGTAATCGCAACTCCAATTCGCTTTTAGCCTGTTTTTACAAGCCCTTATGTTTATGCAATCTTACCATTGTGTAGTCTTTGGGTAGTAGGGACAGGCTTTTTTGTTGGCTCTTAATCGGGGCTTTATCGGCGGTGCTGGTACACGCCGATTTTGGTGCCAGCTTCTTATTATCAGCTTCTTATTATCAGCTTCTTATTATCAGCTTCTTATTATCAGCTTCT
>JBQNBK010000134.1:0-4555 GCA_052169975.1 Treponema sp.
GTGTTATAGTAGTACATTAGCTAGTGTTACGATTGTACATTAGTTAATGTTATGGCAGTACATTAGCTAATGTACTGGGTAAAAGTATCATATATCTGGCCTCGTTAACGTACGTTTTCGCTATGCAAGAACGTACGGTTTCGTTATACGAGAACGGACGTTAACGGGATGCAAGCTCGCAAGGTTTTTATTCTATTTTCTAGGCGTGAAAATGCTTGCCCTTTCCCTATAAGAACGCCTTCATAAATGGCAATTTATAAAATGTAACATTTTTGCCTTATGCAATAAATAAATTGGGTAGGCGTCTTCACGCCTAGAAATTGGCAATTTAAACAAGCCTGTCTTGAAAGACATAAAAATTGTAGGCAATAAATAAAAACCTAGACCTTTTCGCCTATAAAGAAAAACTTCCGCCTTATGCAATATAGAAGTATTGCATGTTTTATTATCGCTTTTTATAATGCTACCATGACAAAAGACTTTGTGCACTTACACGTACATTCGGATTATTCACTTTTAGATGGTGCTGCCTCTGTGGATAAGATAGCACAGACAGCTTGTTCTTTGGGGCAAAAGGCAATTGCTTTAACTGATCATGGCAATATGTTTGGTGCTATCACTTTTTATAAGGCATGCAAAGATAAGGGAATTAAAGCAATTATAGGTTGCGAAGTTTATGTAGCTCCTTTTAGTCGCTTTGAAAAAAAACAATATCAAAATGAAAGGCAATATTATCACTTGGTATTGCTAGCAAAAAATTGGAGAGGCTATAAGAATTTAATGTTCTTATCTTCAAAAGCATATATCGAAGGTCTTTATTATAAGCCTAGAATTGATGAAGAAATACTAAAAGACCATACTGAAGGCTTAATCTGCCTTTCTGCTTGCCTTGCTGGAAAGCTTCCTTATCTTTTACTCAATGGAAAAATTAAAGAAGCAGAAGAGCACGCAAGAAAGTATTTAAACATGTTTGGAGATGGCAACTATTACATTGAATTGCAAGATCATGGGCTTAATGATGAGAAAAAAGTTTCGCCTCTTTTAATTAAAATTGCACGCCGACTTGGTATTCCTTTAGTGTTGACTAACGATAGTCATTATGCCTTAAAAGAGGATGCTACAGCACAAGATATTCTTCTTTGCATTGGAATGAAAAAAACTCGAAATGATCCTAACAGAATGAAGTTTTATGGTAGTGAGTTTTATATTAAAAGTGGCGAAGAAATGGAAAAGCTTTTTCCAAATTTCCCCGAAGTTATCACAAACACAATGCGAATAGCTGATAGTTGCAATCTTGAAATTAACGACATTGACCCTATTTTGCCTGTTTATGAGATTCCTGAAGGCTTTAAAGACAAAAATGAATATATAGACCACATAGTTGAAGATGGGTTAATCAAACGTTATGGAGTGATAACAGAAGAAATTAGGCAAAGAATAGACTTTGAACTTTCCATAATTAAAAAGATGGACTTTGTGGGATATTTTTTGATTGTTTGGGACTTTATTAAATGGGCAAAAGACCATGACATTCCTGTAGGTCCTGGAAGAGGTTCTGGGGCAGGCTCTATGGTAGCTTATGCAATGACCATTACAGACATTGACCCACTAAAATATAATCTTCTATTTGAACGTTTCCTAAACCCAGAACGTGTTAGCTTACCTGACTTTGACGTTGACTTTTGCTATGAAAGGCGAGGGGAAGTAATTGAATATGTTAGGCAAAAGTATTCTGATGAAAACGTTGGGCAAATCATCACATTTGGAACACTAAAACCAAAAGCTGCAATTAAGGATGTAGGGCGTGTTTTGGATATTCCACTTACAGAGGTAAATGCCATTGCAAAGCTTATTCCTGATGACCCAAAACTAAAAGGTTTTAAGGATGCTTTTGAAAGAAGCCCAGAGCTTAAAAAGATGGCAGAAGATGAAAACTACAAAGAGCTTTTTGATATATCATTAAAGCTAGAAAACACTAATAGAAACACTAGCTTGCATGCGGCAGGTATTGTTATTGGTAAAGAGCCTTTGGTTAATTATGTTCCATTATATAGAGACTCAAAAACAGGTAAAATTGCAACACAATTTCATAAGGATTTGCTAGAAAAATGTGGCCTTGTAAAGATGGACTTTTTGGGGCTTAAGACCTTAACACTATTAAAACGAACCGAAACTTTAATTCAAAAAAAAGGCGGCGAATATGCTAACTTTTACTTAAAGAATATTGACTACACAGACCAAGAAACTTTTGCACTTTTGTCAAAAGGCTTATCTAGTGCAGTATTTCAATTTGAAAGTCAAGGAATGCAAAATATTTTAAAGCGAGTTAAGCCTACTAAAGTGGAAGAACTCATTGCTCTTAATGCTCTTTATAGGCCAGGTCCTATGGACTACATTGACCAATTCATAGCTTCAAAACAAGACCCTTCAAAGATTAAATATCCTCATCCTTCTTTGGAAGATATTTTGTCAGAAACCTATGGTGTTATTGTCTATCAAGAGCAGGTTATGCAAGTAGCTCAGCGAATTGCAGGCTATACACTGGGGCAAGCTGACATGCTTCGCCGTGCTATGAGCAAAAAGAAAGATATGGAAAGCTATAAGGCAACATTCATCGAAGGAGCCTTAAAGCAAGGTTATTCAAAAGAAGTTGCAGAACACGTTTTTGAAATTCTTATTCCATTTTCGGGCTATGGTTTTAATAAAAGCCATGCCGCAGTTTATGCAGTTTTGGCATTTCAAACAGCATATCTTAAAACACATTTTGCTCCTGAGTTTATGGCAGCAAACTTGACAAACGAAATAGCATCTGTGGATAAATTGCCTGAATATCTTGAAGAAACAAGAAAACTAAATATTGAAGTTTTGCCTCCTCATGTAAACTCATCTGATATTTATTTTTCGGTTAAAGATGGAAACATTATTTTTGGCTTTTTAGGCATTAAAGGAATTGGGGAGCAAGCTGCCATTACAATTGTTAAAGAAAGAGAAAATGGTGGGGCGTATAAGTCTTTTATAGATTTTTTAGACCGTGTAGACTTACATATAATAACAAAAAAGACTTTAGAATCTTTAATTAATACTGGTTGCTTTGATGGCTTAGGAGAGACTCGTTTAACACTCATTACTAATATGGAAAGAGCAGTTGCTTTTTCTAGTCAAAAGAAAGACGGGCAAGACGTAGGGCAGATTAGCTTATTTTCTGATAGTGGAATAAATGAGTTTTCATCTTTTAAATTTGAAAAGTGTGATGAATATCCTAAAAAAGAGATATTAAGATTGGAAAAAGAATTTATTGGTTCTTATGTTACAGGGCATCCATTAGATATTTATAAAGATAAAATAGAAGAATATGCAACACTTGAAACTAGGCACTTAAATAGAGCCACCGAAGGAAAAGATTATTTGATGATGGGTAGCATTTCTTCAATTAAAACATATCAGGCAAAAAAAGGTGAAATGTGTTTTGCAAGTCTTGAAGATTTAACAGGGCATGTTGACCTAGTCTTTTTTTCTGATGTTTGGGCTAATCTTAAAAGTTCTCTTTTTGTTGATGGGGTTTATGGTGTTGAAGGAAAGGTGAGCAAAAAAGAAAGAAATGAGAGCATCGAATATTCTTTTGTTGTTAAAAATATTATTAATATAAAAGACTTTAAAGAAGTGGATAAAAAAGAAAAACTCTTTTCAGAAATTCATGTTGAAATTACTTCAACTGAAAATATTGAAGCCTTGCAAAGCATAAAAAACTATGTTGTAAAAAATCAAGGAGATGCTAACTTTTTTATTCATTTTGAAAAAGATGCTTTGTCTTATGTTGTTAAGAGTGCAGAAAAGTTGAAAGTAGATGGAAAAAGAGCAACTATTGATGATATATTAGAAATACCTTGTGTATTAAATGCTTGGGGGGAATAATGTTTTCAAATGTTTTTTATCTTTTATATACAGCGATTAATATATATATTTGGGCTTGTATTATACGTATTTTTTTAAGTTGGATGCCTCAATTTTTAATGACTCCTATTGGAAGGTTTTTAATTGAAATGTGTGACCCATATCTAGCTTTTTTTAAGAAATTTAGCTTTACAAATATTGCAGGATTAGACTTTTCTCCTGTTTTAGCATTAGGGGTTTTGTCATTTTTTGCAAACATAACTTTTTCAATATATACATTAGGTTATTTTTCTATTATAGGTGTTTTGTTTATATTGATTAATTCCTTATGGGCATTGCTTCAATTCTTTTTGAATGTTTTGGTGTTTATTGCATTTTTACGTTTTATTTTAGAGTTTTCGTATAGATATAGATCGTCTTCTCTTTGTATGGTTATTGACACGATTTTTCACCCAATAAAAAGTTTTATTATTAAGAAAATCTTTAATAACAATATTACACGCGAAAAACATGCCTTATTCATTACCTTTCTTTTCTTTTTAGTAATTCGTATCTGTTTTGAACTTTTAATGAGGCAAGTTAACATATTATTTAGAACTATTGCCATGTTCTTTCACTAGGGCTTATTTTTAGTAATTGTCTCTAAAGTCCTTCTTTTTAATAT
>JBQNBK010000135.1:0-4473 GCA_052169975.1 Treponema sp.
GTTTCCCCCCCCCCCCCCCCCCCCGAGCATATAGAAAGCGATTTTCTATTAAGCTAAAACTTATCATTGTTTTTGGAAGTTTAATAATAGCTTCTATATTAGTATTGGCTTTTATATCACTAAACATTGCTACAAAGGCAGTAGATGAAAAAGTTTCTACACATCTAAAAGACAAAGCAATAGATACAGCCAACATTATTGATGGTAGGCTCAAATCTTTATTTCAATTTATAGAAGGCATAGCTAGAATGCCTATTTTTACAGATGATTCTTAATATTTTGAGAAAATTGATGCTCTAAAACGTGAGGTTAAGTCAAATGATATTTTGCATGATGGTGCTATTACAAACATGCATGGAAAAATGTATACACTTGAAAAACAAGTCATTAATGCTAGTGATAGAGATTGGTACAAAGCAACAATGCAAGGAGAGAATTTTTTGACAGACCCTTATGTTTCACGTTCTGATAATTCTTTAATTATAACTTTAGCTGTTCCCATTCATGATAAAAATAGAAGGGTTATTGGATCTATAGGTGTTGCAATTCTTGCAGATTGGATTTCTGAAAATATTGATGATATCGTTGTAGGTGAAACTGGGGAATGCTACATTATCGATGAAAATGCAACAATAGCTCATAGGGATAAAGATGTAATTAAAAATAGAGTAAACATGTTAGAGCAAAGTAAGAAAGATCCAAAACTTGCTAGTTTACATTCTTTTTTAGAAAAAGTTGTGCATTCTAATAATAGTGAAATAGGCTATTATAATTATAAAAATCTTGAATATATTGCTTCCTATGCTCCAATGTCACTGAAAGATTGGAAAGTTGTTATTAAAGCTCCAAAAAATGAGTTTATGGGAACAGTACAAACTTTAAAGCTTAGCATGTATATAATTGGTGCAATTGTAATATTTATTTCTATTATTATAATCTATTTTGTTTCTAGAAAATTAATTTCTCCTATTTTAAATACTGTTAATGCTTTAAAAAGAATTGCTGAAGGTGATGGAGACTTAACTGTTAGGCTTTCAGTTTCTAGTAATGATGAAGTTGGGGAGCTTTCTTTATATTTTAATCAAACAATTGAAAAAATAGCTTCTTCTATAAAAATGATAGACAGAAATGCAGATAGTATGAATGAAACAGGTGCTGAATTGGCTAGCAATATGACTCAAACAGCTAGTAGTGTGCATGAAATTAGTTCAAATATAGAAAGTGTTAAGCAACAAGCACTCACACAAGCAGCAAGTGTTACAGAAACTGCTAGCACTATTGAAGAAATTATTAGAACAATTAGGCAATTAAATGGAAGTATAGAAAATCAAGCAGCTAGTGTAGCAATGTCTTCTAGTAGTATAGAACAAATGGTTGCAAACATTGCAAGTATAACAAATACATTGGAAAAAGCTGATTCTATAATTCAAGATTTAAGTGTTGCAACTCGCGATGGTAAAGATGTATTAGTAAAGTCCAACTCGGTAACTGGTAAAATTGCAGAAGAATCAGGAGCTTTAATGGAAGCCTCTAGTGTAATTCAACATATAGCAAGCCAAACTAACTTACTTGCAATGAATGCAGCAATAGAAGCAGCCCATGCAGGAGAAGCAGGCAAGGGCTTTGCTGTTGTAGCTGATGAAATTAGAAAGTTGGCAGAAGAATCTAGCACACAAGGAAAGACAATCACATCAACTTTAAAATTACTTTCAGGAGAAATTGAAGGATTGTCTTCATCATCTAAAATTGTTGAAACAAAATTCAATGCAATATTTAGTTTGGCAGAAGAAGTGAAAGAAATGAGTCATCGTCTTACAGAAGCAATGAGAGAGCAAGAAAATGGAAGCCGTGAAGTGCTTACATCTATTAAAGATATTAATTCTATAACAAATGAAGTGCAACAAGGTTCTACTGAAATGCTTAAAGGTGGTGAAGGGGTGGCAGTTGAAATGCAAAAACTTGATGGGCTTACACGAGTGATAACCGATAGCATGAATGAAATGGCTTCTGGAGCTGTGCAAATAAATAATGCTGTGCATGAAGTTTCTGAAATTAGCCACAAAAATAAGATTAGTATAGAACAATTAGTAAATGAGGTAGGTAAGTTTTCTTTTTAGAGATTAAGAAGATTTATAAATTGCCTTATATTAATGCTACTCAAATATTTTGGGTGGCATTAATCAAAAAACCTTATTTTTAAGAAATCTTGATTTTATTTTAGCCGTATCTTAGCTCTTTTCATTTTTGTTTTATATTTGTTTTTTCTTAGCTTTTGATAAGCATTTTAGGAGGGTTAATGAATAAGTGGCTTAAAAAATGGCTTTTTATTGTAATATCTTTTTTTATACTTGGAAGTCTTTTTTCATGTAAAAATCTAAATAGGACAAATGTTATAGATGAAAAAGAAAACTGTGTAATTACTTTTACTGCTATGCCAGAAGCTTTAGGCACTATCAATGCAACTGTAGATGGCACTCCTATTAAAAGTGGTGAGATTGTTAAAAAAGATAAGGAAGTTATTTTTACTTTAATACCAGAAAATAATTACACTATAGATAATTGGGAGGGAGCTTTTAAAGATTCTAATAATATTTTAATGGCAAAGCTTAAAGTTTCTAAAAGTGCAAAAATTGTTGCAAAACTAAAAAAGGCAGAGCCTAAGCTAGAGCTTTCATCTCTTGAAATATTTACTAAAAAATTAGATATTTCAAATTTAAAGAATATAAAAACAGAAGTAGATTATGATGTTGCAACAATATCTTCTAAAAATATTATTGCAATGTTCACTTATGGCAATAAAACAATTCCAGAACAAATTAAGGTATCAATTGATAAAAGCGATTTAGCTGTGGGAGAAAATATAGTAAATTTAAGTATTTCTACTGTTAAAGAAAAGTATCAAGCTTGGGAGCAACAAGTAAAGATAACTAGAAAAGGAAAAGAAAAGTTTACTATAACTTTCTTAACTTCTCATAGTGATTTTGCCACTATTAATGCAACTGTAGATGGCACTCCTATTAAAAGTGGTGAGAGTATTGAAAAAGATAAGGAAGTTATTTTTACTTTAATACCAAAAGATGTGTGTACTATAGATGAATGGATTGGAGCTATTAAAGACAATAATAATCCTTTAGTTGCACATCTTAAAGTTTTTGCAGATGCAACAATTACAGCAAAATTAAAGCAAAAACAAGATACGCCTCTTACACTTAAATCTCTCAATATTCATAATAAAAATATGGATATAACAAATTTAACTGACATGAAAGTTGAAGTTGAAAATTTTGTAAAAGCATTGAATTCTAATGATGTAATAGCAACCTTTACCTATGGCTTAGAAACTATTCCAAAAGAGCTTATTGTTATAGTTGATAAAAATATTTTAAATGAAGGAGAAACTTTAGTAAAGCTTAGTGTTCCAGCTGTAGTAGGTAAGTATAAGGATTGGAACAAAGAAGTAAAAATAATTAGAAAATTACTAAGCCCAACAAATCCAATTCCTCAAGAAATAAAGGTTGATGCTATAGAAATGGCTATATATGATGAAAATATTAAGCTAGGCAACTTTATGCCTATAGCAAATTTTAATAATACTATATCTGGTCCTTATGAAGCAGAAGAAGCAAAGATAGCGTATGTTACATTAAAACTGAAGATTGAAAAACCAGCTAGTGGTGAAGACTTTTTTGTTGAAGTGGTAAATAAGACTACATATATAAAACCATTAGTATTTTTAAGATCTCCTGATGGAGATGATAATTATTTTGTATTAAAGAGAAAATATATAGAACCAAAAACACATACTGAAACTTGGTATAATAATCCCATTATTCTTTCCAAAGGTTATAACGTTTTAGAGATAAAAGTGAAAAGTCCTGATAAAAAAGAAGGAATATATAATATTATAGTTAAATATGATGGTGGTCCAAATCCACTTGCGAGCTCTTTAGAGATGAGAAAGATATTATCTGGTGCATATTGTCCTGCTCAAAGAAAGCCTCTTGAAGGTGAAAAACCTGATTTTGTATATTTAATCTCTATTGCAGGTTGGTGTCAATATTGTGGTGGTGCTTTGAGTGAAGTAGGAAATGGTAATAACATTGCTGATAAATATAAGGATAAAGGTTTGCGTGTTATAGTAGTTGATACAGATGGAAGAAAACATGATTTTAGTGAAGCTAAATGGAAAGCAGCAGGAGCAAACTTTCCCTTATATGATAGATTTGGTAATTGTTTTGAGCCTATCTATAAAGATGTAAAAGGATATCCTTCTCGTCTTTGTATAAAAGAATGGCAAGGAACAAAAATATTTTATGAATCAGAAATTAAAAGTATATTTGAATTTAATTAAATAAATTCTTATAGCTGTTTAATAAGGGAATGTAGGTGAAAAGCCATATTCCCTTTTTTATTTAAAAGTAAATTATTCGACTATAGGCTATTACTTGCTAATAATTTTTGTTTTTCACTATT
>JBQNBK010000136.1:0-4424 GCA_052169975.1 Treponema sp.
ACTAAAAAGAATATTTGAAAGACTTCTATTCATTGCACGGCACATAATTTGTGTAAGAAGCAAACCAGAAGCTCCAACAATGCCCCCAACAGACACTGTCAAAATATCTCTTGTTGCCATACCTGCAATAGCTGCTGCAACACCAGATGTGGAATTAAGAAGCGATATGGTAATAGGCATGTCTGCCCCACCAACACGAATTGCAAACACAATTCCAAAAATAAGGCTTATTAGGGTTCCTGCAATAGAAACCATAACTAAATATTTCGTTAAATATTCAAAAGGAGCAAAGGCAAAAAATGCAATAAAAGCCAAAGATATGAGTAAACACAAGCTTGTCAACATTTGGTGCAAAGGCAAAACTACTGGTTGTTGCTTTAACACTCTGTGTAGCTTTCCAGCTGCAACTAAGCTTCCCGAAAAGGTCACAGCACCTACAACAACAGCAATTGATGCAGTAACAAGCTCAAAACGCTCAACACTTCCACTAAGCAATGTAAGAAGACCTACAACTGAAGATGCAGCACCGCCAAGACCATTCAAAAGAGCTACAGTTTGGGGCATAGAGATCATATCAACTTTAATAGTCAAAAACACCCCAATAACAAAACCTACACCTAAGCCTAGCCACACAATGCTAACAGAAAATATGTCATAGCGAATAAAGACAACCAAAATTGCTAAAAGCATACAAAGAGCACTCAAGACATTCCCAAGACGAGCTGTTTTAACACGGCTCATCAGGCTAATGCCTAAAAGCACTCCAAGACTCAAGATAGCAGAAATAATGTAATATGCAACTGAATAATAACCTATCACACTACTCCTCCTTTTTAGTCTTTTTATCAGACTTAAACATTTTTAGCATTCTATTAGTAAGCCCAAAACCTGCAACAACATTGCACATTGCACATACAATTCCCAAAAATCCTGCAATCTTACTACCTGTCATTACGGCAATAGCCGTGCTTGTCATAGTGGCAAGCACAGTAACTCCTGAAAGTGCATTCATTCCTGACATTAAAGGCGTGTGCAAAAGACTTGGTACATTTTTGATTAAAAAATATCCCAAGACTGTTGTAACTAAAAAAACAATTACAAGAGTTAATTCAAAACTCATAGACCCATTGCCTCTTTTGCACCTTTATGAACAATTTCGCCATTATATGTGGTCAAAATGCCTTTAACAATGTCGTCATTCATATCTAATTCAATCTTGCCGTTTTTAATAAGATATTTTGCAAGATTTGTTATGTTTTGGCTAAACATCCATGTTGAACTTGAAGGAAGAAGACCAGGAATATTCTTAATGCCTACAATATGCACTCCGTGTTTTTTAGCCACATCACCCGGTGGTGTTAATTCACAGTTTCCACCTTGGTCAATGGAAATATCCACAATTACAGAACCAGGCTTCATACTCTTAACCATTTCTTCTGTTATAATAATAGGTGCTAATTTGCCGGGAACCAAAGCAGAAAGGAAGATTATGTCCATGTCTTTAATATGAGGAGCTAAAAGCTCTCTTTCTTTTGCTAATGTCTCTGGTTTTAAATGCAAAGCATAACCACCTTCACCAATAGCTTCATTTTCAGGAACTCCCAAGTCTACAATCTTTGCACCTAAAGACTGTGCTTGCTCCCTTGCAGCAGGGCGAATGTCAGCAGCATGAACTACGGCACCAAGCCTTTTTGCAGTGGCCAATGCTTGTAAGCCACCAACACCAGTACCAATAACCAAAACATTCATAGGCTTAATCATACCTACAGCACAAAAAATCTGTGGAATAAACTTTGGTAAAAGGTTTGCAGCAATTAAGATTCCTTTATATCCTGCACATGTACTCATAGAAGTTAAGGCATCCATATTTTGAGCTCTTGAAATACGAGGCACACCATCAAGTGTTAAAGAAATAACACCTTTTTTTGCCATGTCTTTTACCATTTGATGGTTTACAGGAGCAGCAGGGTGAATAAATGTGATGAGATATTGACCTTTGTGCATCATGTCAATTTCATGACACTTTTTTGCATCATTGTATAATGGCTCTTTCACTTTCAAGATAAGCTCAGCTTCGTCATAGATTTTCTTAACATCATCTACAAGTTCTGCTCCAACTGCTTTATACTCATCATCACAAAAATAAGAGCCAGCACCAGCACCTTTTTCCAATAATACCCTATGACCATCTTTAATTAAAGAAGCACAAGTTTCAGGGGTAGAGGAAACACGATCCTCACCATGCATAATTTCTTTTGGAACTCCGATAACCATACCATCTCTCCTAATTTTTTTAAGCTTATTAGCCTTATTCTCACCCTCATTTAATACCTTACGCATAAAAGGAGTAAGTTGGCTAACATACTATATAAAGGAAGAGTCTTTTTCAAGTGTATACTTTACGTACACAATTGCACTTATAAGAAGAATTGGGTCACAAAAGAAAATATCTAACTTAGTAAAATCTTATTTAATTTTAACAAAAAACTTTTCTATATATCTAATACGTGCATCTGCATCATTCCAAAGAGGGCTATTTGGAAAAGTCTTTGTTAAAAACTTATATGAAGCCAAAGCCATTTTTATGTTTTTTAACTCTGTATTTAATTCATAAGCCTTTCCACACAAGAAATATGCTTCGTCCATGTTTGTAGAAGCAACTGTAAAAAAGTCTTCAAGTTTTTCCAAAGCTTCTTTTGCATTTCCATTTGAAATTGCTTGAGAAACTTCATCAATTATCTTTTTAGCAGAAGCATCATCAACCTTCACTTTTGCATTGTTAGGATTTATGCTAGCAACATTAGTAAACACTTCAGGCTCTGTATAAGTAGGATTACCTGTCTTGTTAGAAGAACTAGTTTCTGGTTTTAGCATTTCCTTATTATTTTCCACAACTGCATTATTGCTAGGAGTTGGTGGAGGTGAAGCTTTTTTCTCTTCTTCTTTAACATTCGTTTCTTTAGCATTCATGTTTTCAGTATTAATTCCAACTTTGTCAGCATCCATATTCACTTCGTTAGGTGCTTTTTTAACTTGTTGTTCTGTTTGTTTTGGAACATTTTTTCCTTGATATTCCACAACTAAAGAATCTTTTTGCACACCATCATTATTTGGAAGCACTTTTACAGAAACAGCATCAACAATAAAGTCTCCTGAAAAAACATCAAAATACGAAAAGTTTAAAACATAATTTCCCTCATTTTCTGCGGTAAATGTAAAAAATGTCTTTCCGTCTTCCATTTTACGTTTTAAGTAATTTAAGCCTTTTTGAGAAGTCTCTTCACCAAGATAGACCCAGCCTTCCCCCGGATATGAAAAATCAATATTTTGCCCTTTTAATATGTTTGTATATCTTGAAATATTAAGCTTATCTTCTTCGTCAACAACACTCGAAAGTTGCCCCTTATTGTCTTGATGTTCATTGTTCTTATCACTTTTATTTTCTTCAAGTTTTCTTTCATCATTATCATCAAACAATGTAAAAAAATCATCAAAACTTTCATTTGCCTGTTCATCATTAACCATTTCATCATCAAAAATATTTTGGTCATCATTAAAGCTCAACATATCATGTTCATCATTAAAGTCTTCCATAGGAATTTCAGGAACTTCAATAGCTTCAGCTTCATCTGACGAAACATCTTCATCTTTAGCTACCATTTCAGGCATAGGTGGCTCTATCTTTTCGTTTTGCTTTAATGGCTCTGCTTCAACTTTAGGAGCTTTTCCTTTTTTTTCTATATGTTGCTTTGCAACCATAGGAGCTTTTTGAAAAAGATTTGAAGCTTCGTCAAGTTCTTTTAATATTTCAAAAGAAGTTAAAATTGATTTTTTCTCTTCTTTCTTTTCATCTTCTTTTTTTGTTTCTACTTTTTTATCTAGTGGAAACAATTCATTATAATCTTGCAAAGCTTTTTCATTTGCAATTGCCTTTTCACTAGTTTCTTTAACAGGCTTTTTAATACTTTCTTTTTCTAATGGCTTAGGAGCTTCATTGTGTTTTTTTTCATCTTTAGGTGATGGCTCCATGTTATTTGTCTTATGTTTTTCTTCCTTCTTTTCTTCTTTTTTTTCTTTATTCTTTTCTTCAATAGTTTCAGCTTTTTTAGGAGGTTCCATAGCTTCCTTTTTCATTTCTTTTTGCATACTAGGCACTTTTTCTTGAACACTAGGAGATTCTGAACTTTGCATAGGTGCCTCTTCTTTGACTTCCTTTGCTTCAACCATTGGTTTAGCCTCTTTCATCTCCTCTTTTTTTTCTATATTTTGATTGTCTTTTATGCTATTATCTACAGTTGCACATGAAAAAGATGCAACAATTAAGGAAAATATTAAAATGTAAAATTTAGCCTTGCCCATAATCTCCTCCCCCTCACTAAAAGAAAAAAATTATAATTAATGAATGATACGGCATTTTTTATAAA
>JBQNBK010000137.1:0-4413 GCA_052169975.1 Treponema sp.
AATACCACTTTTTCGCCTTGTTGCTTCTTTTGCTTTTCTTGCTGCAATTCTAGCAGTTGCTTCTGCAACACATTTTTCCAAAATCTTTTCTATAGTTTGTGGATTTTGTTCAAAGTATAAAGTTAGCTTTTCAGAAAAGATAGAATCCACAATACCTCTAACTTCGCTATTACCTAGCTTAGTTTTTGTCTGCCCTTCAAATTGTGGTTCTGGCACTTTCACAGAGATAATAGCAGTAAGCCCTGCCCTCACATCTTCACCTGCAAGCTTTTCTTCTTTTTCAATCTTTTTAAGTAGCTTTGGGCTTTTCTTTAAAAACTCATTCATCACACGAGTTAAGGCATGCTTAAAACCATCTAAATGCGAACCACCTTCGTGGGTATTGATATCATTTACAAAACTTAAAATATTTTCGTTATAACCATCGTTATATTGCAAGGCAATTTCTGAAACCACATCAGACTTTTCTCCTTCAATATATATAGGTTCTTTTGGCAAAACTTGCTTTGATTCATTCAAATAGTTAACAAAATGAGAAATGCCACCTTCAAAAGCAAAGGTAACCTCTTTTGGAGTTGTAAGCCTTTCATCTCTTAAAATAATAGAAATGGAGCTATTCAAAAAAGCTAATTCACGAAGCCTAGAAGATAAAACATCAAAATTATATGTAGTAGTCTCTGTAAAAATTGAAGGATCTGCAGCCCATCGCACAACTGTTCCACGCTTTGAAGAAGAGCCAATTTTCTTTACAGGGCTTACAATCTCACCTTTTTCAAACTTAGCATAATGTTCACCACCATCACGATACACCCTAGCTTCAAGCCAATTAGAAAGAGCATTAACTACAGAAACACCAACACCATGCAAGCCACCAGAAACCTTGTACGAACCCTTATCAAACTTTCCACCAGCATGAAGACGAGTCATAACCAATTCCAAAGCACTAACCCCTTCTTCAGCATGAACATCAACAGGAATACCACGCCCATTATCTTCAACTCGAACAACATTTCCAGCTTCAAGCACCACTACAATTTTATTACAAAAGCCTGCCATTGCTTCATCAATACAGTTATCCACAACTTCATAAACTAGATGATGAAGTCCATTTGGTCCTGTAGAACCAATATACATACCAGGTCTTTTACGAACAGCTTCCAAACCTTTTAATACGGTTATATTACTAGCAGAATAATTAGATTGTGTCATATATTTAATATTTTAACATTACAAAGAATAAAGGTAAATAGGCAAAAACCACTCATTTATGTTATAATTTCATCTAGCTCTTTATTAAGCTCCAAAAATGCTTTGCTGTTTTTGTTTGCAGTTGTGTCAGCTTCAGAAACAGCTTTTGAAATTAGTGTAACACTTTGTTGAATTTCTTCCATATTAGTAGAAATCTCTTCTGCATGATTAGAAAGTGTTTTCATAGAACTAGAAATCTCATTGCTACCTTGCATCAATTTTCTTTCTAGCAATGTTTTAATAGCTTCTGTTCGTTCCATAACATCTTTATTAGACCTTAAAACTTTCTCACCCTGATTGCTTTGTTCTTTCATGCTAGAATAAATTGAAGTCTCTTCTTCTTTAACAGATTGAGTAATTTCAAATACATTTTTAACAATTTCTTCAGAAGAAAATGCCTGATCCGCAATTTCTTTTATTCTTTCTGTTAAATCTTTTAACATACTAGAAATACGCTTTCCTTGCCCGCTAGATTCTTCTGAAAGCTTTCTTATTTCATCTGCAACAACAGCAAAACCCTTACCAGCCTCCCCCGCATGAGCTGCTTCAATTGCAGCATTCATTGCAAGAAGGTTAGTTTGCGAAGCAATGTGCTGAATAATGTTTCCAGCTTCAATTAAACCATCAGATGCAGCCTGTATTTCTTGAGCATTATTTGAAGTTTTATGAGAAAACTGTTTTACCTTTTCTGTTTCACTTCTTAAGCTTTCTATTGATTGAAAATTGCTTTCAAGAGCATTTGTAATATCTTGAACACTTTCAACCATTGTCTTAACAGCATTGTATGAAATTGCAACTCCCTCATTTTGTCCTGTAATATGAAGACCTAATTCTTCAATAGTGGCAACCATAGAAGACAAAAGCTTTTCAGTTTTCTGCACTAAAGATGCTTGCTCTATCACCATCTTATCAATTCTATCTATTTTTGAAAGAATATCTTGAGCACAATATTTTGAGTTTTGCATTTCTTTTAGAAGATTTGCCATTATAGAAACCGAAAAATGAGACTTATCTTTTATATTCGCAAACAAAATCCTAGCTTGCTCTGTGTAATCTTTAAGATTAGTCATTGCAAGACCAAATTCATTTCTATATTCAACATAAAGATTATGGTCTGTAAAGTCTTTTTGTTTTAATAGATATACTTTCTTATACATAAGTTTTAATGCCCTGCTTTGGTGTTCTGCCATTAAGCTACCATCCACAATTGCAAGAATTACAGCTATTACACCAATAGGAGCTGAAAGTTTTAATGCTTCCAAAAGCCCCATGCTTTGGGCAAGTGCAAAAATAGGCCCCATACTCACCATAACAACACCCACAGTGGAGAAAAAGACCACTAAGATGCTACGAACAAGCAATGACATTTTCATCTGGCTTTCTTCAAACTTAATAAAAAGCACGTACTTTTCAAACATACTAATGAAACACACACACATAAAAAGAGCCACTAAAGAGACATTGCCAAAAATAATAAAGAAGATTGAAATTGAAAGCAGTGTATCATTTAAAAGCCCCTTTTCGGCTAGATATATAAAAGGAAGAATAAGACCTGTTCCAATAGGTATAATTTGAATAAAAATAGTGTAAAAAGAAGCTGCATGAATTGCCGCTTCTTGATCATTAAAGAAGTTTCTAATCTTACTAATAAAAAAGTTATGCCCTAAAAGTTCTAAAACAACTGTTAATATAAAAGAAAAAATAATGCTAGGAGAAGAAATAAGAGTTGTAAAACTTTGCACTTTAGTAATAGACATTTCTAAAATTGCAGTAACAAAAAAAAGTGATGTGGTTAATAACCCCATAACAAGCACAGAAATAGGTGGTGGCAATATTTTATCATCTTGCACATACTTTTCATAAATATTCATTTACATCCTCCCAAGATGTTTAAAAACACCTTAAATAACACTAATGCGACTAAATAGTTAAAGATTTTATAAATTAGCTGAAGTTTAAAGAAACACTGATAATTCTTCAAGCTGATAGCTTCTTTATTTTTTAGCTAGATATGGAGTTTTTCAATTCCAATATAATATTTCACATCTATCAAAATATCAAGCATTGTTAAGAAAGTTTGACAACATATATTAAACTATGGTACCATCAACCTATTAGGAGAGGGGCTTTAAGCACCTTTTCTAAAATAATTTAATTTTAAGGAGAACAACATGAAAAAGAAACTTTTATCTTTATTCATAATGTTTAGCTGCGTGGCTTTCATCTTTATGGCATGCCAAAGAGTAAACAGTGCTGGGGGGGGGGTAGACGATGATGATGAAAACCAAGATAATGGAGGGGCAAACACAACAGTTCTAGATGATAGTAGCGGTGCTTTTTCTAACCCAAAACCTATATCTGCAAAGTTTACAATTACACCAAAGAATGATGAAGCAACATATGCTTTTGGGATAATGACAAAAGAAAAGTATGATGAAGCATTAGAAAAGTCAAGAAAATTAGGTCAAGACCCTACATTAGGTATTTTTCACCATGATGTATCATGGAATAAATATCTACAAAGTCAATATAATGGTTCAACATGGCAGGAAATATCAAAAAAAGCTGGTTATTACAAAAAAGGAAAGCAAGAAGTAGAAAACATTGTTTCTTCAGGATATATCAATATAGCAGATATTAGACCAGGAAGCACATGTATTGCATATTGGTATCTTATTAAAGAAACATCTGAAAAGCCAGATAGCAAAATTTTCACTAAAGAATACGTCCTTCCTAAAAATACACCAAGCCAAAATAGTTTAACCTTAACAACAACAAAAACTTATTCAAATGGAGTAGCAGATGTCAAAGTAACAACAACAAATGAAGATCCTTATGTGGTTCTCTTTGTTATTAAGAAAAATTATGAGTTTTATACTACTGGAGCTGGAAAAGGCAAATACACTTTAACAGATTTTGTGCATAAAAAGATTTCAGATGAAGAAGTCTCTGGTGAAAAAAAGGTAAAAATCTTTTCAGGAACTAACACTCTAGATCATTCTGCTTTTGATGCACCATCAGGAGATGTAAAAGAAGGATGTGTAATACTATATTGTGTGTTTGATAAAGACAATGGAGTACGTTCTGAAGTTAAAGCTTTAGAATTTACACCTGGTAATAACGCTCCTTAACATTGCTTTGTTTTAAGCAAAAGGCTTCCTTAAA
>JBQNBK010000138.1:0-4405 GCA_052169975.1 Treponema sp.
TACCAGTATTTTCTAAATCTTTCTTTACAATTGCTAGTCTTCTTCCATCAGTTGCAACAAAATTTAACTTTCCCTCTTTATATTCAATATAAATACCATTTAAAAAATATCTTGTTTCATCGTCTGATGTAGCAAAGATAGTGTTTCGTATACTTTCTTTAAAATCTTTATTAGGAATTTCAAAGAATTTAACTCCATCAGTATCTAAAAATACTGGAAAATCATTATCTGGAATTGTTTTTAATTGAAACCTAGCTTTTTTTAATGATGACTTAACTATCATCTTTTGTTCATTCTGCTCCATTTCAATCTCTCCTTGCGGAAGGGATGAAATAATACTTACTAATTTATCACAAAATACTGTTGTTGAACCTTCTTCAACCACATTTACAGGAATAGTAGTTTCAAAAGCAACTTTAACATCAGTTGCTTTCATAGTTAGCTTTCCTTCTTTTGCTATTAATAAAATATTAGAAAGAATAGTTAATGCTGTTTTTGTAGCAATTACTTCTTGAGCTATACTTAATTCTTTAATTAATAGATCTCTATCAAATGTTATTTTCATTTAATTACTCCTTTCACAATATAATCATTATTAATTATATAAATTTAGTAGTAGTAGTTATAGGGGTTGTGAATTTCTGAAAAACAATATAAATCGTTGTCTTTTCTTAATTTATCTTGTGGATAATTAAGAAGAGTATCTAGGATTGCATTCCACAATTTCACAGAATAATCAAAAATAGAATAAATTTCCATATTTATTAACAATTTATTTAACAGTAACATACAACTTTATTAACAACTTATTTAGAACTCTTTTCTTTTATTATTTTTTTCAATGTTTCAATTGATGCTTGTATAGAAGGTTCAGATAGCATTTGATCAGATATTTTTTGATGAGCATAGATTATAGTTGTGTGATCTTTGCTACCAAAATCAGCACCAAGTTCTGTAGTTGAATATTCTGTCATTTCTCTTGCTAAAAACATTGCATATTGACGTGCACAAACGATTTTTTTTGTCTTCTTTTTACTCTTTATATCGTCTATAGATACATTAAAATATTCGGCCACAACACTTTGAATTAATTCTACTGTTATGTTAAGTTGCTTCTTTGAATTAAAATCATCTATTAATAATTTTTTTGCATTTTCTAGGTCAAGTTTGTTATGTATAAACTCTATATAAGAAATTGCTTTATAGAATGTTGCTTCCAACTCTCGCACATTAGAAGAAATGTTTTTTGCAATGAGATCGATGATGTCATTTTCCAGTTTTATATTAGAAAATTCATTTTTTTTCATTAAGATTGCATAACGAGTTTCATATTCAGGAACATTTATATCAGTAATTAATCCACATTTAAATCTTGACTTTAATCTTTCAGGAAAACCTTTTAGTTCTGAAGGGTGTTCATCAGAAGTAAATACTATTTGTTTTTTGTTTTGATATAAGTGATTAAAAGTATGAAATATTTCTTCTTTTACTTGTTCACCTTTTTGTAAATATTGAATATCATCCATTAATAATACGTCTATGTTTCTATACTTTTTCTTAAAAGATTCCATAGCTATAAGTTTATTTGAATTGTTATTAACAGATTGAATGAAATCTGTCATAAATGTTTCTGCACTAACATAAAGGATTTTTAGTTTTGTTTGTTTATGAACTCTATTTCCAATGGCTTGTAAAAGATGTGTTTTTCCTAATCCTACTCCACCATATATAAGAAGGGGATTATAAGGTGTTTTACCTGGATTGTTTGCAACTGCAATTGCAGCATTTGCAGCATAGTTATTGCTAGGACCTATTATAAAATTTTCAAATGTATACTTTTCATTTAAATCATTATTTTGATTTTCATTTTTTACTTCTTGAATTTCTTCATTTTGATCTACTTCATGTTCTACATTATTATTTTCGTCTTTATCCATATTTGGATCTACATCAATTTGTAATGTAATATGAGTATTAGAAAGAGAAAATAAAGATTTTTCAATTTGATTTAGGTATTTTTGTAGTATTTGTTCTCTATGAAAAAAAGAAGGCGTAACTAAGATGAGACAGTTTTCTTTAGAATCTCTATATTCAAGAGAATCTAAATATGCAAGTTCAAAACCTTCTGTTTCATTTTTTAAGCGTTTTAGAGTATCTTTCCAAAATGGTTCGTAATTGAATTGGCTCATAGCCTAGCCATTATACAATTCATTTTATACTTTTATCAATTAGAAAAAAATAAATTGTTAAATAAAATCAATTTTTTATAACGAAAATAAATACATTCTATGTAATATACTTTGTATTTTATTGCTATATTCAGGGTCAGATGCCCATTTTCCTGCTAAATGTTTAATTGAAGGTGCTTTACCTTTTGGATTAACATATTTATAGCGTGGGTCAACGCATTCATTTTTAAGAGGTTGCTTTGAAGCATAAGCTTTTAGATGCTGTATATGAGCTCTAATTCCTAATTGTTCGTTTTCAAAAGTTAGACCGTTATTGTTTGTATCGATAGCACCAAGACCACAAAAATTGTTCATTTCACTTTTAACAAGCCCTCCAAATGTAAGAAAACCTGTTTCTAAACACATTTGAGCAAAAGCTATGTCAGAATTGATAGATTCTTCTTCGCTTTCTTCTATATATATAGAAGATATTTTCATCACTCTTTTTTCATCTGCGTTGGGGTTCATATACATAAGAAAAGCAGTAAGTTGAAGACTATTTAAACGTGGTTTACTAACAATATTACCAGGTAATGTCTTGCAACTCATTAGTGTAATAACCAAAAAAATTAATAAATATCTTGAATTTTTATAAGAAATTAACTTTGAATTAAAAAAAGGTACCATCTTGCAAAATATCGGATAGTTATAAAACTTTTAAAGATGATTTTTAATATCTTACTTGCAAAGTAAAGTTTTTTCAATTTTATCAATCATCTCATCAGGAGTAGAGGCTCCCGATGCAATTCCTATTTTCTTAAACGAATATATTTCGTTTGGTAAATCAGATTCATTTTCTACAAAAAAAGAAGGAGTGGAACTTTCCAAAGCTGTGTTAAATAATCTTTTCGTATTTGCTGAGTTTTTTCCACCGATAATTAGAATAGCTTCAACTTTGTTAATGAGTTCTTTTAATGCGTTTTGTCTTTCTTCTGTTGCGGAGCAAATTGTGTTAAAAATCTCTAAATTTTTAATCTTATTTTTTAAGATATTAGAGATTAAAATAAATTCTGTTTCTTTTATTGTGGTTTGAGCGATTAAAAAACTATTACTATTTATTGTTGGAATCTCTAAATTATAAGCTTCTTCTGCATTTTGAATTATTATGCACCTACTATTTTTTTTATTTAAGATATATCCTTGTATGCTAATTAATTCTGGATGATTTTTGTCTCCTGCTAGTATTATTAAGTTATTTTCTGCATGTTTTTCTGCTAAACGTCTGTTTGCAATAACTCTAGGACAAGTTGAGTCGATTATAATTACTTCTTTTTCTTGAAGAATAGAAATAATCTTTGGAGGAACACCATGTGCACGTATGATTACAACATCTCCTTTTTTTATTTCATCACCTATTAGGTCTGTTTCGTTAATTGATTTAACATTGAGTTCTTCTAGCATTTTTAATGTACTGGGGTTGTGAATTAATTGTCCAAAGGTATAAATGTGAGAATAAGGATAATCTTTTACAGCTTTTATGGCAGATTCTACAGCTCTTTTAACACCCATACAGTAGCCCACTATGTTTGAACGAATAATTGTAATTCCTTTTTCCATAATGTTTTTGATTATATAGTAAAAATAAAATGAGTTATATGGTGAGTAAGATTTTACATTTAACTATGTTTTGAATGTTAAAAAAGCATTGCTTAATTTTATCTATTTTAAGTCTATTTTACTAATGTAAGCTATTATAATTTTGCCATGCAAAAAGCGTATTTTATGCATCTGAAAATAGTGTAATTTTCTATATCAATTATATACGACTTTGCATGCCGTTAACGACCGTTCTCGCATAGCAAAAACGGTCGTTAACGATAGGCGAAAACGACAAGAAACGCGACCATAGTCTAGCTAGAGTTTAAAGCACTTCTAGCTAGAGTTTGTGCAAAGTCTAGCTAGGCTATTTTTAAACTCTAGCTAGAGTTTAGCAAAAAAAGATTACAAATTTGTATATGGCAATCCTTTTATGTGATATTGCAAGAAATGGAGATATAATATAAAATATTATGTTAATAAACAAATTAAAATTAAGGAGGTAGTAATATGTTACAAAATGATGATGCTTTAGATTCGGTGCATTTGGCTCCATATATAAGACTTGCTAAAGTTTTAATAGGAAAAAAAAGAGATGCCGGTGGAAATATGTTTAGGCATCAAATTGATACAATGGGTAC
>JBQNBK010000139.1:0-4343 GCA_052169975.1 Treponema sp.
ATGTTAATTCAGTGTTAAATGCAGGTGGCATTCCTTTAATGATGCCAGCTATTGAAGACGAAGAGAGTATCAAAGCACAACTAGATGCTGTGGATGGCGTGATTATTATGGGGGGATATGATGTTGACCCTGTGTATTTCAATGAAGAACCATTGAGTTGTCTAGGTGAAATCTTACCAAAAAGAGACATCTTTGAATTAGCATTGTTAAAGCAAGCTCTAAAGATTAAAAAGCCTGTTTTAGGAATTTGTAGAGGTATGCAAATTATGAATGTTTGCTTTGGAGGTAGCTTATATCAAGACATTTCATTGATTAAACGAGACATATTGATTCAGCATAATCAAAAAGCAAGACCCACTTGCAGAACACACTCAATATTAACCGAAGATAGTTCACGCATGAGAGAGCTTTTTGGTAGAGAAGACAAAGTGAACTCATATCACCACATGGCACTAAAAGATATTGCAAAAGACTTTAAGGTAACAGCTAAAGCACCAGACGGAATTGTTGAAGCAATTGAATACACAAAAGATAGTTTTATGGTTGGCGTTCAGTTTCATCCTGAAATGCTTAGCCGTGAACACGAAGCTTCAAGAAAGCTATTTGAAGAATTAGTTAAACATTCTAGTAAATAATTTTAAGGAGGTTTAGCGTATGCATGATAAAAACAAATTTGGCTTATTAAGTATTTGTTTGTTAGGAATCAACGCTATTATTGGAACAGGGATTTTCCTACTACCTGGAAATGTTGCAAAACATGCAGGAGTGTGGAGTATCGGAGTGCTTTTATTCGATGCTTTTTTGGTAATCTTAATTGCATTGTGTTTTGCAGAAGCAGGTGGTCTTTTTAAGAAAAACGGTGGACCTTATGTTTATGCACGTGAAGCATTTGGAGAGTTTGTAGGCTTTGAAGTTGGTTTTATGAAATGGGCAATCATGGTTATTGCTTGGGCTGCAATGGCAGTAGGATTTCCTACAGCTTTGGCAGGAGTATGGGCTCCCGCTGGAACACCTTTAATCAGGAGTATAATTGCAGTTATCATTATAGTTATTCTTTCTGTAATGAATATCATGGGTGTACGCATTTCTAAGATTGTCAACAACGTTGTAACAATAGGAAAGCTTTTACCATTAGTTTTCTTTGTTTTATTGGGTATCTTCTTCTTGCAAGGTTCTAATTTTCAGCCTATGACATCAGTTAAACATCTCACTATAACAACCTTTGGAGCTGGAGCCTTGCTAGCTTTTTATGCTTTCACTGGTTTTGAATCTATAGCAGTAGCTGCTGAAGACATGGAAAACCCAGAAAAGAATATTCCTCTTGCAATTATTTTAGTTATTACAGGAGTTTCTGCTTTTTATCTATTAATTCAAATTGCATCTATTGGTATTTTGGGTAGTGAACTTCCAACAAGCGAAGCACCTATTGCAGATGCTGCAGCAAAGTTCTTAGGACCTGTTGCAAAAGCTATGATCACTGCTGGCTCTTTAGTTTCTATTGGAGGTATCAATATTGCTTCTTCTTTCTTTGTGCCTCGCCAATCAGTTGCTTTAGCTGATGATGGATTTTTACCTAGCGTTATGAAAAAGAGAAACAAGAAAGATGTGCCTTATGTGGCAGTTATTGTTTCAGGTGTTTTAACTTGCTTAATCTGCCTAACAGGTAGCTTTTCAACCCTTGCTGCAATCTCTGTTGTTTCTCGCTTTGCTCAATACATTCCAACATGTCTTGCAATTATAGTGTTTAGAAGAAGAGGAATGAAAGGTTCTTTTAGAATTCCTTTTGGTTATGTAGTTCCTATTCTTGCAGTTATTGTAAGTTTGTATTTATTGTGGAACTCTAATGCTTCTAAGATTATCTTTGGTCTTGGTGGCTTAGTAATTGGTGCTATCTTCTATGCTGTTATGAAAGCATTAAACAAAAAGCAAGCTTAAATAAATTTTAGATCTTAATAGGTAAATACTGATTAATTAACCTACCCTATTAAAAAAAGGTTTTGTTAAAAATTAATCAGTATTTCCTTAAAAATAAATACCAAAAATAAAGTAAGCCCATACAACATCATCTGAATATCACACACTTTCTAAAAGTAAAAAAAATCTTAAACACTAATAATTTCTCCATAGTATCCATTTTAGATATACTCTTGTTTTAATCTTATGGAGGGCAAATGCAATGTTAGGGAATTTTGTTTATTACAATCCAACCAAATTATATTTTGGCAAAGATGCATTTGAAGGCTTAAAAGCCGAGTTAAAAAATTATGGAAAGAATGTTTTGTTTACTTATGTAGGTGATTCCATTAAGAAAATTTATGTTTATGATGACATTATTAGAGCATTAAAAGAAAATAATAAAAATGTTATTGAATTAAATAACTTAATGCCAACACCTACATTCGAAAATCTACAAGATGGAATGAAGCTTGCAAGAGAAAACAACATAGATTTTATTCTTGCTTTAGGTGATGAGTCTGTGTGTGATTATGCAAAGGCAATTGCTGCTTTTACTCATTACACCGAAGAGCAATTTGAAAAATCTCTTACAACAATGGAAAAAGTAGACGTCAAGATTATTCCTTTTGGAACAATACCCACTATGATAGGAACAGGGTCTAAACTGGATGGAGGTCGTTTCAACATAAATGTAGGAGAACTCTTTAATGATATCTTTCCAGAATTTTCAATATTCAATCCAGAGCTTACATTCACAGTGCCAGAAGAACAAATGACTACAAGCATTTTTTACATAATGACTCATATATTAAAGCAATATTTTTCTGAGAATAATGAGAACACTTCAGACTATATAATAGAAGGATTATTAAAATCTCTCATTCATAGTAGCAAAATTGCCATTAAAGAGCCAAACAATTATGAAGCAAGAAGTAATATTATGTGGATTGCAACTTCGGCATTAACCATGTTTATTAAAAAAGGAAAACCTACTAACTCAATGTTGCATAAGATAGGGCAAGCAGTTGAAGAATACACAAATGCTAAGCATGGAACAGCACTTCCTGCACTTGCTCTTGCATACTACAGCCATATGCCTTGTTTAAAAGAAAAGTTTGTGCATTATGCTATCAATGTTTGGGGAGTAGAAACAATTTATAAGTCAAAGACTGAGATTGCAGAAGAAGGTCTTGAAAAAATGAAAAGATGGATGCAAGAAATGAAGCTTGTGTTGCATTTAAAAGAACTTAATATCACTGAAGAAATGATTGAAAGCATTGCTTATAAAGTTTCCACTTTTAAAGATAGCAACACTGAATTAACAAAAGACAAAGTTTTGCAAATATTAAAGAAAAGCTTATAATACATTTGGGGGCGAAAGCCCCTAATGTGATGTGGAAAAAGATATGTTCAAAGCAAACAAAATAATATTGATTCTAGCTATGCTTTTAAGCATTGTTATTGCATGCTCTGAAGAAGCTAAACAAAGTGCAAAATTGCAAAAGGAGCAAGCTATGAAAATGAAGCTTACAATAAAAGGAAAGGTTTTAACCGCTACACTTTACGAAAACTCATCAGTTAAAGCTCTTCTAAAACTTTTAGAAAAAGGTGATGTTACAATTGACATGCACGACTATAGCAATTTTGAAAAAGTTGGCGAATTGCCAATAACTCTTCCACGAAATGACACACCCACCAACACTGATTCAGGCGACATAATCTTGTATCAAGGAAAGCAATTTGTTATATACTATGATAAAAATTCATGGAACTTTACACCACTTGGCAAGTTAGGTGATATTTCAAAAAAAGACTTAAAAGCACTACTTGGAAGTGGAAATGTAACAGTAGTGCTTTCTATATTATAAATAGAATTGCAAAAACTAAATAAGCACTAATTAAAACTAGAGATGATGCAAGTAGTAAACTACTAGGCATATTGCTAGCAAAATTACTATACTGATCTTTAATCAATGCTTACATAATTGTAGTATACCTAAGGGCACTTATGAGTATTGGTTATGCTTTACATAATATTTGGACTTCTTATATTGCCTCTTGCCATCATCCTTTTTGCTTATATTTTTGCTTTAATTTTTGTTTCTAAAAAGTATTCTGCATCAGGCTCCTTAACAAAACGTCTATTATTTATTTTCTTTCTTTATATTATCCTTATATTCTATTAAGATGCCAACTAGATTATCTTAATTGACATAGCTATTTTTTGTGTGTTGATAAGTGTAATGGCAGGGAAAATCTTCTTTAATGAATATCACTTATCTCAAGAAAACCATAGTACATTCCTAGAAAACTTCTTTTAATTAATAGATTATTGATGTTTAGATTTTTATAGGCTACTAGAAGAAATATAGCAACAATGAAAAAAA
>JBQNBK010000140.1:0-4204 GCA_052169975.1 Treponema sp.
TTTAAGAACATTAATTGTTTCAATTTTTGCAGGCTCAACTGGTAACTTTTGTAATTCTAACATGTACCAATTATAGCCATTTTTGGTACATGAAGTAAGTACGTGTACCAAATTTTCAATTTTTGGTACACGTTTAAGCTATATACCAAAGACATGTACCAAATTTGTCAAAAATGGTACACGATAAAAGCCACACTACTAGCCTTCAACATTAAAAAACTTACAACTATTTTGATACAATGTATCTGCCAACTCTTCTACATCTTTGCCAACAAGACGAGCCATAAAAGTAACTGTTGCAACTATATTAGCAGGCATGTTTCTTTGCTTAGTAAATTGACTAGGTGGCAAAAAAGGACTTTCGGATTCCACTAACACACGTTCTAATGGTAAATACTTCAAAGTAGCATGTAAATTAGTAGCATTTTTATATGTAACATTTCCTGCAAAAGAAAAATAAACAGGTAAAGAAAGAGCCTGTTTTGCAAATTCCACATCTTCAGAATAACAATGAAAAACAGCTCCTTTTTTAGGAATTCTATCTTTTAAGATATTCAAAATGTCACGCCCAGCTTCTCTATTATGAATAATTACAGGTAAGTCATATTGTCTTGCAATATCAAGATGTGAAATAAAAAGCTCAATTTGGCTACGTTTATCTCCATAACGCTTACAATAATCAAGACCAGTTTCGCCAATTGCAACAACAGAACACTCTGTAATTTTTTTTGCTATAGTCTTTTTCCAGTCTTGAGGACAAGCGGTAACTTGAGATGGAGAGACTCCAATAGCATGAAGAACAGAAGGTTCATTCTTTAGTTTTTCATACACATCAGAAAAATCATGAAGACTATTGCAAATACTAACTATTTTATTAACACCCTTAACTTCAGCCTGTTGCAAAACTCTTAATAACTCAACAGGATCATCATTTATAAGCCCCAAGTGAGCATGTGTATCAAAAATCTTCATATATATTCTCCTTCAATAACAAATATAATTATAAACAAGAAACAAAAAAATAATAGACTAAAAAAGAAGAGTAAGAGACTTGATTATTGCACATTCAAAAATATAAAAAAACAGCCCCTATTAGGGAGCTGCATATAGTTTTATAAGAAGTCCCCAATTTTTAAGTTTGTGTAGCAAGGTATTCATTAATAGCTTTGGCAGCCTTTCGACCTTCACCCATTGCAAGAATAACAGTTGCTGCACCCAACACAATGTCGCCACCAGCCCACACTCCTTTTAAAGAAGTGCCTTGTGTCTCGTTTACAACTATGTTTCCTTTCTTTGTTACTTCCAAGCCTTGTGTAGTCTGTGCCATAAGAGGGTTAGAATCGTTACCTAATGCTACAATAACAGCATCAACCTTAATTTGATGTTCTGT
The DNA here is from genome assembly GCA_052169975.1 of Treponema sp. Lineage (GTDB taxonomy): Bacteria > Spirochaetota > Spirochaetia > Treponematales > Treponemataceae > Treponema_B. The sequence goes on from JBQNBK010000140.1 coordinate 1,391, forward strand.
ACCTTCTTTTGCTACTGGGCGTCTTCTTCCTGATTCATCAGGTTCGCCTAATTCATAATCCAACACTTCTATTGCACACACCCTACCTTCTTCGTTTCCTATGATGCGAGTAGGATTTTGAAGAAAACAAAACTCAACACCTTCTTCTTCAGCATGAGCCACTTCTTCAATACGTGCAGGCATTTCTGCTCTTGTTCTTCTATAAATACAATATACTTTTTTAGCCTTTAATCTATAGCCCATACGTGCTGCATCCATTGCAACGTTTCCACCACCAATAACTGCAACACTTTCAGCTCTATATAAAGGTGTATCTGCCTCATCTTCATCATAAGCTTTCATTAAGTTAGCACGTGTAAGATACTCATTAGCACTAAACACACCCATGAGGTTCTCCCCTTCAATTCCCATAAACTTAGGAAGACCTGCCCCCGTCCCAATAAACGCAGCATCATACCCATATTCATTCATTAATGAATCTAAGTCTGCTGTACGTCCAACTAAAAAGTTTGTTTCAAACTTAACACCCATCTTCTTTAAGTTTTCCACCTCTTTTGCAACTATTTCTTTTGGAAGACGGAACTCTGGAATACCATAAACCATTACTCCACCAGTCTTTTGTAAGGCTTCAAACACTGTAACTTCGTGTCCTGCTCTTCTAGTGTCTGCAGCTACAGTCAAACCTGCAGGGCCAGAACCAATAACAGCTACTTTCTTACCTGTAGGTTCTGCAACAGAAGGAATGGTAATCTTATTATTGTTCCTTTCCCAATCTGCAACAAAGCGTTCAAGTCTTCCTATTGCAACAGATTTTTCAGGCGATTTAAACATCTTTCCTACAGTGCACAACGACTGGCATTGTTTTTCTTGTGGGCACACACGCCCACAAATAGCAGGAAGCAAGTTTGTTATTTTAATTATATCTACAGCTTCTTTAAACTCACCCTTTTGAATTGCTGCAATAAACTCAGGAATATGAATTCCTACAGGGCAACCTTTTACACAAGGTTGATTCTTACAATTAAGACATCTTTCTGCCTCAACTCTTGCCTGTTCTTCTGTATATCCTATTGCCACCTCATCCATAAGAGCCGCCCTCTTTTTGGGGTCTAAGGTTGGCATATCTTGCATAGTAATTTTTGTGCGTTCTTTAGGAGTTAAAGGCTTACCTTTTAATTCATTCCAAATAGTACGGGCTTCTTCTGCCAAAGTTTCATAATCTTTATGTATGTGTTCTGCCATAATAACCTCCTAGTTAAAAAAGCCAGACTTGCATTTATGATAATGCTCAGCTTCTCGCTCTTTAAACGATTTCATTCTCACCATCATGTTATCAAAATCTACCTTATGAGCGTCAAAATCAGGTCCATCAACACATACAAATTTAACTTCATCACCTACAGTTATACGGCAACACCCGCACATACCTGTCCCGTCCACCATTATAGTGTTCAAAGAAACTGTAGTTGGCACTTTGAAAGGTCTTGTAGTTTCTGCACAAAACTTCATCATAATAGGAGGTCCTATAGCAAAAACTTCATCAGGAGGCACTTCTTGTTCACAAAGTTCTTTAAGAGGAGCGGTAACCAATGCTTTCCTTCCATAAGAGCCATCATCAGTAGTTATTATAAGTTCATCAGCTATGCCTTTCATTTCTTCTTCAAAGACAATTAGATCTTTGTTTCTAGCCCCAATAATAACTGTTAGGCGGCTCCCTATTTTTTTGAAAGCCTGTGCTATTGGGAACATAGGAGCCACACCTATACCTCCACAAACACACACCACATGATTAACCTTGTTGACTATTGAAGGTTGCCCTAAAGGTCCTAAAACCACAGCAATTTCATCTCCAACTTGCTTTTGGCATAGTCTCATAGTAGTAGCCCCAACTACTTGAACCACCAAAGCAATCCAGCCCTCATCCTCGTTGGCATCTGCAATTGTAAGCGGAACACGTTCCCCTAAATCCGCATCCAACTGTATAATTACAAACTGCCCAGCCTTACGGCTCTTTGCAATAAAAGGAGCTTCCACCTTAAAATAAAAAACTTGTGGTGAATACTGCCTTTTTTCCAAAATCTTATGCATACTCAAAACCTCTTAAAATCAAGACACGAACATCTTTCAACTGCCTTAATAAAGTCTTTTTTAATCAAGATATTTTTACACAAAAACCCATTTTTTGCAATAGTATAGCTTGACTTTGTCAAAGCTATATAGAAATGCCTGCTTTCACTCAAAGTGATATCTTCTTTAATGATTTTTTCTCTAATTCGATAAAGTTTAATTTTTTATTGAGAGAATATTAATTTAATTGTACCATCTAAAAGTTCTATTAAAATTGTAATTGTGCTACTTTTATGTCTTGGTAAATCTTTATTTGTTTTAGTTATTTGAAAACTCTAGCTAGAATTGAAAAATACTCTAGCTAGAGTTGCAAAAAAGTCTAACTAGAAGTGATTCAAACTCTAGCTAGACTATGGTCTCGTTGTCTGTCGTTCTCGCATAGCAAGAACGTACGTTTTAGTATATCGTTAACGACCGTTTTCGGTATGCGAGAACGGCCGTTAATGGCATGCAAAGTCGCATATAATCGATGCAGAAACTGCATTGTTTTTGATCAAAAAACTTGTGGGGCTTTTTTGGGTCTATTGCATAGGGCAAAAATGTTACATTTTATAAATTGCATTTATGAAGGCGTTCTTATAGGGAAAGGTAGGGACAACTATTCCCTATCGGGCTTTTCAAGTCAGAGTAGTTTCGCCTAGTAGCTTACGCTGGCGGTAGCCCTCCCTTTCCCTATAACCCTATCCC
>JBQNBK010000141.1:0-4204 GCA_052169975.1 Treponema sp.
TTAAATGCTTGTTTTATTAAAAGATATGAGAAGTATCCCATTTTTCAGTATTTTGAAAAGGGAAAAGATGGAGAGTATGAAAGAAAGAATCTCCCTCAGATGTTCCATATATTTGACCATACTGCTCGTGGTTTGAATGCTGTTTATAATGTATTGCTTGAAACATATAATATTATGCAAAATGGAGAGGAAGATAAGAAATTTACACAAACAAAAATTTTGCTTGAAACAATTGTGGGTTCCAATTCGTTATTTAATCAGTATAGAAAGCAAATTTTTGAAAATATTATAAAATTTGGAGTTGATTTTGAAGATACAAGGATTGAATGTGAGAATTTTAGGAGTTTTATAGCAAAAGAGTTTTCGAAAAATAATCTAGATAGTAGTAAAACAAAGAGTAAAATAAAAGATGAAAAAAAAGTAATAAATTTACAGGATATTCTCTTTAATCAAGCGGTAAAGATATTTGGATTTTTTGTACTTTTAGACTTTTCTATAAGAGTGTTAGAAAAAAATGAAGTATTAAATGATAAAACATATTTAGAATTAAAGCGAGATAATATAATTAATTTGATTAATATTCCAGCAATATCAGAGAGCATGGCAATTTCGGAAAATATTGTTAAAGGTAGTGAAAAAGGTGGTATTGTACTTATTAAAGATTTGGAAAATAAAGAATCTAAGATAATGAGTAATATTATTTTAGGATTTTTATCTGACATGGATTTCGGGTATGCTCTTACTTTATTTCATTTTCTCTATAAAAATGGTAATAACTATATTTTTGAGAAAATTGCTGTAAATACAACTGATTTGGAATGGATTTATAAGAAGTGTCTTATTCTATATGATATGGTTAAATCAATAAGTTGGTTAAAATATGTAGAGCAAGAAAGTAACTGGCAAGCAGAGATAAAGAATATTTTGACATATTTGATTTTAGAGTTTGAAGGCAAGTTCAGAGAGTTGCTAGGAATTTTAAAAGGTGGGAAAGAACTTTCACAGTTACTGAAAATATTATTGAATGAATTGCTTGATAAGATGAAATTTAATGGTAATGTCTTTTCTACCGATAAAGGGAATGAAAATTATAAGGAAGAATATAAGACAGTTTTTTTAAATACTTTAGCTGAAAATTTGGAAAACAAGATATTTAATGATAAAAATTTAATATCTTTGGCTGAGAAGAGAAGTGAGTATGAGAAATTATTAGTGAAAAGACCTTTTATGAAAGAAAGGATTTTAATTATAAATGCTGTGGATAAATACCATTTATGGGAGGATGAATTTTCAAGTAATGTAAAGAAATATATAAAAAATATATTGATTGATTGTCTAGGAAGAATACAATGTGATGAATTAGATAGGGTAGATATTTCTTGTTTTAAGACAAAATGGGATAAATTTAAGAACTCTAAAATGGGTTCAAGTGAGACTCTTGCTAAAAAATTAGAAAGATACATATCTGGTTTACTTGGTAAGGAGGAGAATTATAAAATACAATTTAGAACATTTATTGAATTGTTGGATGAAATAAGTAAACTTGCTTATTCTAAGGCGCGGTATGGAAGAGAAGCAGCTTTTGAGATGCTCAAAGAAGTTCAGAATGTAAAGTTAATAAATCTTTTTGAGCATGAATACGAAGAAGAGGTAAAAGAATTTATGGATATTTTTTATGCATTTATTCATATGTATGCAAGCTATATTTTTGATGATAATAAAAATATCTATTTGTTAAGTAAGGAAATTGCTGAGTTCAAGAATATTATTTATGATAGTTCAATAGATGGTATAGGAAATCAAATTAAAACCTTTAATGATTTACTTGCAAATGAGGTGGGTGAAGAAGTGTTGTCAAAATTGGAAGAATTATTTCCAGCATGAGGAGAAAAGTATGTTAAATGATGATATTAACCTTACTTTGGCTGTATTTGCCTATCCTTTAGTTAATCTAGACTTTTTGTTTAAAGATGATTTTGAAGAATATTACCGTAAAAGTAATGCAAATCTCCAAGATAGGAAGGTGATACGAGAGAAACTGATTAAATATTTAAAAAATAAATATTATCTCTCTTCTTATGATGAAGCTCATTTGCTCTTAGATAAATGGTATCTTTATCCAAGCGAGAATGACAAGAAGAATATAAAAGACCAGGATATCTTCAAAATGATTTGGGAGCATTTGAAGTGCTTTTCAACATCTTTTATTTCACAGCGTGATGGAGAGATTGTATACAAGTATTGGGAAAATGAAAGTGATGCTACGTTTCTGGGAGGTTTCTCAAAGAGTAATAAAATTTATCTGTTTCATAGTATGAACAGGCTTATGCCAACAGATATTCTTACAATGATTTACTTGGTGAAGAATAGTAAGGATATTCAAGAGTTGGCAGGATATTATGGAAACATAGCTGTATCAGATGCTCTGCTAGATAGGATTCTTGAAAAAGGGGTGGCAGAAAATCACCTACATGGTGGTGTTGCAGTTTCTTTTCTAAGCAATTGGGATGAATATATGAAACCTTTGACAGAAACTGACATTGTACGTCTGAGTAAACAGGCAGGAAAAGGTACAGGATTTGAGATTATTAATAGTAAAGAGAATATTTTTCTTCTTATGCTGGCAAATATTCTGCGTATGTTTCTTGTGATTAAATTGCGCTTGTACCTAAAGGAGAAAGAAGAAAATCATTTAAATAAGAAAGAAAAAAAGAAAAATTGTATAAAGATAGCTGAACTTACAGACTATTTTATTAAAACATTTAAGAAAGACTTAAAGGAGCAAATTTTATACTTTTGTGGAAATAATAATCCTGTTAAAACTATGGGAAAGCATTTTATTGAAAAAATTGACTTACTTAGGGGATGTTATCCCAAAGAAATTATTGATTTAAGAGATATGTTTGTTTGGAAAAATAGTAAAGAAATTGAGGATATTACTGATGAAAATCTATTTTTGTACGAAATGGTAAATTTTGTAGAAAATGAACAATCAAAAGAGTATGAAAAAGAAGCCGAAGTGATAAAAAAACTTTTTTTGAATTATTTAAGGATAAAAAATCACTTTTATCAATTAGTAGTTCAACAAAAAACAATTCATGGGCTTAACTTTTTTCAGTCAGAGTTTTATGGGAAAAACTCCACATTTTCTAAGCAGGTAACTGTCATAAAGGATAAAAAGAAATGGGAACGTGCAATTAGAGAGCAGCTACAAGATTCTAATTTAAGAAAACTGGAACTTAGAGTATCAATAGGTGATAAAGAGAATAGGTTTAGGAAAGAAGTGAATGATTTTTTACGTGCTTATCTTGATATTCTACATAAATATTACTGTAAGTACATATATAATGGAAAAGAAGAAGAGTATTCTCCTTTAAAAAAATTTCCCAAGGTGGGGCTTGTATTTCATTTTTTAAAAGAAGAGCAAGAATATTCCTATGTAAAAAAAGGAGCAAAATGGCAAGGGATAGAAGATTATCTTCAGTTTGCAGACCTGTACCAAAAATATAAAAAGCAACTTAATATTTTGCTTGAAATGAGAAATAAAGAAACAAAATTTCCAATTGATAAATATATTCTGGGTATTGATGTAGCAAGCCTTGAAAATGAAGTCCCAACTTGGGTGTTTGCAGAGGTATATGAAAATGCCAGAGACAGTAAATCAGAGCCAATTAATAAACCTATGGGAAGAATACACCAAAGTCTTGGCTTCACCTTTCATGCAGGGGAGGACTTTAGACATATTATTTCAGGACTTAGAAGAGTTCATGAAGTTATCATCCATTTAAAATTTCATGCAGGGGACAGGATAGGGCATGGTGTCGCATTGGGAATTGATCCTAAAAAGTGGGCTATTCAGAATAAAACAATTATTATTCCAAGGGTAGAATTGTTAGAAAACTATTTATGGGCTTATGATTTGTTGAGTAATTATTGTGATGAATTTTCCGTAATTAATTTAGACTATCTAGAAAAAAGAATTCACAAAATAGCAGAAGAAATCTATGGGGATGAAGTTATTGTAAGTGTTAATACCCTGCTCAAAGCCTATCGTGGTCTATTTACAAGAAACTTATTTGAAGAAGATGAAGGCTTTATTGACGAAATGAATTATAAAGTAAAAAGTTTTAAGGAAGATAAAGGTAAAGAGACTCAATTTTCTTCGGTCTTTTGGCAGTATACAAGGCAAAGTAAGTTTTTTGCA
>JBQNBK010000142.1:0-4138 GCA_052169975.1 Treponema sp.
TTAATCATCTCATTTATTTACATAGAAAATTTTTTTGATTTAATCTTTGATGATTCTCACATATTTTGATAAAGTTTTGAAGCATATCATGCCCATGTTCAGTTAATAATGCTTCTGGGTGAAACTGTAATCCGTATATTGGTTTTTCTTTATGCGAGATAGCCATAACCACATCATCTTCAGAGAAAGCATCTAGCGAAAGTGCAAGTGAAACATCTTTTTTTGCAACACATAATGAATGATATCGTGTAACATTTAATGGGCTTTTAATTGATTCAAATAAGCCTTGTTCATTATGCGTAATACTGGAGATTTTGCCATGCATGGGCCTTATTCCTTTTTGCACCTTTGCACCAAAGTAATGGCATATCACTTGGTGCCCCAAACAGACTCCTAATATTGGCATCTTATCTTGAAAAGCATCTAAAACTTCTAGCGAAAAACTAGCATTTTCTGGTCTGCCAGGACCGGGTGAAATGACAATGCCTTGAACATGCAAATCTTCTATTTCTTTTATGCTTATATTATCAGGTTGTTTCACTATTACTACAGCATTTAATTCCAAAAAATAAGAAGCAAGATTATAAACAAAGGAATCATAATTATCCAACAAAAAAAGACGCATGCTTGTATTTTTTTCGGCAATTGCAATGCTTTTCCTGAATAATCTTATTTTTTAAGTTTGAGCTCCTTACATTTTTAATTCATTGCCTAAAACACCACACACAACACTAGCAAAACAATGCAGTTTATGGATCTAAAAATAGTGCAGTTTTCGATATCGATTATATGCGACTTTGCATGCCATTAACGACCGTTCTCACATAGCAAAAACGACCGTTCTTGCATAGCGAAAACGGACGTTAACGAGACCATAGTCTAGCTAGAGTTTTTGCAAAGTCTAGCTAGAGTTTGAATCACTTCTAGCTAGAGTTGAAAAAAACTCTAGCTAGAGTTTTTCATATTATCTAAATTACCTAATCACTACCTAATTGACATATCACATAACTTCAATAACAATATGATAAATCTTTAAGGAGATGTATTATGAAAAATAAAGTGCTTTATATTCTTTCAATATTATTATTGCTTTTGGTTGCCTCTTGTGTCAATCAAAATAAAACAGAAGATAACTCAAATGCACAACTAAAGTTATTAAAAGTTTGGTATGCTAGTGAATTATTATTAAATAAAAATGAACCTACTGAAATAGAAGCTATTAAAACTAAAGATGTTATTTCTAACCAGCATGTGTTAAAAATAACTGTTGAACCAAAATCTCTTACTGCAAAAGTGTATTTTGATGATAAGGCTATGCATGAACTTACTAAAATTTATAAATCAATTCCTCAAAATAATAAAATTAAAATTAAAGTTGAAGATGGGGTAGGTAGTTATAAAAAAGCAAAAGAATATGTTATTAATGTTGAAGAAGAAACAAGCACTCTTAATGCAGAGCTAAAAATGCTTAAAATACATTTTGATAACACAGTGGTTTTGGATAAAGAAACTGTAGAAGAGGTTGAAAACATAACTATATTTGAAAATATCACTAATGATAATGTCTTAAAGGTAAGTGTTAAACCAAAGTCTCTTACAGCAAAAGTGTATTTTGATAGTGATTTTTCACCTCAACTTAATAAAACATATACATCTAGCCCTAATAATCATAAAATTATAATAAAGGTGGAAGACGAAGGAAATGCACCGGGAAGTGTGCCTAAAAAAACAAAGATATATACTATTAATGTTGTGGAAGACACTTCAGGCACAGTGGAAACAAATAACACAATTAAATGCAATGTAACCAATTTTGTTGGTGGCATAAATGTGCATAATTCTAAAATTGATGTTTTTAAGGCTGGTAAAGATGTGAAAGTAGCTACTGGCAACACAGATATTAATGGAGATGCCTTTTTTAAGCTAGTTAGAAATAGGTATTATGATTTTGTTGTAAGCAAAGATGGAATGGCTTCGTCTCGTGTTGAAAATGTTTATATAGAAAAAACTGGTGGCATTCAGATTTTGCCAATAGTTCAAAGAAAAATAAGCGTAGGAAAAAAAGCTTATGCTCCTCGTATAACTAAGATACAACATTTTGTTCGTGCTATTAAGAATGGAAGTATGCTTTCTTTAGAAGATGTAAGCAATCAATATGAGCTTAATAGCAACAGCGAAAATGAAAACTTTGGTGGCTTTTTGCTTACTATTGAATCCCCTTCTGGAGAAATTATTCCTGAAAGAATAGGCACAGAAATAAACTATGGAATAGGAATGAATATCGGGGGCAAATTTAGCACACAACAGTTTGATTCTGATTATGCTCAAACTTTAATTCGTGATTCTAACGGGAACACTATAGTGCGAGACTCTGCAACAGGAAATGTTAGGCAAAAGATTAGTTTTGACCTTTCAAAAGCTAATTTTCCAGCTGATGATCATGCTATAATTTATATTATTGCCTATGATATGGCAGGTAATAGATGTGAAAGGCATATTAATGTCTGTTTGACTCGTGATGATGATATAGTTGAAAGCTCAAAAGTGAAGTTTGGGTTGTTTAATGTTGCATGTGAGCGTTTTACAGGTGAATTAAATACTTTTGGTTTAACTGGGCATGATGGCTTTGGAACTTCATACAGAACACGTCTTACTTTTGCTTTTGATAAAGAGAATGTTAGGCTTTCTAGTTTGGATATTTATAGACGTGAATATAAAGATCAGCTTGATATAAATGCAGATTGGGAAAGAGTGGATAGAAGAGTCTACAAAGACGCTAAACTTTTTGCAACCAAAGATAAAGTGTTAAATGAAGCAGATAATAGTCTAACGTTGGAAGAAGGTAAGACTTATCAGTATAAAATAATGGCTTATTTAAATGTTAATGGCAAATTGAGAACAGTTACTTCTCCTATTGCCACAACAAAGATTTTACCAGCTTTTAATGTTAAGTTAATTTTTCCTTCTAATAACCAAGAAGTTCAATTGAGTACGTTATTACAAGATGGGATGAAATTTCAAATTAGCAATACTGCATGTTGGAACAAAGATAATGCTGATTATTTTGTTTTTGGTGTTTTAATCGTTTCAGATGAAATTTCTGGTGCTTTTGATGATGTAAACAAAGATAATAAGCAAGCAAATGGCATAAGGTTTGCTTCTATGTTAAGGTATAATTTTAATAAAACTGGTAATGATGTTTTGGAAACACTTGATGATATGAATAAATGGCAACCAATTACAAATAACCTAGCTGATATATTTGAATATGAGAATGGAAACATTACACTCAAGAAAGATTTTTTTGATAATGGTTTATATAATTTAATTGAAAAAAAGAAGTTAAGTGAAGTTTTTAGAATTGGGCGTATGTATTACTGGGATGTGCAGGATTGGGGAAAGAATGCACTAAGTGTTAAAGATGATAAAGCTGCATATTTTGTAAAAGAATGGAAACTAAAAGATTCTAAAACAGGTGAAGAACTTCAAGAAAATTCTTTTGCATTTTCTATTAGTAATGTACCAAGTGCAAATAATGCAGTTAATGGGCGTGCTGCATTCACAACAAAGTAGGGGGTTATTATCTTTTGTCTTAATTGACTAAGTAATTGTGTTTATTATAAAATGCTCAAACTTCTACCTTGTAGCTAGGAGCTTACAAGGTGTTTTATAAAAATATCCGTTAGGAGGAGCGTATGAGAAAATACGAGTTGATGACCGTTTTTCCAGTTGAAGATGCTGTTTTTCAGGCAGGGATTGAAGAACTACGGTCTATATTGAAGTCTTTTGATGTTAATGTAACATCAGAACAGGCGTTTGGTGATCGAGATTTATGTTATGAAATTCGTAAAAATAAAAAGGGTAGATATACTCTTTTTAACATTGAAGCTGCCCCTTCTTGTATGATTGAACTTAACAAGAGGTTTAAGCTGGTAACTCAAATTTTAACATATTTATTTGTTAGGCTTGATGAGTAACCTTAAAGGGAAAAATATATGGCAGATGTAAATCATGTAGTATTGGTTGGGCGTCTTACTAGGGATTCTGAATTGCGTTATACACAAGGAGGAACTCCAATAGTTAAGTTTTCTATTGCAGTTAATAGAAGAAAAAAAACAGGTGAAGAATGGGTAGATGA
>JBQNBK010000143.1:0-4119 GCA_052169975.1 Treponema sp.
AAAACAAGCTATTAACATAGAAGAAAAAAGTCTTGAACAAAACACATATAATGAAAACACTAAAGACATAAAAATTGGGGACTTGGTTTATTCTAAAACTTATAAAATGGAAGGAACTATCTTGCATTTTGAAAAGAAAGAAAAAGTACTTGTAGCTTTTAATAATATAACACTCACCTTACCCATAAAAGATTTAAAACTTGTTACTAAAAAAGAAGAAAAATGCACTGTGGTTTATGACATAGTCAAAGATGATTCTTCTCTTTTAGAGCTTAAAATATTAGGACTTCGCTCTAATGAAGCAATTAAAGCTTTGAATGAACATTTTGATAAAGCATTACTTTATAATGTCAAAGAATTTGCAATAGTACATGGTAAAGGAAATGGAGTCTTGCAAGAAATAGTTCATAATATGCTTAAAGACTCAAAATATGTTAAAGAATTTTGTTTTGCTCGTCCGGAATTCGGAGGCACAGGCAAAACATTAGTAACGCTAAAATAATTGTGTGTTTTAATCTACTGGAATGTTTTATTTGGAGGATTTACTGTGAATTCAATTATTCATAAATTACTAGTTTCTGTTTTATGTCTTTCTTTTTCTAGTTGCTTTTTAGTTTTAGGTGATGGAGATCTTCAAATTGGAGGTTCAAAAGAAAGACTAACACCAGGATATGATACACAAAACATGTTTTTGCATGAAATTCAACTTGAAATAAATAGAGTTCGCACCAATCCTAGCTTTTACGCATCTGAAATACTTGAACCTAGATTAAGTCGTTATACAGGCTTTCTATATAGAAATGATGAAGGAAAGTTAATCCGAACAGAAGAAGGCAAAGAGACAATGAAAGAATGTATTGATGCCTTAAAAAGAGCTGATTTTTTAGATGTTCTTGAAATGGAAAAAGGTCTACACTTAGCAGCCCAATATTTAGCAAATGATCAAGCAATTTCTGGTAAAAAAGGGCATATTGCATCTGATGGTTCTGATATACAAACAAGAATGGCAAGATATGGAACTCCTATTGGATTATTAAATGAAATTTGTAAATATGGTTCTGAAAATCCACGAGATGTAGTTATTAGTCTTTTAGTTGATGATAATATTAAAAGCAGAAAAAATAGAAAACTTATCTTAAATGCTAATTTTAGGAAAATTGGAATAGGTTTTTCTTCTAAACATATAGCACCTGAAGGAGCTGCAACAATTATAGAACTTGCAGAAACTTATCTTTCCTATTAATTTTTATGCTTAAAATACTTAATTCTGAATTTATAAAAAGTGCAACCAAAAAAAATGAATATCCAAATAACACAAATTTAATGGAATTTGCTTTTTTTGGAAGGTCTAACGCTGGGAAATCCTCTTTAATTAATCTACTATTAAATAGAAAAAATCTTGTGAAAGTTGGCTCAAGACCTGGAATGACACAAAGTGTTAATTTCTTTTCGATTAATGCTTCAATAGAAAGCAATTCATACAATAAAAAAACACCTTTTATGCTCACTGATTTACCTGGATATGGTTATGCAAAGCTAAACAAAGAAAGCGTAAAAAATATTGACATGATGCTATATGAATACTGCACTAATAGAAAATCTTTAAAAAAGATGTTTTTATTGATGGATATTAGAAGAGATGTTACAGAAGCTGAAACAAAAACTATTAATTTTTTTAAAGAACTTGAAATAAAAGCTATTGTAGTTGCAACAAAAGCAGATAAGATTCCTAAAACTACAATACAGAATAGAGTGAAAGAATTGGAGAATGCCTTTTTAGATGTACCAGTAATTCCCACTTCAAGATTAAAAGGATATGGAAGAAAAGAAATTCTTTCACTAATTGAAGCTGATTTGAAAGGTTAATTATGAAAATAGAATATTATACAAAAGATAATTTTCACACCTCCAAATGGAAGGGAGGAAAAACAACAGAGCTTTTAATATTGCCTGAAGGTACTAGCTACAAAGAAAGAAACTTTTATGCACGCCTTAGTAGTGCAACTATAGAAACTTCAAGTTCTGAATTTACTATATTAGAAGGAATAAAAAGATTTATCACTCCTATAACACACCCATTTTTACTAGAAAGTGATATAAAAAAAACTTTTTTATTAAAACCATTTGAAATTTATGAGTTTAGTGGAGAAGAAAAAACTTCTAGTTATGGAATAAGTCAAGACTTTAATTTAATGCTTAACAAAGAAAAAGCTGATGGTTGGATGAAAGTTGCAAAATGGAAAACAGAAGTTGAAATAGATTTAGAAAATGAAATAATCCTTTGGTTTTTCTGCCCATGTGTTTCAGCCAACCTAATAATTGGAACTAATTCAAAAATAATGGAAAAATATTCTCTTCTTACTATAAAAGAGCTTAAAGAAAAAAGAATAAAATTTTCCACAACGCAAACATTAATTTTTGGTGGCATAAAAGCTATTTTCAAAGCATAAAAAATATAATAAATGCAACAATTTTAAGAGCTTTCTTATAACTAACTAGCAATTATTCAAACATAATATAAAGAGTTGAATAAAATAGCTTAAATTAGTATAATTTTATCATCTTCTTATGAGGGGGAGTGTATGGCTGAGAAGTATGATTTAGTTATAATAGGTGGTGGTCCTGGTGGTATGGCTGCAGGTATCTATGCAGCACGTTCAAAATTAAAGACAATAATTCTTGAAGAAAAACCAAATCAGGGAGGGCAGTGTTATATAACAGAAGAGATAGAAAACTATCCTGGTTTTCCTGAATCTTCAGGACCAGCTTTAACAGAAGCTTTCCAAAAACATGCTGAAAAGTTTGGCGTAGAGTTTAAGAGAGCTAAAGTTGAAAAAGTTGAAATCCCAAATGATAGACCAGAAAGAATTGTTCACACTGCTGATGGAAAATCTTATGAGTGTTTAGCTGTTATTGTTTCTACTGGAGCTAGTGCAAGAGAACTTGGATGCAAAGGTGAAAAAGAGCACTGGGGAAAAGGTGTTTCTTATTGTGCAACTTGTGATGGAGCTTTCTTTGAGGATGCTGAAATTATAGTTGTAGGTGGGGGCGATTCTGCTATTGAAGAAGCAATGTATCTCACAAAATTTGCCTCAAAAGTTACTATTGTGCATAGACGTGAAGAATTACGTGCTGCAAAATCAATACAAGAAAAAGCTTTTGCAAATCCTAAGATGGCTTTTAAGTGGAATGCAGTAGTTCAAGAAGTTTTAGGAGATGGATTGGTTGATGGAGTCACTCTAAAAGATACTAAAACTGGTGAAGAAACACGCTTTGATACTGAAGGGGTGTTTGTGTTTATTGGACACAATCCTCAAACAGCCTTCCTAGAAGGACAAATAAAACTTGATGAAGCAGGTTATATCATTACTAACGGAAAGATGGAAACTAATGTTCCCGGTATCTATGGTGTAGGAGACGTAATTCAAAAAGAATCTCGCCAAGTAGTAACAGCTGCTGCTGATGGAGCTATAGCTGGAATTTGGGCAGGACATTATATTGATGATATTAAAGCTAAAAAAGCAATGAAAAAATAAATTAGGAGTATATTATGATTGAGTTAACAAAAGATAATTTTGAAGAAGAAGTACATGGTTCTAAGGGTGTAACATTAGTAGATTTTTGGTCACAATCTTGTGTTCCTTGCAAGCAATTAATGCCAGATGTTCATGCAATGGCAGATAGGCATGAAGGAAAAGCAAAGTTTTGTTCTTTTGACATTGGTGGAGCAAGAAGAGTTGCAATGAAAGAGCAAGTTTTAGGTTTGCCTTCAATTCTTATCTATGTTGATGGTCAAAAGAAAGAACATTTAACAGGAGACACCTTAACAATTAAAGAAATTGAAGATACTCTTCTTAAATACATATAATAGTTTTGATTATTACTTCTCTAAAGGGGGGAAGTGATTATAGTTGGGCGACTTAGAGCATTGTGTTCTAAGTCCTTTTTCTTGGTTGAGGAGGTTACTTATGGAACTTAAAGGCAAAAAGGTCATCATTATTGGTGATCGTGACGGTGTTCCAGGGGAAGCTATCAAGCTTTGTGCAGAATCTGCGGGTGCAGATGTTGTGTATGCAGCAACGGAGTGCTTTGTCTGAACAAGTGCTGGTGCAATGGATT
>JBQNBK010000144.1:0-4101 GCA_052169975.1 Treponema sp.
TAATGCTATGCAAAAACGACCGTTTTTCATATGGAAGCTATGGTGTTTTGCATAAGAGACTTGAGCGGATCGTACATTCAGAGCTTTAGCGATTCGTGCCCCCTGAACAGAATGAATCGGACTATCTAATTCGCTCGAGTGTGCCTATCTAACTCGAGCGAATTGACAACCTTAGATAAGGCGAGTGAAGACCATTAGATAGAACGATCTAAGACCATTAGATAAGGCGGAGGGAATGGCTTACCCAAGATTACATGTGAGAAGCTATTATCGGGCGGATACTAGAGGCTCGAATTACCAAATATATTTATAATGCTAAAATTTCTGAACTTCTCATGCAAAACCCATTCTTTTTCAATCACCTATATTATGATATAGTACAATTTGAAGTTAGCTAACAATTCAAGAGGTTCTAACATATGGTTTTATATGTAACAAAGAAAACAAAAGAAAGACTTAACATTCCATTATGTAATGAATTATCAGGTAAACTAAAAAGTATTGGAAAAGATATTTTATTAAAAGATAATGATGCAATATTTAAATGGGGAGTCAAAATCTTTTATTTTGATAGAAGAAAGTGTCTTCAAATACTTAATTTTGCAAGCAAAGTTACTGTTTTTTTTTTAATTGAGGTTAAGGTAAAAGATTTAGAAAAAATTGGGGATATGGTGTGTTATTACCTTACTAAAATATATGAAGATGATGCCGAAGCTTTAAAACTTTTAGACTATTATTTCAAAGAAAGCCCTATTTATGTTTTTGATGCTCTTAAAGACAAATCTACAATTTCTACTATTAACATGAATGAAGAAAGATTTTTATATGGTGGAAATAGACTCTACGATTACATAGAAGGTGGCATATTACATTCAATTAAGCTTAATAAAGACTATAATTTTGATTATTATACAACTGTAAAAATATATGGAAAAGCAGAATATATTCTTCCTGCAAAAGAATTTAAGAGAGTGTTAAAAGAGCGATATGAAAAGATAATTAACGTGGACTAAAGGCAATGTGTAGCAATGGGGATAAATATGACGGATGTAATGATAAAAAAGCTTAAAGAGTAGGTTTGGTATAAGCTTACTCTTAACGTCCCCTATAGATTATTCAATTGTTACTAGCTTATTTCCAAAAGGAGAGTGTATGAGTAGATGCTATTACTGTACCTCAATTGATTATTTCATAAATCAATCTGAAGAAGAAATTTTAGGTGAAATAGCTAAAAATAATGAATTCACATTAGGTGAACAACAAAAATATTCATGAATTACGCAAATACAATTATTGCAGAAGTTTCTTACTAACATTCAAGGTAGCATATTATTTGAATTTACTATTCCTAGAATGGGTAGGCGTGTTGATTGCATAATACTTTCATACGGTTGTGTTTTTGTAATTGAATTCAAAGTAGGTTCAGAGGTTTTTCATAAAAATGCAGTTGAGCAGGTTACTGATTATGCTCTTGACTTAAAAAATTTTCATGAAGGAAGTCATAAAAGAAAAATAATTCACATCTTAATAGAAACAGAAGCAAAAAATTGTAAATTAGAAATTAAGTTTGATAAGGATTTTGTTGCAACGCCTCTTTGTTTGCAACCAGAAAAGCTTCCAGAAATAATAACTTTAATAGGAAAGAACTATTCAGAAAAAGAAATATCGTTAGACAATCGGGTTAATTCTCAGTATAAGCCTACCCCTACAATAATTGAGGCTGCAAAAGCTCTTTATCAAGGTCATAAAGTTGAAGAAATATCTAGGTCTGATTCGGGAGCAATTAATCTTTCAAAAACCACAAATGCAATATATAAAATAATTCAAGATACAAAATCTTCTAATTCAAAAGCTATTTGCTTTTTGACAGGAGTACCAGGTGCTGGAAAAACTCTTGCAGGGTTAAATTTAGCAAATAAGTTACATAACGCTGAAGCAGCAGAACATGCGGTTTTTATTTCAGGAAATGGTCCTTTAGTAGATGTGTTAAGCGAAGCTTTAGCACGAAATGAAATTGATATTGCAAAAATGAAAGGAGAAAAGCTAAATAAAACTAAAAGTCGTTCAAAGATAAAAGCCTTTATCCAGAATGTTCATCATTTTAGAGATGATGCAATTGAGTCTATAACTCCTCCAATTGAGAAAGTTATTATTTTCGATGAGGCTCAAAGAGCTTGGACTGTTGAACAAACATCAAAGTTTATGAAAACCAAGAAAGGAAGACCTCAATTTGATCAATCTGAGCCAGAGTTCTTGATAGGTGTAATGAATCGACATAAGGATTGGGCAGTTGTTATTTGCTTGATTGGTGGTGGGCAAGAAATAAACACTGGCGAGGCTGGTATTCAAGAATGGTTTAGAGCTATTTCAAGATCATATAGGGAGTGGAATGTGTATGTATCAGATAAATTAACGGACAATGAATATTCACAGGGTAATGATATATTAAATTATATTAAACAAGATAAATTACATTATAATAGAGAGCTTCATTTATCAGTCTCGATTCGATCATTTAGGTCTGAAAAAGTAGCAGCACTTGTTAAAAGTATTTTAGATAATGATTATGTAACATCAAAAGAACATTATGAAGCTATATCAAAAACCTATCCATTTGTAATGACTAGAAATATTGACACTGCAAAGCAATGGATAAAAAACCGTGCAAGAGGAAGTGAAAGATATGGTATAGTAGCTAGTTCTGGTGCATTAAGGTTAAAACCTGTTGGCTATAATGTGAAAGCTTCAATTAATCCAACTAATTGGTTTTTAAACGCAAAAGATGATGTTCGGTCTTCATTTTATTTAGAAGACGTTGGCACTGAATTTGATGTGCAAGGATTGGAACTTGATTGGGTCTGTCTTATCTGGGATGCTGATTTAAGGTATATAAATGGAAATTGGGAGTTAAAACACTTTAGAGGTAGTTCGTGGCAAGATGTAAACAGTAAAGAAGCTAGGGTATATTTGAAAAATGCGTATAGGGTACTCCTTACAAGAGCAAGACAAGGTATTATCATTGTAATTCCTGAAGGAGATAATGAAGATTATACACGACTTTCATCATTCTATGATGGAGTATATGAATACTTTAAGAAAATTGGAATAGAAGAAATAAACTAACATCAATTTTAAGCTATCTGTTGCGATTTTTATGTATACAAGAAAGGCTCAAAATAAAAACATACATTAGAAAAGTACAGTTTTAACTACGCCTCAAAACGTGAAGATAATTACATGTATAGCAATATATTCTCAAAACTATTTTTTAATGCCTATCATGATAAGATGAGAAGACTTCACTTTTAAGGAAAAAATAGATAATAAGAAAAATATCTATAATAAAAAGAATTGTAATTATAACTAATGAAGCCTTACCTAATGTAAGCAAATCACTGTTCATCTTTATTAATAAATACACTGAGCAAAACATATATCCCATAAATAACAACGAGAAAATAAGCAAAGACACAATCCCTATCATCACATTTATTTTTGAAACAGAAAATGAACCACCTGCAGTTGAAAATAAAGAATCACTACGAGATGTATTGGCTTTTCTACATAATTCGCCAAATTTTAATTGATTTACTATACTCTTCCCGTTTGTTTCAATCTTAACATCATTCCAATTAACACTAACTTTAACATTTGGATCAACATTTATGACAATGTTATTACTATCTGTTTTAAACTGTTCAAGAAAGATGTCCTTAAAATATATTGAATATATACTAGAAATCCCTATAAGGAAAACACCAAGAAAAACAGACCTCTGTCATAGATATGAAAGCTCAAAATCTCTCCCTTTCCATAAAAGATTATAAACATCCATTGCATTAGGCTTATCATCAATACTTTTACAGAAACACTTACAAGTACAAATATTTTGAGATTTATTTTTCTTCTTAGACATATAATTTACTTCCTAACATATTGAAATACATTAACAAAAAATCTATCAATTACAATAAGTATATAATTTATAAGTAAAAATAAAGAGCAGACTATGAAGATAAGGAAATAGAAAATTGGGAGAGAAGTATAAAAAAAGCCATGCGACTACCTACTTTCCCACTTAATCAGCAGTATCATTGGCAC
>JBQNBK010000145.1:0-4038 GCA_052169975.1 Treponema sp.
GTATGACATGTGCTAATGTACCAAAATTGCATGCTTAAAGTGTGTTTTGTGGGTAGGTTATTTTGTAAGGATGAATAAAGAGAAAATAGCGTTGATATAGACACAAAATTAGGAAAAAAACACGTACTCATTTGCTAATAATTATACAGTATTTTCCCATTCTAAACTATAAAAATTAGCTTGAAGCGTTAAGAAAATATTTTACGTTAGCTAAGCTAGTAATAGTACATGTATTCCACCTTATAACTAAGAATATTGTCTTTAAAGGCTTGGCTATTGTACTCTAATGTTAAAATCCCTGACTCTTATCTATAATGTAGACATAATCAATATATTTTTCTATAATTAAAAGCCATTATGCTGGGTATTATAGCTTCGTATTTGGGTCATCTTTACGGACCATTGCGTCTTTTTCAATCATATAGTGTTTTAATTGCTTTAGGTATTTTTTCAGGCTTTTTTATCACACTTTTTTTCTTACCTAAATTTTACTTTTTATTACCACGTGATAGGGGCAGAAGTTTTGCCGTAAATGCACAAGAAGCTGAAGGAAAACCTACATCTTCTGGCTTAATTTTCATCTCATTTTTCTGCACTCTTTTTTTTATACTTGTCTACCCAACCATAACACAAATGTCAATTATTATACTAACTTGGCTTGTTATGCTTACAGGATATCTTGATGATAAGGCTACAGAACCATGGAATGAATATTTAAAAGGTTCACTAGATTTAATTCTTTCAATTTGTACAACATGTATCTTGTTTTTTGTATATTTTAATGGAAACGCATCTTACTGGCTACCAATAACTACAAAAGTTATATCAATTCACCCAATAATCTTTTTTATTGTTTCTATAATTATATTATGGGTTTCGATAAACACCACAAATTGCACAGATGGTGTTGATGGTCTTTCTAGCACATTAATACTTATTGCACTTTTCTCATTAGGGGGCATTTTTTATTTTATTCTTGGAAATGTAAAAGTAGCTAATTATCTTATTGTGCCATATCTAAGTGACGGAGCTTCTTGGGCAGTATTGATATTTTTACTTTCAGGTTGCCTTATGGGCTATCTTTGGCATAACGCATACCCAAGCAAAGCATTAATGGGAGATGCTGGCTCAAGGGCATTAGGCTTTGTAGTTGGTGTTTTAGTAATTGTTTCAGGAAATCCTTTTTTGCTTTTAATGACTAGTGGGATGATCTTAATTAATGGAGGAACAGGCATTGTTAAAGTTGCATTGCTACGTTTTTTCCATATTATCACTTTCAAAAACATACGCTTCCCTCTTCATGATCATATGCGAAAAGCATTGCAATGGTCTTCTACACAAGTGTTATTACGATTTATCATTTTACAAATCATAATCACCACAATCCTTTTTGCAATAATATTCAAAATTAGGTAGATTTTAAGGAAAAGATAATGGAAGCAGTTGCAGTAATTCTGGCAGGTGGTAGTGGGCAACGTTTTTCAAAGAATAAAATAAAGCAATTAGTAGAAGTAAAAGGCGAGCCTCTTCTTTCATACACAATAAAAAAGTTTCAAGCTTCTTCTTATATAGATGAGATTTGCATTGTTGCAAACAAAAGCATAATTGAAGAAGTGAAAAGCATGGTGCAAAAACATAACTTTGATAAAGTTTGCCATATTATAGAAGGCGGAAAGACACGTTCTCTTTCTACATATTCTGCACTTGCAATATATAAAGAAGAAAAAAAGATATTAATTCATGATGGAGTTAGGCCTTTAATAAGCCAACAAGTGATAGCCTCTTGCGTGAAAGCTTTGGATCAATATGAAGCTTGTGCTGTGGCAACAAAAACTACTGATACAATTTTTGAAACAAACGATAGTAAAATCAAAAATATTCCAAACCGTAATCATCTATATAATGCTCAAACACCACAATGCTTTTTACTTTCTAAACTAAAAAAAGCATATCAAAAAGCTATGTTATTAGAAGATAATAACTTTTCTGATGATTGTAGTCTTTTAATGAAGTATGAACCTAATATAGACATTCACATAATAGAAGGAAATAAAGAAAACATAAAGCTAACATTCCCAGCTGATATTGTTCACTTTGAGGAACTACTTTAATTTTTAAGGAGAAAACATGGCAGAAAATATAGCAAAAGAAGAAGAATGGACACTAATTTTGCAACCAAAACAGAAGTTACTTGATATCCCATTTAAAGAAATTATTGAATACGTTGATTTAATTCGCATATTTATCAAAAGAGATTTTGTAATAAAATATAAACAAACAATATTAGGGCCTGCATGGTATGTAATCAACCCACTTTTAGCAAGTATTATGTACACATTCATCTTTGGGCGTTTAGCTTCGTTAAAGACAGATGGGCTTCCTCATATGCTTTTTTATTTTACTGGCACAATGCTTTGGAATTTCTTTTCAGGATGTTTTTCGGATGCTGTCAACATATTTGTCTTAAATCATAGTGTTTTTGGAAAGGTATATTTCCCACGTCTTGTAGTGCCAATAAGCAATGTTGTAGGTAGTTTAATGAAACTAGCAATGCAACTTTTATGTCTAATTATATTCTATATTTATTATTTTGTTTCTGGAGTAAATCTTCAACCATCATTTTATATTCTTTTTTTCCCATTAATTTTATTATGGATTGCAATGATTGCAAATGGTACAGGAATGATGATCTCTTCTATGACAACAAAATATAGAGATTTACGTCTTGTAATAGAATTTGCATTAAGTGTTGCAATGTATTGCACTGCCGTTGTCTATCCACTTTCACAAATTCCAGAAAACTATGCATGGATTTCATACATAAACCCATTAAACGCACCAATTGAATTTTGTAGAATATGCCTTTATGGAGTGGGTTCTCTTAGTGCTTCGCTAGTTTTTGTAAGTTTATTAGAAACTCTTTTCTTTTTCTTTTTAGGAATAATTATGTTTAATCGAAACGAAAAAAACTTTATAGATACATTTTAGGAGTTATTTTATGGCAAATATTGCAGTTGTAGGTTCAGGATATGTAGGTTTAGTTTCTGGGGCATGCCTTGCAGATTTCGGAAATAAAGTAGTTTGTATGGATAATGATGAAGCAAAAATTAAAGCCTTAAAGCAAAATATCATTCCAATATATGAACCAGGATTAAAAGATCTAGTTGAAAAAGGTGTTTCGTCTTCTCGCCTTTCTTTTACCAATTCTTTGGAAGAAGCAGTTTCATCTTCTGATGTTATCTTTATAGCTGTGGGCACACCTCCTTCGGATGATGGGAGTGCCGATTTACAATATGTTGAAAATGTAGCACGTGGCATTGCACCATTCATCACTTCATATAAAGTAATTGTGGACAAAAGCACTGTGCCTGTTGGGACTGCACGAAATGTTATTGCTTGGATTAAAGACGAAGCAAAGCAAAAAGGAATACAAATAGCTGATTTTGATGTTGTTTCCAACCCAGAGTTTTTACGCGAAGGAAGTGCAATACTAGATTTCACTCACCCAGACCGTGTAGTTATTGGTAGCGAAAGTGAAAAAGCTAGTAGCATTATGAAAGATGTTTACAGGGTGTTATATTTAAATGACACACCATACATAGAAACAAATTTAGAAAGTGCAGAAATGATTAAATATGCTTCCAATGCTTTTTTAGCAGTTAAGATTACATACATAAACCAGATTGCATCACTTTGCGAAAAAGTTGGTGCAAATGTAAAAGACGTTGCAAAAGCAATGGGGCGAGATGGTAGGATTGGTTCAAAGTTTTTGCATCCAGGTCCTGGTTATGGTGGAAGCTGTTTTCCAAAAGACACTAGGGCTCTTTCAAAAATAGCAAAAGATGCTTTATCTCCTGTTTCTATTGTGGACATTGTTATTGAAGAAAACGAAAAACAAAAGTTAAAGATGGTAGAAAAAATAATTACAAGCTTCGGTGGAAAAGATACAATTAAGGGAAAGCTTTTTGCAATATTAGGCTTGAGTTTTAAGCCTAACACTGATGATATGCGCGAAGCACCAGCATTAGTTATTTTAAA
>JBQNBK010000146.1:0-3917 GCA_052169975.1 Treponema sp.
TGTTAGAGAAGTTAGGTTGAGTGATGAGGAAGGGAATCAACTTGGTATTTTCCCAATAAATGATGCTTTAAAAAAAGCAGCAGATTTAGGATTAGATTTAGTGGAAATTGTTCCTCAAGCAAAACCACCTGTATGTAAAATTGTAGATTATGGCAAGTATCGCTTCCAAATGGAAAAGAAACTTAGAGATTCCAAAAAAAATCAAAAGCAACAATTGTTAAAAGAAGTTAAAATGCAGCCGAAAATTGCAACGCATGATTTGGATGTTAAAGCAAAGGCTGTGAGAACCTTTTTGGAAAGTGGTGATAAGGTTAAGGTTAGCATAAGGTTTAGAGGAAGAGAGCTAGCACATACCGAACTAGGTTTTGATGTTATGCAGGCTATTTTAGACCGTCTTAAAACTGAAAACTTGGAAGAATTATATATAATAGAAAAGAAAGCCTTAATGGAAGGGCGTAATATGTCTATGACGCTCGCTCCAAAAGCTAAAAAGTAATAATTGTTTTGTAACTGGAGGAGAATTATATGCCTAAGATGAAAAGTAAAAGGGCAGCTGGAAAACGTTTTTCGTTTACAGGTAGTGGGAAAGTTAAATATAAGAAGATGAATGCAGGACATATTCTTACAAAAAAAGCAACTAAAAGAAAAAGAGAATTGAGAAAGACTGGTATTTTGTCTAACGCAGATAGTGCTGTTGTAAGAAAAAAGTTGTTGCCATACAATTAGTTTATGAGCTTAGGAGAAAAATAAGATGTCAAGATCAAGAAGTACTGATAGAAGAATAACAAGAAGAAGAAAGATATTAAAACTAGCTAAAGGCTTTAGAGGTAGAAGAGGAACAAACTTTAAGGCTGCAAGAGATGCTGTTAGAAAATCTTTAGTTCATAGTTATGAAGGCAGAAAAGATAAAAAAGGTGATATGCGTGGTATTTGGATTACCCGTATAAATGCAGCTGTTAGAGCAGAAGGTTTGTCTTATTCTAAGTTTATTAATGGAATGGCTAAGGCAGGAATTATTATTAATCGTAAGGCTTTATCAAATATGGCTATTGAAGATCCTGTAGCTTTTAAGGCTATAGTGGATGCTTCAAAGAAAGCTATAGGAGAATAAACTTTATGATAACGCTAGAACAGGTTAGGCTTTTAGAAGAAAAAGTTGAATCTCTTATTAGTGTTGTGAAGTCTCTTTACCAAGAACGAGATTCTTTAAAAGAGACTTTAACACAAAAAGAAAAACGTATAGAGGAATTAGAGACTGTTCTTCATTCTTTTGAGCTTTCACAAGCTAAGATTGAAGAAAGTGTTATGAATGCTCTAAACCAATTAGATGTTTTTGAAAATACTGTTGCACATGATAATGATTCTTTATCATCTACGGAATTTCAAGTGAATGTACAATCAGAAGAATTTTCTTTATCCAGTTCATCAGAAGAATCAATGAATATGGAAGAACATTCAACAAATATAACTAGTGAAGCTAATCAACAAGAAAATGAAGTTGAAAAACAGAAACTAGAAACAGATGATTCTGATAGACAAATGGATATTTTCTAGGTTTTTAAATGCAAAAAAGTCGCTTGAGTGTGAGTGTCTTAGGGACTTCTTTTGATTTAGAAGCAGACCAACAAGACGAATATGTACAATCAATATATAATTACTATTTGTCAGTTTTAGAAAAAGCTAAAGCTACTTCTGATGTTGATGATCCTTTAAAGATTGCAATAATTGCTGGGTTGTTTTTAAGTGATGAAGTGTTTAAGGCTAGAATAGAAACTACTTGTACTACAACAGATCCAAAGGCTTTTATTGATATGGAAACGACTACTATGAGAATGATAGCAAAAATTGATGATATTATGCATGATGGAGTATGACGATTTGGGTTGATGCTGATTCTTGTCCTGTTCGTGTCAGGCAAATAGTTTGCAAAGCTTCTTTAAGGCTTTCTGTACCTTCTGTATTTGTTGCTAATAGACCTATTCCAATTATAAATCATGAATTAATTAGATTTGTACAGACTGCTGAGATAGAACAATCAGCAGATGATTATATTATTAGTGCTTCACAGAAAGGAGATTTAGTAATAACTAGAGATATACCATTAGCTGCCACTTTAGTGGACCTTGGAATTAATGTTATAAATGATCGTGGAATTCTTTTTACATTAAATAATGTTCGAGAAAGGCTTTCTATAAGAGATTTTATGTATGAAGTTAGATCTAATGGCTTAGTGACAGATAAAATGGGTACTTTTAACAAAAAAGACTTACAAAATTTTTCAAATACTTTTGATAGTATTTTAACAAAGTTAATTAAATCATAAATATTTTATAATAATTTTAAGTTATATAAAAACTTTTCAGTATAAATATTCATTTTTCTCTTTTATGATGCTCTAATAGATGCATCCTTGACATTTATGTCTATATTATCATAAAATCTCACCCTACTTTGGTTTTATAAATTGGGAGTGTGTAGTATGAGAAAAGACTATATCAATGACACTAAATGGCAACAAATTATGGAGTTTTCAAAAGACCTTCAAACTCCATGTGTTATAATTGACTTAGAAACAATAAAAAATACATATAAAGAACTATTAAAAAATTTCCCATACGCTGATGTTTACTATGCTGTTAAAGCTAATCCTAATGAAGAAATCTTAAAAATGCTTTTTGAACTTGGCTCTAATTTTGATATTGCCTCAATTTATGAATTAGACAAAGTACTTGCTTTAGGGATTCCAGCAGATAGGCTAAGTTATGGTAATACAATTAAGAAGGCAAAGGACATAGCTTACTTCTATGAAAAAGGCGTAAGAATGTTTGCAACAGATAGCAAGGACGATTTAAAAAACATTACACAATATGCTCCCGGTTCTCGTATTTATGTAAGAATTCTCGTTGAAAGTACAAGTAGTGCAGATTGGCCTTTATCTCGTAAATTTGGTTGCCACCCTGATATGGCTTATGATCTTTGCATTCAAGCTAGAGATACAGGACTTATTCCTTACGGTATTTCTTTCCATGTGGGAAGCCAACAAAGAGACATTGGCCAATGGAATGATGCACTAGCAAAAACTAAATACTTAATGGATTCTCTTGAAGAAGAAGAAGAAATTAAGCTAGAGATGATAAATATGGGTGGTGGTTTCCCAGCAGCTTATGTGACGCCTGCAAACGATTTAACTGACTATGCAACAGAAATTACGCGTTATTTAGAAGAAGATTTTGGTGAAGATCTTCCACGTGTTATTATTGAACCTGGACGTTCTTTAGTGGGTAATAGCGGTGTGTTAGTTTCTGAAGTTGTTTTAATTTCTCGAAAAAACAATACCGCTCTTTATAGATGGGTATATCTTGATGCTGGTGTTTTTAATGGGCTTATTGAAACATTAAATGAATCGATAAAATACCCAATTATCACAGATAAAGATGAAGAATGTAAAAAATATGGTGAAGCTATTGTTGCAGGTCCTACATGTGATAGCATGGATATAATGTATGAAGACTATAGATGTTCTCTACCTATAAACTTAAAACAAGGAGATAGGGTATATTTTTTAAGTACTGGAGCATACACTTCAAGTTATGCTTCTGTTGATTTTAATGGATTTCCTCCAATTAAGGCTTATGTTATGGGTCTTGATAAAGATAAAAGATAATAAAATACTTTTCTTAGGCGATTAGGGCATGTTCAAAAGTTTTAAACTCTTTGACCATGCCTTTTTTATTTTAAAATAAAAAAATATCTTGAAAAATTCAAATCTTAATTGTAGTATAAAAATAGGGGCTAGGATTGGACTTAGCATAGATTTTTTAAGATGGAATTCATCTTTAATAAGTTTAAGGAGTATGTATTAGTAAGATAATTGTAGTAGGTGCCAACCATGCAGGAACTGCTTGCATCAATACAAT
>JBQNBK010000147.1:0-3780 GCA_052169975.1 Treponema sp.
AACTTGCTCGTTCTATCCTTTCTGCCACCTATCGAGTGGGAGAGCGAATAGAAGTTGTGCGATGAAAAAACACCTACAAAATCGCTTTTGTTTTGTAAGAATAATTCCGAAGAAAAATGCTAATTTCGATTTGGCGTTGCGAAAGTGGCTGTTTTGCACGGTAAAAGCATAGGTTTTACGCTGCAAAACAGCCACTTTTGGATTGCAAAATAATAGGTTTTGCAATGCGTTGATAAAGAGGAAGTTATGCGTTAGTTGCGCTTGTGAAAAATATTTACACTTTTATCGCCTGCTTTTCGTTTATAAAACGAGGGTGTAAGAGTGGTAAGGTAGTAGAGAAAGCCTAATAAAGTATCAGCGAAAACGAACATTTCAGATTATGTTTTTTACTACAAACAGCCATATTTTGAACAGAAAAACAAAGAAAAATTAGTTTTCTATTCGAAATTTAGCTATCTTTGTGGAGAATATAGCTGCATTCGGCAAATTGAAAGTAAGTTTTTGTTAGCATATAATTCTTTTTACCTTCTCTCATTAATCCTACATTATTTTAGATTATCTGAATATAATTTGCCGAATGCATGATGGAGCTTGATATGAAATAAAGAAGTTGATTAGATTTAAATGCTTTATTATTTTCTGTTTATTATGTATTTATAATCCATCTGTTTTCTTCTGTTTTCCAGCCCTCTATTTCATTTAGTTCTTCTTCTTTTAGATATGCAGCAAGGTGTTGCCTGTTGATATAAAGTAAAAAAAGTAATACACTCTTAGCCGTCTGCACTTTTTCATCTTTGGTGAAGTATGTTGTAATACTATTTAGTGTATACATATTTTCTTCCATATGGCTTTCTGAGTTCAATGTCAAACGATACATGAAGTTTCCATAATAACTCTGTTTTTCTTTGGGTATAAGTTCTAATACATCGTCTCTTCTTACCATTTTCTCAAATGAGACGCCATAGCAGAAGGTAGAGAATGCTTCTAACATTCTACGCATAATGTTGCCTATGCCTATTTCTGATGTTTCGCCAAATTCGTCTTTATAGGTGTTTGCAGCATAGGAATATACATTCTGCAATAACTTTTCATACTCATTTCTTTTTTTATGTTCTTTCAATTGGTTGTTTGCAAGCTCTATAAAAAAAAGATTATTTTTATCTGCTATTTCGTTACGTATTTTCATAAGGTCGAATACAGAATATAAATCGTGGGACATTACCAGTATACGGCTGTTTGGATTCCCTTTTAGGATATTATTGAACTGAAATCTTAAAAGAGACATCACGCCTACACGATTACCATAATCGAAACTCGATATAGGGTCGTCTATCACAATTAAGTATTCAAATGCATATTTGTTTGTTTCTGTCTTTCCTCCAAATAGTTTCGCAAAGAAGTAACAGAGTCCTAATACGTTCCTTTCTCCAATGCTTATTTTCTTAGGTTTTACAGCTCTACCATTGACTTTTAGCTTATAGCAACCATCACCAGGCTCCAGTTTCATCTTTCGTTTGCTATAGAATACATATTGCAGTTCATTGTTAATGTAGTCCAAAGCAATATCTGTGCGCTCTTTTTGGGCTATTAGTTGTTTGATTTCTCCTCGTACTTTTTCACACTCATCACTTTTTTCTTTCCATTTTCTTGCATTTTCATACTTGTTTTCTTTTGCCTTTTTATAACTTGACAGTTGTAAGGCA
Source organism: Treponema sp. (assembly GCA_052169975.1). GTDB lineage: Bacteria > Spirochaetota > Spirochaetia > Treponematales > Treponemataceae > Treponema_B. The sequence goes on from JBQNBK010000147.1 coordinate 1,704, forward strand.
AGATGTTTTCGAGCCAATTTGTTATTTCCAGACCTTACTTGGTTGTAAAGTTTTGCATGTTTGTCAACCGATTCATTAAACCGTTTTACGCATTCGTCTAATATGTTCAATGCATTTTTCCAAGCTGCAACTGCCTCCGTATATTCTTTATATTCGTCTTCAGAAAAGGGATTTTGTATTGATTCATATATATGGTTCTTACGTTGAATGATCTTGTCGTGTGCTTTTTTTAATATATCGTTTAAGTTTTCCTTTGCTGTTAGTGCAGAGTTTATTTCTCGTTCGTTTAGTCCACCTGTAAATTCTGGTTGCTCCATTTTTACGAAATCATAAGTCTCTAACATCTTTTGTAGCGAACTTTGATATTTATTAGCTTCTTCACTCAATATACGTGTCAAAGTCTTGGTTATATAATCTTTGTCTTGCTCTGTTATCTCTCGCAAACATGTTGGACAGAAAGTCCAATTTTCAGCCAATAGGGTTTTTGTTTCTTCTCTTGAATGTTCTGGATGCGATTCCAGTAAGTTCATAAGTCTCTTCTCACGATCGCTCAAGATAGGTGTATCCAATTGTTTTGACAGTAAATCTCCAAGTGGTTCTAACTGCTCTGGCACTATTTGCTGAGGTCTTTCCCACTCTAAACGTTGGGCATTATTTGTTTCCTTATATAACTTTAAGTCTGCACTAACTTTCTCCTTAAGTTGATCGTAGGTTTCTTTTGGTTCCTCCAAATTCATTATAGTTTCTATTACATCATTTTTTATATGACTTTTCAGAGTATTTCCTTTTAAATCTCGATCTATATCAGCCCAACCTTTGTCAGCGCGTAATACATTTCTTATTTGTTTAAAGTAGAATAGCGGTGATATATTTTCTTTCTCGTTTTCATACTTCTCTTTCTCCTCATTCAATTTATTATATTCTTCTTCCTTTGTATTTAATTCTATTTGCTTTGTTTTTATCTGTGCATCCAACTCTACCTGCTCACCCAGCATCACAATGGTATTGATACCTTCTTTTTCTATTCTCACTTGTTTTTGTATGAAGTTCTCATTAAAAATGAAGATTGAATTTTTCTTGTCTTCGGGAATAACTGTATCAGACGTTACGGTAAAGTCATCGCTCTTATCTTCGTCATTTTTTGATAGTTCACCAATACTATATGCAATGGTTGTTTTTCCACTACCATTGCGACCATATATAATACTCACTGCATCTTTTTTGAAAAGTTCTAACTCTGTTTCGTCTTGGAAACATCCGCCTTTGATAGTTAGCTTCTTAAAATTTTCAAACATAAGGCTGTTTATCTTTACTAAGGTTATTAAATAAGTGTAAAAGTTATTGGGGTGTTGCCTAATCTGAGGCTTTGTGTTCAGATAAGGGCAATGTGCCAAACATTCTTTTTATAAGGTGAACTTTTTATAATGAACATTCTATAAAACAGATATATTTGATATTCTATTGCAAAGATAGTTATTTTTTCTCTGTTTACGCATAAAAAGCTTATGGAATTTTACTATAGTATGATATTCTTCTTGCTTTAAATACTGTTGTGCGTATCTTTATTTAAGGAAAGAATTGAAGGAATTTATCAGATATGAATCGTTATAATTATTGTTAATGATAGTATAATAGTTTGATTAAAAAACAAAAAAGAGGATTTTGTTTCCAAAAATCCTCTTTTTTAGGTAGTGATTCCGTTGGGGTTCGAACCCAAGACCCACAGCTTAGAAGGCTGTTGCTCTAATCCAACTGAGCTACGGAACCGCTGAATTTGCGTGCAAAATTACTGCTTTTATTCGTTCTGACCAAATTATCCGTTAAGTTTTTTCTCTGAATTGATTCAAGTTTGGGTGCATTGTTGGTTATGCCTTTCTCTGAATTAGTTCAAGTTGGGGCGTATTGCTGACAATGTCTTTGTCTGAATTAACTCAATACGGAGCGTATTGTTGGTTGCTTTTTTACTTGAATTGGTTCAGGAAAGTGTCGGCTTGGGGGTTGCCTAAGCTTTTTGCTTTCTCTATGTTGGCAATGCCTTCTTGCTTTTGGTTGTTTCTGCACTGGGCTATTCCGAGTA
>JBQNBK010000148.1:0-3777 GCA_052169975.1 Treponema sp.
AAATCTCAGCCTTTTGGGAATGGAAGAGCAAAAAAGAGTGAATGCTTTTGATTGGAGTCATGAGTTCAAGAGCATATTTGAAGCAGGTGGCTTTGACTGCGTTATTGGAAATCCTCCTTATTTGAGGGTGCAAGGATTACATGAAAATTATAGTGAAGAAGTAAAATTCTTTATTGAAAAATATAAAACTGCAACAGGACGTTTTGATTTTTATGTTCTTTTTATGGAAAGAGGGTTTAACCTTTTGAATAATGAAGGAATTCTTTCGTTTATTTTGCCTCATAAGTTTATAAACAGTGATTTTGGAATTGGTGTAAGAGAGTGGATATATAAAAATAAAGCATTAAACTTTATTGCCCACTTTGGTTCTGAGTCAGTTTTTGCAAAAGCAAAAGTATACACTTGTATTATTGGGCTTTCTCATAACAACAAAGAATTCAAATTCGGAAAAATAGAGCCACACAACCTATCATCAATTAAATTTGAAAGCATTCCTATTGAAAAGCTTTCTAAAACTGAAAGATGGAGCTTTCAATCATCAGAAAAAAATCTTATCTTAGAAAAGCTTGATTTATTGCCTTTAAGATTAAAAAACATAACTAAATTTTGTAGTCAAGGAACTGTAAGCATGGGTGATGATATTTATATGATGAAAGGGCATTTTGAAGGTGAGTATTTTATTGGCTTTTCTGAAAGATTGAAAAAGTGTGTTAAACTTGAAAAAGAAATAATTAAACCCATTCTTAAAGGTTCAGACGTGAAAAGATATGAAAAAGCTAAAAATAGCTATTATCTTATCTATCCACATCATTTAGCCAGCGGAAAAACCGTTCCCTATGAAAATGCAGAAATGAAATCTATGTTTCCTTTATGCTTTGAATATCTTTCTAATTTTAAAAAGGAACTTATTGAAAAAAAGAAAAGATATAAAACAAACACTACATATTGGTATGTCTTGCATAGATCAAGAGAAATAACAATGTTTGAAGAAGAAAAAATCATAACACCTGAAATATCGTTAGGTTGTAATATGAGTTATGACAAAGAATATCTTTACCATAATACACAATGTTATACATTAATTTTTAATGAAGAACAAAAGCATAACACGTTAGCATATCTTGCGATATTAAATTCTCCTATAATGTGGTTCTTTTTATCAGAAACAGGAACTCTGTTACGAGGTTATTTTTTTAGATTCAAAACAAAATATATTGAAGGATTCCCTATTCCTAATTTGAATGAAGAGGATGCTAAGGCATTGAGTGAACTTGCATCTCAAATGCTAGAAGCACACAAAGAACTTGAAGAAACTAAGTTTGACCAAGACAAGAAATTCTTGAAGCAACGTATAGATATTTTGGATGCTCAAATAAATGCTATTGTATACAAGCTTTATGGCTTAAATGAAGAAGAAATTAAGATTGTGGAAAGTTAGTTTATAAGTTAAAGATAGATTGATGTATTGACATTTTGTATTAATATACCTACTATGTTTAAGACATCCTTATAGTAGATGTATTTTTAGCAACCTATATAGTACGACACTCCAATTATAAGGAGGATTGTTGGAGATATAGGTTTATTTTTTATATGCGTAAAGTGGCAATATTGGTTGATGGTGGATTTTATAGAAAAAAAGCAAACTTTCATTTTGGCTTTAAAACTCCTTCGGAACGTGCATCAGAACTTATAAAATATTGCAAGATGCACCTTATAGAGCGTTCTTTGTTTCCTCAAAAAGAAAAAATGTCTGATGGGGTGTTTAATGATTTATACAGAATTTTTTATTATGACTGCCCTCCTATAGCAAAAACAGTTTATCATCCTCTTTTAAAAGCTAATGTTGATTTTTCAAGAAAAGAAACGTATACGTGGATGACTTCTTTTTTGGAAGAGTTGAAACATAAAAGAAGTCTTGCACTAAGACTTGGAGTATTAGCAGATGAAACAGCTCATTATGGATTAAGAAATGAAACAATCAAAAAGTTATTTTCTCAAAGGTTAGATATTTCAGAAATAGAAGAAAAAGACTTTGAGCTTGTATTAAGACAAAAAGGTGTAGATATGAAAATAGGTATTGATATAACTACTATTGCATATAAACACCTAGCTAATCAAATTGTGTTGATAGCAGGGGACAGTGACTTTGTTCCTGTTGCTAAATTGGCGAGACGAGAAGGTATAGACTTTATTATTGATCCTATGGGGAATAAATTATTATCAGATTTGGTAGAACATGTTGATGGTGTTCGCTCTTACTATAAGGCAAGATGTTTTAATAATAGATCTATTCATCCTCAAGCATAAGATCAGTTTTGTAAATAATAATATTTATAAAACTGAATTTGTTTAAGGAGCTTTCATGTCCATAAAATCAAAAGAGATGACATTTGAACAGAGACTTTCTCGTGTGTGCGATCTTGTAAAGCAATTCAAAGAAGGTGAGTCGTTTTATACTTCCAAAGATTTTGTAGAAAGTGAAGTGAGAAGTAAATTCATTGATCCATTCTTGGAATGCTTAAAATGGGATGTGAAAAACGAAAAAGGAGCGAGGTATGATAAGCGTGAGGTCATCACTGAAGACAGAGAGTAGTTGTCGACGGGCAAACAAAGCACCCTGACTACACTTTGTGCTGTGCTGGTGTGAAAAAAATCTTTGTTGAAGCAAAGCAACCAAGCGTCAATTTAAAGCTAGACCCTGCTCCTGCCTTACAGGTTAGGTGATACGCTTACACGGCAAAAATGCCTATTTTCTTTTTTCTCTTGCTAGCGGAGCTTCTTTTATCTTTGCTATAAATTGTTGCTAGTTGTAAGTGCTTTTGTGGGGAAGGACTTGAAAAGCTCGAAGAGATAGACACAACTGTTCCCTTACGGGCTTTTCAAGTCACGTCGCCAAAGGGGGCCTTTGGAAACCCCAGCTTTTGCTGGTACGTTATCCACTTGTTAGAGCTGGAAAGGCACATTTGCTCAAGTCTCTGGGGTATAAAAGAATTCGCCTTGCTTTTCATAAACTTTAAGAAGATTATCTTGAAAGGTTTGCTTGCTATTGCACTATTTATAATGCTAAAAGCTTTAAGGATAGCTATGTTGACCTAAAGAAATATTTTTTATAGTATAGCACACTGTATTTTGGAGGACTTATGTCAGGACATAGTAAATGGGCTACGATTAAACATGCTAAGGGAGCTGCCGACGCAAAACGTGGGCAAATGTTTACAAAATTCATAAAAGAAATTTCTATTGCAGCTAAAATGGGTGGCGGTGATGTTAACTCAAACCCAAGATTGCGTACTGCAGTGCTAAAAGCAAGAGCTGCAAACATGCCAAAAGATAATATTGAACGTGCAATTAAAAAAGGAACTGGAGAAACAGGTGGTGCTAGTTACGAAGAGCTTTTGTACGAAGGCTATGCTCCAGGTGGTGTGGCTGTTTTGGTTGAAACTTTAACAGATAATAAAAATAGAACTGCTGCATCTGTACGTAACATTTTTAACAAAGGTGGCGGAAGTCTAGGTGCTACTAACTCTGTTTCTTATATGTTTAATAGGAAAGGTGTTATAGAATATGAAGCAGAAAAAGTAAATGAAGATTCTTTATTAGAAGATGCTTTGGAAGCTGGTGCAGATGATGTTTCTAGCGATGCAGGCATTGTAACTGTTACTACAGACCCTGCAACTTTTGCTTCTGTGTTGGAAGCATTGCAAGAAAAAGGCTATGAATCTGTTTCTGCAGCTATATCAATGATTCCTGATACATATATTGCTTGTGATAATG
>JBQNBK010000149.1:0-3730 GCA_052169975.1 Treponema sp.
GTTCTGTTTCACTAGTTCCACTAGTTGCTAATACTTGCACAAAATCGCCAACTCGCATACTAAGCTTTCTAGCAAGCTCATAACCTAAAACAATTTTTGGATTTTTTTTATCATCAAGACCTTCAATATCAAAAGTCCCTTTTTCTATTTTTACAGCTTCTTTAAAACCTATATCTTTTAATAAAACATCTTTTTCTAAAGAGCGAATCATTGCAGTGCTTTGATTTCCTCTTCTTCCTTGCAATAAAGCTTGTTCTTCTTTAAAAATCACAAAGCTTTTATATCCACCCAACTGTTCTATTGCTTCTAATTCTTTTTGCTTTCCTTCTAGTCTTACATGTGCAGAACTAACTTCAATTACAGTATCTATATAACCACGTTGAAAGCCATTCATCACAGCTAAAACAACAATCAAAACAGTAACACCAAAACCAATTCCAAGAGTTGGAAATAAGTTTGCTATAAAAAAACCTCTAGCATTAAACCGTTTTAAGACAAAGAAAAGCCAATAATTTTTCATTTTTGCCTATAAAGCCTCTTCAAATACAGAAATTTCATTTTCACCGTCAAATATATGAACAATTTTTATATCATTTTTGTATTCAATAAAAAGAGTTTTCACTTCGTTTTCAAAAATAGTTTTACTTGTAATCTTTTTGTCTTTGTATGTATATATCTTTCTTATTGTAATCTCGTTTTCTACTGTTGTTTCTTCTTGTATTCTTCCATTTTCATCATAAACATTTTCATGTGATGAAGAAATATCTCCCATTTGCCCTTTTCGTTTTTTGTATTCTGTTCTTCCAATTTCCACACCCTTATCATCAAAGACAAGTTTTATAATTTTTTTAGGTTCTGTAACTGTAGCACTTAGCTTTTTTCCTTCTTCGTTATATTCAAATTGAGATTTTGAAAGTAGCTTTTTTTTGTTATAAGAAGCAGTAGAAACAATGTTGCCATTTTTATCGTACTCTTCAAAATACCATGAATCTCCATTTGCAAGAGTAAGCCCACTAGATTGAATTGAAGAAAACTCAACTTCTTTCTTTTCTTGGTCTTTTTCTTCTTTATCAGAATTCTCTGGTGAAGCTATTTTTTCAGTTGCATTTGAAACATCCTTTGCTTCTTGAGTGCCTAATGAAGTATTGTTGGATTCTTTATTATTATATGGTGTAATGTTTTGTGAAGATTGATCTGAATTCTCTTTTGCAGCATAATTTTGAACTTCTTCAATTAATAAGTCATTAGATTTTGTGATATCATCTAAAGAAAACAATGTTATAGCAATAGCACAGAAAAAAACAATATAATAAATTCGCTTTTCTATTTTTTTCATTATCTTTCCCCAATAAACCCCTCAACATAATCATTAGGAGAAAAATATGAAATATCTTCATATTTTTCTCCTGTACACACAAAAGAAATTGGAATATCAAGTTCCTTACTAATACTAATTGCTCCCCCACCCTTTGCAGTGGAATCATACTTTGTAAGAATAATAGAATCAACTCCAACACTTTCATTAAATGTTTCTGCTTGTCTAAGGCTATTTTGCCCAGTAGTTGAATCAACAACTAACAGCTTTTTATAATTTTCTTTTTCAATTTTTGACGATGCAATTCTATCAATCTTTTGCAATTCCCTAACTAAATTTTCTTTATTATGTAGTCTTCCCGCAGTATCAATTAAAACCAAACCTTCTCCTTTTGCTTTTATAGCTTCGATTGAATCAAAAACAACTGCTGCAGGGTCTGCACCATGTTTATGAGCTACAACACGAACCCCCAAAGAAGAACCATGATATTGAAGCTGTTCAATGGCAGCAGCTCTAAAAGTGTCAGCAGCAGCTATAACTAAAGGCATTGATGGAGCATAAAGTTTTGCCATTTTTGCTATTGTTGTTGTCTTTCCAACACCATTAACTCCCAAAATTAAATATACATTTATGGCATTTTTCTTAGGCTTTAGTTCCAAAACCTTAGTAAATGACATTAAAATATTTTTTAATTCTTTATTTACATCTTGCAAATTACTAATTTTCTTTTCTTTACATTCTTTCTTTAATATAGTTTCTATATCTAATGCTATTTTAGTGCTAATATCACCTTCAATTAAAGCTTCAACCAATTCTTCAAAAAACTCATCACTAGGTAATTGATAAAAGCCAAACATTTTTTTTAAGCTTTGTGCAAAACTTTTTCCAATCATATATGCTCCTGTTCAATAAAAAATATTTCCAATTAAAATTGATACACATGTTTAATATTATTTTTTTTATAATGTTTTGTCGACTAGGTTTTTAGAATTGATTGTTTAAAATATTATACCGTTAAACTAACTATGCAATGAGAAAGAATATTAACTATAAGTTTATTCTTTAGGCTTTGCCTCATCATTTTTATCAATAATAGGTTCTTCTGGCAATTCTGTTATATCATGTTTTGCTTCGTCGATATTAACTATCTTTGGTTGACGTGGTATTGCACGATCAGAAAATACTAGATATACAATTAATTGAATAAAATAATTGATTCCCGCAACAATTGCCAAACTTTGCAAAGTAATGTTGACTACATTCAAGTTTTTAATATTTTGAGCATTTTCTTGAGTTTGAGCTAATCTACCATCATTAAATGCCAATGCCTTATCACTATAAATACCATTAAGAATGAGATAAGCAGGCAAAATTGTATAAAGAGCACCTAAAGACCAATACATAATTTTTCTTTGTCTTTCAACTAATTTCTTTGTTTCTTTTTGATTTAGACGCACAACCATGCCTTGAGCTGCTTCATTAATTGGAATCTTATCTTTATCAAGTAAAACATAAGTATGAACATTATCTTTTTCAAATTCTACTACAGTTGATTGATATGGTAGCTTTAATTGAGTTGGAGAAGTGCCATAATAACGAGTCTTAAAAAAAAGCTCTGGTTTTCCCTCAATATTAAAAGCTAATAATGCAGTATTTTCTTTTTTCAAGTTTATTTTTAATTTATAATAATTTTTATCTGCAAGAACAATAGTCTTTGTGCTAGTAGAATACTCATCTGCAGAAGCTTCCACAGTGTATTGCCCTTCACGTAATGTTATTGGTTTAGAAAAATCTTCTATTATATTGCTATCGATATATACTTTAGCATTTTTTGGTTGAACATCAAAAAACACTTTAATCTCTCTTGTATTTTGAATAACTGTATAAATTTGTGTAGCAATTTTTTTCACCATATTCTCAACATCTGAATAACGACCAGCCTCTGTAAAATCATGTTGAGGCACACCTTTAAGTCCTGTTTCAAAGCGAACTTTAAGCACAAGATAACCAGAAACATCTTTAAGACTCCCTGAAACAATTGCAGAAATACCAGCCTTTTGCAAAGAATATGCTAGATTAGTTGTTTCATCATGCTTATAAAGAGTTTTTCCACCTTGCCATAAAACCACTTTTTTCACTTCATTACTATCATAAAACTTATTATCAGCAATTTTCACATCTATATTTGCTTTTTCTATTTCTCTTTCTTTTTCTTTAATTCTTTGTTCCAGCTTTAGAATTTTTGTAGCTTTTGTTTTTTCACTTTCTATAGCAAGAAAAAGAGTATCCATTTCTTGAATCAATTTAGATCTTTCTCTTATCAATCTTAGTTTATTAGAACTAGCCTTCATTAAAGCTCTCATTTTCTTTTCACTTAGAGATTCTAGGCGATTTGCTTTTCCTTCCAAATATGAA
>JBQNBK010000150.1:0-3702 GCA_052169975.1 Treponema sp.
TCATGATGGTTTTAATCTTTTAATTACATTCGATAATGATGAAGTTCGTTTGCTAGATATTAGTTCGTTAATAAAAGAAGGCACAGTTTATTATCCACTAAAAAATCCTTCTATTTTTACGAAATGTTATATTGACCAAAATCATTCTATTTGTTGGGATAAAAATCAGGAAATTGATAGTGAAAAACTATGGTCAAATAAGATAGATATAGGTTCAGATACGTGCTATCTTGAAAGCATAGAAATACAGAAAAATGTTTAATTTAAGTTTGGTTAACTTGTAATTAGGCTGTTACTTTTGCCTGTTTGAAGTAGGAGATGTACCCTTAATTCCTATAATTGACAAATATGTATTATACTGCATACATACGCTGTGGGAAGTTAAGGTAACAGAAGAATATGAAAAATGGTATAAGTCTTTAGATAAAGATAGTATGTCAGAGTTATACTATTTAACAGAATTGTTAAGATTAAATGGACCTGAATTAGGACGACCATATGCTGATATAATACATGGTTGCAAAAAAATAAAAAATCTCAAAGAATTAAGAGGAAGAACTTTTGATACTGTTTTGAGAGTTTCTTTTTTCTTTGATAAAGAAAGAAAAGCTATTATACTTATAGGTGGAGATAAAAAAGGTGTAAACGAAAAGAGGTTTTATCAGGATTTAATAAAACAATCTGAGAAAATTGCAGAAAAGTATGGATATATTTAGGAGCTAGATATGAAAGATGCATTTGAAATGATGGAAACATATATGGATAAAATAGAGGTGAAAAAAGCAAAACTGAGAGCTGAAAGAGAAAATCTTCCAATTAAATTAGCTAAAATTAGAGAGGAGCAAAATCTTAAACAAAATGAAGTCTCAAATTTTACTCAATCGTCTGTTTCAAGATTGGAAAAAAGAAAGGATATAAAACTATCAACATTGATTGAATATATTGATAGTATTGGGTTAGGACTTGAAATAAAGGTATATCCTAAAATAGCAAGTTCAAAAATAAAAGAAGAAGTTTTGTTAAGAATATGAAAAAAAATGAAGCTATAGAGGCTGGATTTAGTGTCGTGGATAGTGAAAGGGCTGAAAATCGCTTATTAAACTTCCTAAAAGACAACTACCCAAGCGTCATAAAAGATGGTGAAATAGATGTTAATGAACTAAAAGCTATTGCAGGCTTACCAACAAATGAAAAAGTGAATGGTTATGGCTTAAACTTTGTGGGAAGGAACTTTGCAAGAGCAAAATATGCACAAAAGACAGATAAAGAACTACGCCTGAATAGGCATTTAAGCAAGAATATAGACACTACCCAAAACTTAGTGATTAAAGGAGATAATCTTGATGTATTAAAGCTCCTTAAAAGCTATTACACAGGTAAAATAAAGTGTATTTATATTGACCCACCATATAATACTGCAAATGATGAGTTTGTGTATCCTGATAAATTCGATAAAGAAGAAGCAGAAGTGCTGGGCTTAGCTAATTTAAGTGAAGAAGATTTTGCCCGCATGGATTTTAGCTTTAAGACTAAAAAGAGCCATAACGGCTGGCTTAGCTTTATGTATCCACGTCTTTTACTCGCAAGAGACTTATTGAGGGAAGATGGAGTAATCTTTATAAGCATAGATGATAATGAGCAGGCTAACTTAAAGCTACTTTGTGATGACGTCTTTGGGGAGGAGAATTTTATTTCAAACATAATTTGGGAAAGAGCATTTGCACCTGTGAATTTGATGAAACATTTTTCAAGATCACATGATTTTATACTTTGTTATGCTAAAAATGAAAGTTTGGCAATTAATAATGGAATTGATAGAAGTGAAGAAGCAAATAATAGATATGCTAATCCAGATAATGATTATAGAGGGGTATGGTCGTCTAGTGATATATCGGTAGGTCCTGCAATACCAGCAAATATCTACAAGATAACAACACCTTCCGGACGTGTGGTTGAGCCTCCAGCTGGACGTAGCTGGAGGCTCTCTGAAAAAGCTTTTTCAGAGAGACTAAAAGATAACAGAATTTGGTTTGGTGAAGATGGTAATGGAGTTCCTAGAATTAAAAGATTCTTATCAGAATTAAAAAAAACAGGCATAACACCTATAACAATTTGGAAGCATCAGTTTGTTGGACATTCACAAGATGCAAGCAAAGCTTTGAAAGAATTATTTGATAGAAAAATGATATTTGATTATCCAAAACCCGTTAAATTGATAAAACGACTACTTGGTTTATATTCAGACAAAGACTCCATCATCCTCGATTTTTTTGCAGGCTCTGGAACTACAGGTCATGCTGTTATGCAACTAAATGCAGAAGATGGTGGAAATCGCAAATTCATTCTTTGCCAGCTTGACGAGCCAATCAAAAAAGAAAAGCCTGCTTATAAGTTTTGTCTTGATAATAACTTACCACCTGTTATTTCTAGCATCACTATAGAACGCTTAAAGCGAGCAGGTGCAAAACTTGAAAAAGAAATCGAAGAAAAAAAGGCTAAAAATAGCTTGTTTGAGCAATCTATTACCCCCCCCCCCGACACTGGTTTTAAGGTGTTTGACACTACCCAAGCTCCTAAATTAGACATTGACGACGCAGGCCAAATTTCAATTCTTTTTAATGAAAATGATACATTAAGTCGCATATACAACATGATTTTTACTGTAGGACTAGATGCTCCTACTAAAATGCCTATAGAAGTGATTAAAGATTGTGTCTATAAAATAGGCAATCATTATTATATAACTAACAGTGAAAAAATAAGTACAGAAGATTATTCTAGCATAATTAAAAATGCTTCAAGCTCTACAACAGGTAAAGTATTTATTGATGGCTGGAAAGCTAGTCTTAATGGGACACTACAAAATTATAAAGAAGATGTAATGATTGTGTTTTAGAATAGTTGGCTTTATTATAGCAAGTTCTTGAATATTTAAGTATTGATGTAATATCATAAAAGAACTGGGGTGATAAATATGATTACTAATGTGCAAGAGTGTATAAAACCTATTTCTTATATCAAGACTAATGCTAATGATATGATGAATTTTGTAAATGAAAGGAGAGAACCTTTAATTATAACACAGGATGGAGAGCCTCGAGCAGTGTTGATTGATGTTACATCTTATCAAGAAATGAAAAATGCTTATTCTCTTTTGAAAATCATTAAATTTTCAGAAAAAGATGTAAAGACTGGAAATATTAAGAGTGCATCAGAGGTTTTTATAAATTTGAGAGAGAAATATAATCTTGGAAATTAGAGAAGTTATTGTTTCTAAGTTTGCTGAAAATGATTTAAATGATATTGTTGAATATTATTTTTCGTTAAGTGAAAATTATGTTAGTAAAATTGTTGATGAATTTGAAGCAAATATTACATTTTTAAAAAATTATCCTAAGGCTGGTAGAATTATTCCAGAGCTTGAAAAACAAGGTATTTTGCAATATCGAGAATTGATTCAGGGGCATTATAGAATTGTGTATGAAATTTTAGAAGATGTTGTAATAATACACACAATCATCGATGGTAGAAGAAATTTTGAAGATATAATCATTTCAAAATTATCCCGCTATTATGAAGATGAAATTTAATCACCAGTTATAATTTGATATTTGTTTTGTTATAAATATCATTCAAATAAATTATAGAAATATTGATGCTTATATATGAGGAAACAACATGATTTTTACTGTAGGACTAGAT
>JBQNBK010000151.1:0-3670 GCA_052169975.1 Treponema sp.
GTAAGTCGCTCTTTAAAACTCATATCTTTAGCTTTTATGGACATGAAAAAAGCCTTAATCTATTTTAATAAAATCTTTTGAAATATCATAAATTTTGAAATCTCAATTGCTTACTTAGCTTTTCACTTATTTCTTGTCTTTTTCCTTCATATCCAAAATGAAGTTCATAATAACAATCCCCCGACAATTCTTTATATTCAGCTTCAAAGATTATTTTTTTTCATCAGATTCAAGCTTATGATTTTAACTTTTTAGCAACAACTTCTTCTGCATCTTTTACAAAAACATACCCCATAGCTACTTTTCCCTCACCATAGCAATAGATATAAGGGAATTAGTGTCATTACAAAAGTGGCGTTTTCAACATCTGTAAGCTTTGTTATTTACATAATATAGGTTGCATGGCAAGCACACATCTAATAGATTTTTTCATCATTCAAAAGCTTTTTTGTCTAGTTCATGCTTTTCTTCTGGTTCCAGTGCTATGTCTAGCACAGTAAAAAACAAAATAATAATCATAGGACCTAAGACAATTCCATTAAACGAAAATAACTTCACCCCGCCAAGCATAGAAAAGAAAATTAAAAAAGGATGTATTTTTATTCTATCTTTTAAGAAAAAAGGACGCAAAAGATTATCTAAGGAGCTAATACCAAGACCTGCAACAATTAAAAAAACTATCGCCTTTAATGTTCCCGAAGAAAAGAAAAGCCCAATACCCACAGGAACCCATATAAAACCACAACCAATTAATGGTAAAAATGAGCTAAAAAAGGTTAATATTGCAAGCAACAAAGCCCCTTCAATTCCAAAAATTAAATAGATAATCAATGCCACAATAGCCTGATAAAAAGAAACTAAAAATAAGCCCTTAAATAGGTTATTAGTAACCTCTTTTATTTTTGAAAAAATTGCTGTGCTTGCCTTGCTATCAATAGGAATAGCTCGCTTCAAAACATCAAGCAAATATTCTCCATCAACATAAAAAAAGTATAAGCTAAAAGCTAAGAAAGCCAAAGAAATAACCAATAACCCAATATTACGCACAAAGTTTGTAGTATAAGTTAATATCCGCTCTGAATACGTAGCCACAATGTTTAGTAATTCTTTTTTCAAATCAAAATGAGAAAGATCAACAGTGCCCATAGAAATTGTGTTGATCACATCAACCCAACTATCATCATTGTTTTTATTTGCTTCCAAAAACTCAATAAGGGTTTTTCCAACTTCCATTATCAATTTCTTACCTTGCCCAAACACTTTAATCACAACAAAAGAAAACATAGAGACAATAACAACTACAGCTAAAACAGAAAAAATTGCCGCTATAATTCTTTTTTTAATTCCATATCCTCTTTTTTCAGGATTAAGATAGCTAATTGTCTTGTTGTAAAAAGGGCTTGTTAGCATATAAATTATGCTTGCCCACAAAATCACACTGGCATAAGGCAAAAATAAAAGTGAAACCATGACGATCATGATCAACACTAATGCTAAGATACCAAAAGCTGGAATAACCTTTTTATTTTCCATAATAAATCTTAAATTATGTTTTCAGTTTCTTTAAAATATTTATATGTTTTAACTTTCACTTCTTCCATTGCTTCATCATCACACACTAAAATAGCGTTTTTGTGTAATTGCAAGGCTGTTATTGTCCATAAATGGCTCACACTTCCTTCAATAGCATGCTGAATAGCTCTAGCTTTTGCATGCCCTGTTGCCATTATAAGCACTTGTTCACTATCCATTAATGTACCAATACCTACAGTCAATGCTTGCTTAGGCACTCTATTGCAATCTCCTTCAAAGAATCTTGAGTTTGATTCTATAGTTTCACTAGCCAAATTTTTAACACGTGTTCTGGAAGCTAGCGAAGAGCCTGGCTCATTAAAAGCTATATGCCCATCAGAGCCTACACCACCAAAAAATAAATTGATTTTTTTATATTGTGCTATCTTTTGTTCATATTCTTGGCACTCTTTTTCTAAGTCTTTGCCATTCCATTAGGAATATGAATATTTTTTGGATCGATATCAATACGATCAAAAAAATTATGATACATAAAATATTGATAGCTTTGTGGGTCATCTTTTGATAATCCTGCATATTCATCCATATTAAAAGTAACTACATCCTTAAAACTCAATTCCCCTTTTTTCACTCTTTCTATTAGTTTTTGATAAACACCAAGAGGGGTAGACCCTGTAGGTAAGCCCAACACAAAAGGATTATCTTTATTAGGTTTTGTTTTTAATATTTGTCTTTCTAAATATTTAGCAACATAATCTGCACATTCATCATAATTTTTGCGTATAACTACTTTCATAAAAGTATCTCCTTATTTGCCTATAACTAGACAAATTAATTTATATCATTGTTATTTTTAAGAAGAGACATCAACATAATTAGCAAGATTTTCTTCATTTGAATAAACGCTTTTTTTATACCTAGCTTTTAATGGAAAATTAGAAATTTCTTTTCGGATTGATGTCATCTTTTCATCCAAAATTGACCTATTTTTTTCATTTTGCTTTTGGACAGATTCTTGCAACCTCCCCAAATCATTTTTTAATTGCAAAACGTTTTCATCTTCTGGATTAGAAAGATAATACATTCTTTCAATGGGCTCTATTACCTTTTGTATATTCACAATGTTTTTAATGATATTATTTTCAAGCTCTGTATGCTGCATAACAGCTTCAATATTGTTTTGAACAATACTCTTTTCTTGTTTTTCTAAAACATAAAGATATTCATTAAACTTATCTCTTTGTTCTTGCAACAAAGACTTAAATCTTTTGAGAACAGCCACTCTTTCTTCCAATTCTGAATGACTTAGATTTTTCTTATCCATAACTTAATTCCTAATATTTTTTAAGCTTTTTTAGTTTTACTTTCTTCTGAATTAATTACATCTTGCCATGCAGAACGTAAATCTTTCATCATACTAAGAATATCTTTAAGAATAGTGATATCTTTTTTGATATTTGCTTGCAATAATTGTTGATAGAAATACGAATAAATTGCCATAAGATTATTAGCAATTTGCCCGCCTTTTTCTGTGTTTAGAGATGCCATAAGTTCTGTGATAATTTCTTGAGCTTTTATAATGTTATTGTTGATTTTTTCTATAGAACTAGGGGGTAACTTTTCCACATCAAGGAGAGTTATTGTTGCTTCTATTTTCTTTATTCCCTCGTCATACAACATTAAAATTAAAGTTCCCTGACTAGCTGTCTTAATAGACGTTTGCCTATATGCAGTCAACATTTGTGCATTATAATTCATGTAGTGCACCCCTCCCAATAATTAATCTTATTAAACCTGAAGTGCTTTTCCTATCGGCTGGATTTTTTACTTCCTTTAGAATAGAGCATAATACAAATCATTATGATTATGAATATAAAAAGAATATCCATAAATATAGATACATATAAAACTAATGATTTTATTTACTAATTTTCATAGTGCAAGTCTTTACAAAAAACGCCATGCAAAAAAGCGTAATTTACACATCAAAAACAATGCAGCTTATGGATCTAAAAATAATGCAGTTTTCGATATCGATTATATGCGACTTTGCATGCCGTTAACGGCCGTTCTCGCATAGCAAAAACGTACGTTCTTGCTATGCGAGAACGACAAGAAACGAGACCATAGTCTAGCT
>JBQNBK010000152.1:0-3496 GCA_052169975.1 Treponema sp.
GTATAAGATTGCAGGAGAGCTTACTTCTACAGTCTTTCATATAGCAGCTAGAGCTATAGCTTGTAGTGCATTGTCTATTTTTGGTGACCACCAAGATGTTATGGCATGTAGGCAAACAGGTTGGGCTATGTTGGCTTCTAATTCTGTGCAAGAAGTTATGGATTTAGCTTGTATTGCACATGCTTCAACTTTAGAATCAAGAGTTCCATTTTTACATTTCTTTGATGGTTTTAGAACAAGCCATGAAATTCAAAAGATTAAAGAAGTCTCTTATGATGTAATGAAAGAGATGGTAAATGATGATATGGTGAGAGCCCATAGAAAAAGAGGACTCACTCCAGAAGCTCCAGAACTTAGAGGTACTGCACAAAACCCTGATATCTACTTTCAAGGAAGAGAGGCAGTAAACAAATATTATCTTGCAACTCCTGAAATTGTGCAACGCCAAATGGATAAGTTTGCAAAGCTAACAGGTAGACAATATCATTTATTTGATTATACAGGTGCAAAAGATGCAGAATATGTAACAATATTAATGGGTTCAGGTTGTGACACAGTAGAAGAAACTATTGATGAATTAAATGCAGAAGGTGAAAAATACGGTGTTTTGAAAGTAAGACTATATCGTCCTTTTGACATGAATTACTTTATTTCTGCATTGCCAAAAACAGTGAAAGGAATTGCTGTTTTGGATAGGTGTAAGGAACCTGGCTCTTTAGGTGAACCTTTATATGAAGATGTAATAACAGCAATTAATCAAGCAAGAAAAGATGGAAAGTGCCCATTTACTGAAGACTTGTTTGTTGTTGGTGGTAGATTTGGATTAGGTTCTAAAGAGTTTACTCCTGCAATGGCTAAGGGTGTTTTTGACAACTTAAAGAATGAGAAAAAGAATAACTTTACAGTTGGTATTGAAGATGATGTGACACACACTAATATTAAATATGATCCATCATTTAAGCTAGAAGATAAGGATATGCACCAAGCTATGTTCTTTGGTCTTGGCTCTGATGGAACTGTAGGTGCAAACAAAAACTCAATTAAAATTATTGGAGAGGCAACTGATAATAAAGCTCAAGCATATTTTGCTTATGATAGTAAAAAATCTGGTGGTTTCACTATTTCTCATTTGAGGTTTGGTAAAACTGCTATTAGAAAACCTTATTTAATTACTAATGCTGACTTTGTTGCTTGCCATAAGTTTAGTTATCTTGAAACTTATGATATGTTAGCAACTCTAAAGAAAGGTGGAACATTCTTACTTAATGCTCCTTATAATAAAGAAGAAATATGGGGAAAAATCCCTATTGAAGTGCAAAAACAACTTATTGAAAAACAAGCTAAATTCTATGTTATTGATGCAATAAAAATTGCAGAAGAAGCTGGAATGGGCAACAGAATTAACGTTGTTATGCAGACTGCATTTTTTAAGATTTTTGGTATTTTACCAGAAGCAGAAGCAGTGGATTTGATCAAGAAATTTATACAGAAATCTTATGGCAAAAAAGGTGAAGAAGTAGTTAAGAAAAATATTAACACAATCGATATGGCATTGGCTGGAGTGCAACAAGTGGAGTATCCAAATGTTGCAGATAGCAAGCTTACTCGACACCCTGCTATAACAGATAATGCACCAAATTTTGTTAAAGAAGTGTTAGGTTGTGTTGCCTTGCAAAAGGGTGATGAACTACCTGTTAGTAAGCTTCCTGAAGACGGTACTTTCCCAACAGCTACAACTCAATATGAAAAACGCGGTATTGCAGAGCATATTCCAATTTGGAGAAGTGAAACATGTATTCAATGTGGACAATGTACTGTTGTATGTCCTCATGCTTGTATAAGAATGAAAAGCTATGATTCTGCTATTCTAAAAGATGCACCAGCTACATTCAAGTCTGCTACATATAAAGGTAAAGAAATGCAAAATGCTTCCTTTACAATTCAGGTTTCTCCTGAAGATTGTACTGGTTGTGGGCTTTGCGTGCAACAATGTCCTGCAAAGTGCAAAACTGACCCAACCAAAAAAGCAATTAACATGGAAAGCTATGTTGAAAATAGAAAGGCAGAGGTTGAAGCATGGGATTTCTTCTTTAATAAAATACCTGATCCAGATACATCAAAGTTCAATCTTAGCACTCCTAAAGGCATTGGTATGAGACGTCCTCTATTTGAGTTTTCAGGTGCTTGTGCAGGTTGTGGAGAGACTCCTTATGTTAAGCTTATTTCACAGCTTTTTGGAGATCGCACAATTGTGGCAAATGCAACAGGTTGTTCTTCTATTTATGGAGGAAACTTACCAACCACTCCTTATGCAAAACGATGTGATGGAAGAGGTATTGCTTGGTCAAACTCTTTGTTTGAAGATGCTGCAGAATTTGGCTATGGAATGAGGCTTACATCAGATAAGTTAGCAGTTTATGCTAAAGAAGTGTTGACAAGATTAAAGGATTCAGGTGTTGCTACAGCCTTAGCTGAAAAACTTCTTTCTAACACTCAAGAAAATGATGAAGCTATAGAAGAACAAAGGCGAAATGTTGATGAGCTTAAAAAAGTTTTAGAGCCTATGAAAGAAAGCAATAAAGATGCAAAAGAGATGCTTTCTTTAACAGATCACTTAATTAAGCGTTCTATCTGGATAATTGGAGGAGATGGCTGGGCTTACGATATTGGTTATGGTGGCTTAGACCATGTTTTGGCTTCGGGAAAAGATGTCAATGTGTTGGTTATGGATACAGAAGTTTATTCAAATACTGGTGGGCAAATGTCTAAAGCAACACCTATAGGTGCTACAGCAAAGTTTGCAGCTTCAGGAAAGGAAATAAGCAAAAAAGACCTTGGAATGATGGCAATTAGTTATGGATATATCTATGTTGCTCATATTTCTATGGGTGCTAATATGAGTCAGATGATTAAGGCTTTTAGAGAGGCTGAAAGCTATCCAGGACCTTCTTTGATTATTGCATATAGCCATTGTATTAATCATGGTATTAATATGAATCTAGGACTTACAAATCAGAAGGAGATTGTTACTTGTGGACTTTGGCCTTTATATAGGTTTGACCCACGTCTTGTGGAACAGGGCAAAAATCCATTCCAGTTGGATAGCAAAGAACCTGATTACAATCTTGAATCTTTTATGTATAAAGAAGTGCGTTTTAAGGCATTGAAAAACGCAAATCCAGAGAGAGCTAAGATGCTTTTAGACAGAGCTGTTACAAAAGTGAAAAGGCAATGGATGGAATATAAGTATTTAGCTGATAGACCATTCTAAGTTATTCTTTCTTTTATAAAAATCCCTACTAGTGCTTATGTGCTGGTAGGGATTTTTTTATTTGGCTTATTGATTTTTTACCATTTTTATGATATTGTTAGCCCATCAGATTAAGGGCTATGAATTATAATGAACATATGGAGGTTCAAATGAAAATAAAAACAAAAAAGCTCTTCTCTTCTCTTCTCTTCTCTTCTCTTCTCTTCTCTTCTCTTCTCTTCTCTT
>JBQNBK010000153.1:0-3484 GCA_052169975.1 Treponema sp.
TTATTTTGTTGTATTCTGTGTTTGTAATTGCTGTTATGGCAGTTTCTGTGCAAGAAAAAAAGCCTGCAAGAAAAAGTAAAATGATGAATTCCAAAATTATGATCATTCGTCTATTTCCTTCATTAATACTTTTTCTATTTTGTTTCCATCAAGTTTTTCCACCATAAAACTAAAACCTTCAAGCTCTATATTAAAACCTTTTTCGGGCATTTTTCCACATAGTTCCATTATGAGCCCTGCAAGTGTTTGGTTGAATTGTGAAGTTAAATTTATGCTAAAATACTCATTTAAAAAAGACAAAGGAGTGTTTCCTTCTACAAGATAGCCTGACTTAAAGTTTTGAAGATATAAAGACTTTGAATCTCTATCATATTCGTCCACAATATCCCCAAATATTTCTTCGTTTAAGTCTTCTATAGTGATAATGCCTTGTGTGCCACCGTACTCATCAATAACAATAGCCATGTTTTGCTTATTAATATTGAGTGTTTTGCGTGCCTTAGTAAGTTCTGTATTTGCAAATATAAAACAAGGGGCTCTTAAAAAATCTTTAATCTTTAAGTCAGGCTTTTCAGTATTTGAAATGTATGCAGCGTATTCTTTAGAGAAAATAAAGTCTTTTACGTACAAAATACCTTTAATTTCATCAATATTTTCTTCATAAACTGGAAAGCGCGAAAGTGAAGATGTTTTTGATATGTTTATGACATCTTCTATTGAAGAATCAATATTAATTGCAATTATGTCTCTACGGGGAATCATAATATTTTTTACTATTATGTCATCATATTTTAAGATTTTATTCATTATTTGTTTTTCATCTGTAGTGAGGTCTCCAACTCCCGCACTGTTTTCAAAAAATGTTTTTAAGTCATCTTCAGTAATTAGGTAATTTTTCATTCCAATTTTTATTTTGAAAAGCTTCATAAATATTGAAGTAAAATATAAAAACATAGAAGAAATAGGCAGAAAGCATTTTATTAAAAGGCTTTCTAAAAAAGAATAACTTATTGCAATTTTTTCTGGGAACACTAGGGCTACAGACTTTGGAATTATTTCACCAAAAACTAAAACAAGATTCGTTGCTACAAAGCTTGCAATACCTATTGCATTTTGGCTAGAAAACTGCTGCAAGGTTACCGAAGTGATTACCACGCCAACTAGAATGTTTACTATGCTGTTTCCAATTAAAGATGTGATTAAAAACTTGTTTTTTTCTTTTATTATTTCTAAAACTCTTTTGGCTTTTTTACTCTTTTTGCTAAAATACTTAATTTTTAATACATTACAAGCTAGATATGCTGTTTCTCCAGAAGAGAAAAACATTGAAAAGAAGAGAAGTGCTATAAGGCTATACCACGCCTCAGGTGGGGGGTCTCCAATCATTACGTACAATGTATATAATTATTTATCATAATGTCAAGGCTTGCATTTTTCTTAATTTTCTTACGCCAGAAAAACTTATCTTCAACGCATATCTTCTTATTTTCCAAATAAAAAAGACAGTGTTTAGCATCTTTCAAATTCCAATATTTATTCATGCTTTTCATTTCTTCTATTAAGCTATCTCTCTTTATTTTTCTATTTTTAATATAACTTAATATAGAATCAATTTCTTTTGGGTACCCTCTAGCTTCTCTTTTACAAATATCACAATTTTGGCAAATAGGTAGTGTTTCATCTTGGCAGCTTAAACTCAATGCTTTTAACAATACTTCCCGCCTACACACACCGCTTTCTGCAAACAAAGTTATTATGTTAGCCCTCAGTTTTCCTTCATCACTTAATAATGAAAATCGTTTTTTGTCTTCGTCTGACCAAAGCAACAATGCAGTGCTAGCTTGGCGGTCTCGCCCCCCTCGTCCTGCTTCTTGTATATAGGCTTCTATGGTTGTTGGGGCATCAAAATGAATTACACTTCGCACATCTTTTTTATCCACACCCATACCCCACGCACAAGTAGCAACAAGCACAGAGTTTTTAGATTCATTAAACCATCTTTCAACTTCTTCTTTTTCTTTTTTTTCTAAACCTGCATGATAAAACTTCACTTCTAAAAAGGGAAAAGTATTTTGTATTAACCTTGAAATGGTTTCTGTTTTTTTCCTACTTGAACAAAAAACTACAAGAGGTTTTGCATTCTTTTCTACTTCTTCTAATAGTGCTGGCTCTTTAACAATACAATGACGAACAGAAAAAAATATATTTGGTCTATCAAGAGAACTCATTATTATATGAGCCTCTCCTTCAAAAATTATTTTTTTCATCTTTTCTAATACTGTGCTACTGGCTGTGGCAGTAAATGCAGACACAATATGAGGCTTTAATTCTTTAATTACATAACCAATTGAAAGGTATTGGCTTCTAAAACTTTCTCCCCATTCTGAAACACAATGAGCTTCGTCTATTGCCAAATGAGAAATGCCTCTCATTTTAATTTTTTCTAGCACTTCTTTATTAGCCAAAACTTCAGGATTTGCAATTATTATATGGGCAGTTTTTAAGTCCTCATAGGCTTTTTCTCT
Organism: Treponema sp.; assembly: GCA_052169975.1. Lineage (GTDB taxonomy): Bacteria > Spirochaetota > Spirochaetia > Treponematales > Treponemataceae > Treponema_B. The sequence goes on from JBQNBK010000153.1 coordinate 2,526, forward strand.
TTCTAACTTTGTTTGCCCACCTATAAAAATTACAGTATTTAGTATGGTGCTTATTTTGTTGTATTGGTCTCTCATTAAAGCCAGTAATGGGTAAATTACCAATGTTGGTTTTTGCAAAAAAAGAGAAGGCAATTGAAAGCATAAAGACTTACCTGCTCCAGTTGGAAAAAGCACAATTTGTTTGCCCAAATAGCTATCAGCTTCTTCATTAAAGCTTATTTTGTTATTTTCATATGAGGCTTCAATATCTAATATATTTGAGATGACTAATAATTGGTATGGAAAAATTGTTTTTATTCCAAATACCTTTTCGCATTTTTCTTTAATTTCATCATAAGAGATATTCATAATAAGTCAACCTACTATCTATATTAGGTTTTTTAATATAAACTTGCCTCATGTTTTTAATATATTTTGCAAAAAGTAGGATGAAAAATGAATAAAAATATTATTTCATGGAATGTTAATGGCATAAGAGCTATAGAAAAAAAAGGTTTTTTGGTATGGCTTTTTAAGGAAAGCCCAGATGTGTTATGTCTTCAAGAAACAAAAGCTAAAAAAGAGCAATTAAGTGAAGCTTTACTAGCCCCCTCTTCATCTGGCATTTCGTATAAAACTTACTGGAGTTCTAGTGTGAAGGCAGGTTATTCTGGGGTTGCAATTTTTTCAAAAGAAGAGCCAAAAGATGTGAAATTAATCAACATAAAAGAACTAGATGATGAAGGGCGTGTGCTTATTGCAGACTATGACGGCTTTTCTGTGATTTCTGCATATTTTCCAAACTCGCAAGAAGGTGGGCTTAGACTTCCTTATAAGTTATTTTTTTGTGATGAAATATTAAAGTTATGCAATAAGATTTCAGAAAAAAGCAATGTTGTGCTTTGTGGGGATTATAACATTGCACATAAACCTATTGACTTAACAAATCCTGAAAGAAACAAAGAAAATCCCGGCTTTTT
>JBQNBK010000154.1:0-3476 GCA_052169975.1 Treponema sp.
TTGATCTAGCAATATCACCTCTTTTAGAATCTAGTATTATAGGTGTATTAGGAAAAAAAGTTTTTATCATTTTAATTATTTTAGCAAGAGCTATGGAACCTGAAAAATCATTTTCAAAGGGCTTATCATATACTGAATAATAGCCAATATTTGGTTTAAAAGCTGATGGATTAAGATTTCTTTCCTTCATTTTAGAAAACAAATCTTCAAAGAAAGAAACTATAGTGTTTGATATATTTTCTTTCTGTGGTAAAAACTCTAATATTGGGTCTAAACCCATACAAGCACAGTTTCCACAGTTTTTTGTGGAAGTTTTTAATAGATCAATGTACTTCATTATTCACCTCAAAATGTTTATGGATATTAACAAAAGAAATCGGAAAGGCATTATACATATTTTTAAAAACACGTCTATAGTGAATAAGCTACTAGAAAAAACTTCTTAATTGACTTATTTCTATATTTGGTTATACAATTAAAGCCATTATGAAAGATAAAATAATAGATGACGCAATACGTCGTGTATATGATTTTCCAACTAAGGGTATTTGTTTTTATGACATTACTGGAATATTAATGCAACCAAAAGTGTTTAACTACTGTATAAACCAAATGATTGATTTTTGTAAAACCATTCCAATTGATGCCATAGCAGCTATAGAAGCAAGAGGTTTTATTTTTGCTTCGCCAATTGCACAACATTTAAATCTTCCATTAATATTAGTAAGAAAAAAAGGGAAGTTACCTGGTGAAGTATATCAAGCTTCTTATTCACTTGAATATGGAAAGGCAAGCATCGAAGTGCATAAAACTGATATTATAAAAGGACAAAATATTCTAGTTTTAGACGATTTAATTGCAACGGGTGGCACTTTGAATGCAACAAGAAGCATTATAGAAAAAGGCGAAGCAAACGTAGCAGCATTTTTAGGTGTTATAGGCTTACCTTTTTTAGGGTATAAAAAAGTACTAGAAGATAAACCAATACACACTTTAATAGAATTTGAAAGCGAGTAAAACTATGCTAGAAAATGTAATTCAAGAAAGGATTGAAAATTATAAAAAGCATGAAGAAAATCCTGTTTTTTTGAAAGACTTAAATGACTTATTATCAAAAAATGATGAAAATGCTTTGTATGAAAGGTTTTATAAAGACTTAGAGTTTGGTACTGCAGGTCTTAGAGGCATGATTGGAGCTGGGACAAACAGAATGAACTCTTATGTTATTGCTAAAGCAACACAAGGAATTTCAAACTATCTTATCAATACTTTTCCATCTCTTGCAAAAGAAAAAAAACTTAAAGCGGTAATTGCTTATGATTCAAGAAACAATTCAGCTGAATTTGCAAAAATGGCTAGTCTTATATTTGCAGGAAATGGAATTACTACATATCTTTTTTCATCAATGAGAGCTACACCAGAGCTTTCCTTTGCTATAAGAAAATTAAAATGCCATACAGGAGTTGTGGTTACAGCATCCCATAATCCGCCAGAATATAACGGATATAAAGCATATTGGAGTGATGGTGTGCAAATTACTTATCCACATGATGAGTGCATCACAAACGAAGTTTCAAAAGTAGTAAAAATAAATTCAATCACTGAAAAAAAAGCTATTGAAGAAGGCTTATTAAAGATTATTGATGCAGAAATTGATGAGCCTTACATAGCATCTCTTTTAAGTTTTATCACTGAAAAAAAAGCAATAGATAAAATTAAAATTGTATACACACCTCTTCATGGAGTAGGTGCTAAATTTGTTGAAAAAGTACTAGAAACCTTTAATGTTTTTACAGTACCAGAACAAAGAGATGGGGATGGTAATTTTCCAACAGTTGAATATCCAAATCCGGAAGACCCTAAAGCATTAACACTAGCAATAGAATATGCAAAAAAAGAAAATGCAAATATTCTAATGGCAACAGACCCTGATGCAGACCGTTTTGCATGCGGTATTAAAGATGCTTTTGGAAATATACAGCTTTTAACAGGAAATCAAATTGGTGTATTGTTTTTTGATTATCTTTGCCAAACAAAATTGAAAAATATTTCATCTCCTCTTATTGTTCGCTCAATTGTAAGCACTCACATGGTAGATAAAATTGCAGAAAAATATGGGGTGAAAGTTGTTGCAAGTCTTACAGGTTTTAAGTGGATTTGTGGAATAGCAGAAAAAGAAGATATTGCAGGAAAAAATACATATATATATGGTTTTGAAGAAAGCTTTGGGTATAACTTTGCAAATGGGGTGAAAGATAAGGATGGTATTGCAGCATCTCTTATTTTTGCAGAACTTGCAGCATATTGGCTTTCAAAAGGAAAATCTGTTTTAGAAAGACTTGAAGAATTATTTAAAGAATATGGTCTTTTTATGGAAAAAACTATAAACAAAACGTATCAAGGCTCTGAAGGTGTTAAAATTATGCAAAATATTATGAAAAGAGTTCGAGATGCAAAGCTTTCTAAAATAGCAAATACAAAAGTAATAAAAATTAAAGATGTGTTGGAAGGATATGATCTTTTTATAGGTAGTAATAAAATAGTAAAGATAGATCTTCCAAAAAGTAATGTGTTGCAATATTTTATGGAAGACGGAAGTATTATTAGTTTAAGACCTAGTGGTACAGAACCCAAAATAAAAGCCTACATTGTCTATCAACAAGAATATGAAAAAACAAAAGAAAATGCAGAAAAGAAAGTAAAAGAATACGAAACATTTTTAACGTCCCTTTTAGGAGAATAATAATGAGTAGCTATGATTGGATATCTGTTGTCTATGATAAAGCTACATTTGTAGCTTTTGACACAGAAACTACAGGTTTAAAGCCTGATGAAAACAAAATAGTAGAAATTGGTGCTATCAAATTTAATAAAGATGATATTATCTCACGTTTTAGTGTCTTAATAAACCCAGAAATGCCTATGCCTGAAGAAGCAACTGCTGTAAACCATATTACAGATGATATGTTAAAAGATGAGCCTATTTTTAAAGATGTTGCACAAGATTTTTTACATTTTATTCAAAACTCAGTCTTAGTGGCTCATAATGCTTCATTTGATATAAACTTTATAAACACAGAACTCAAAAATTGTAAGATAGGAAAACTCACTAATAAGGTATTTGATACGTTAATTTTTGCACGTGAAGTGTTTCCACGTCTCGATAGTTACAAGCTACAAGATCTTGCAAAAAGGTTTGAAATACTTGCATTTGAAGCCCATAGAGCAGAAGATGATTCGCGTGTTTGTATGGAGTTTTTTAATAAAGCTGTGCATCATTTTATTGAAGTAAATCAAGATATGATTCCTCATTGGATAAATCAAACAAATATAGAAGATTATCTAAAAACACAAATGCCAGAAATGGAAAATGATAGTTTTGCACAAAACTTATTTTGATATAGATACTATTTTTTTATTATATGAAAAATAAGTAAAAGTGAGGTGATATATGAAGAAAACATTTGTTTTTGCAT
>JBQNBK010000155.1:0-3453 GCA_052169975.1 Treponema sp.
GTTATATGTTTTAAAAGTTATTGTCAAATATGGAGGTTTAAGGCAAGTTATGAAAAATATTAGATTTAAAGTTGAAAAAATCATCTTTTTTAGTCTTGCTTTTGTGATATTACAAACAAGCTTATATTCAGTTTCATTTTTTGATGAAGGTAAGGCATTTTTAGCTTTGAATAGACCTGATAAGGCAATTATGTCTTTTAATAGGGCTTTTAATGAAGCGGAGTATCCAAAAGACATATATTTATATCTTGGGGTTGCATATCTTAAATTAGGTATGTATGTGCAAGCTATTGAAAACTTTGCAAAAGGTAAGAATAAAGATGTTGCTAATTTCTATATATATTCGTTTAATATGGGTAATGCTTTTTTTGCACAAAATAGATTTTATGATGCTGAAATATCTTATAATGAAGCTTTGTCTTCAGGCGTTTCTTACCCCGAAGCTATTTTGAATAGGGCAAACGCAAGAATGAAGCTTGAAAGATATGCTTTTGCATTGGAAGACTATAAGAAATATCTGGAATTATTACCAGATGATGAACAAGCTCCAGAGATTAGGCGAATGATTGAAGTATTAGAGCTTGTAAAAAAAGAAGAAGATGCAGAAAAGGCTAGAATTTTGCAAGAAGCTACACGACTTGCAGAAGAGTCTATGCGAAAAGCTGAAGAAGAAAGACAAAGAAAACTTCTGGAAGAAATAAACTCTTCTCTTTCTTCAGTGAAAGGAGCCGATTCTCTTTCATCGGGAACTGAAGACACAATTAATTATGAGGAGGAAAACGATCTTGACTAATTTTAAACGATTTATTCTAGGCGTAGTCTGCGGTGTGTTGCTTGCATGTTGCGTCATAGGTGGTCTTTTTGTAGTTTTAGGGAAAGGTAATAGAAATAATCAAAGTGTTCTTGATTCTAATTTTATATCACATATTAATAGAAGAGAAGGTGATGTTGAAATAGAAGGAAATTTGAGTGAAGTCTATGGGGATGAAGAACAATATAATTTTGATGATGGTGAAACTCTAGGAATTACAGAAAGTACTAAAAACAATAATTCTTCAAATGGTAATGAAAGTGATGATGTTTTGGCAAATGCAAATAATGCTGAAAGAACATCTAGGGGCTCTTCTAATTCTTCTTATGCAGAAGGTGAGTCTATTAATAATGTGGCTAGGAGAAGTGCTGGTTCAAATGGTGAAAACACTGAAAATATTTTAAGCCAAGATGATGATGCTTCTTGGAGAGAAATAGTTGAAAAACAAGCTGAGCAACGACAAGCTAAACGTAGAGAAAATGAAAGATTGGAAAGGGAGCGAGAAATAAGAGCGGCAGAAGAAAAGAGAAAAGAAGAAGAAAGAAAAGCATTAGAAGAAAGAATGAAAGAAGAAGCTGCTCAAAAAGAAAGAATTAGATTGGAACAAATAGAAAAACAAAGAGAACTTGAAGAAATTCAAAGGAAAGAAGCAGAGGCAAGAGAGCAAAAGTTATTGGAAGAAAAGCAAAAAAAAGAAGCAGAAGAAAAAAGACTTCAAGAAGAGGCACGAAAGAAAGCTGAATTAGAAGCAAAAAAAGCTGAAGAAGCACGAAAAAAGATAGAAGAAGAAAAAAGATTAGCTGAAGTGGCTAGAAAAAGGGCTGAAGAAGCGGCTAAAAGAGCAGAGGAGGCTAAAAGAAAGCTTGAAGAAGAAGCTAAAAGGCAAAGAGAAATTAGAGAAGAAAAAGAAAGAATAGAAAAACAACGAAAAGAAGCGGAGCTTAAAAAGAGGGCAGAAGAAGAGAAAAAGCAATTAGAATTAAGGAAGAAAGCAGAGGAAGAGCAAAAGAGAAAAGATGCAGAAAACAAAAAACTTGCAGAAAAGTTGGAAAAAGAAAGGCGGATGAAAGAAGTTGATAGGTTGATAAATAGTGGTAAAAATGCTCTTAACGCGGGCAATTCTGATTCTGCTTTGAATTTATTTGCACAAGCTAGTTCTAATATGCCTAATGATGAAAAAAACTTTTCTAGCAAAAAGTATGCTGAAATAGCAGATTCTTTACATGGTAAGACTAACTCAAATAATGCAGAGCAAAACAAAAAGCTTGCCCAAAATGCAGAAAACTATATAGTTAAGTCTATTGCAGATGATGGAAAAGTTGCAAAGAACCACTATTTATATTCAAATATAGCAGATGTGCAAAAGAAAAAGGAGCTTTCATTAAAGGAATTGGAAACAGCCTTAAACTTGGATATTAATAATTATGAATATAATTATGAGCTTGGAAAAAGGTATTATTCAAATAAAGATTATAAAAAAGCCAAAGAGTGTTTTGAAAGAAGCACAAAATTAAATCCTTCATCTGATGTGGCTTTTTATAATTTAGGTGTTACTAATAGAAAGCTAGGGCTTGAAAAAGATGCAGAAAAAGCACTTAGTTCTGCTGTTAGCATTAAACCAACATATACAAAAGCATATATAGAACTTGCTCGTGTTGCAAAGGCAGAAAAGAATTTGAATGCTTCTATTGAATATTATTCAAAGGCGGTATCATCTGATGCTTCCAACCTTGTGGCTTTGAAAGAGATGGCTCAAGCATATGCAGAATCTGGAAAAAATCAAAGTGCAGAACAATATTTTTTGCAAGTTATTTCTAAAGGCGATAATGATGCTCTTACATTTTATAATTTAGCTACTGTTCAGTTGGATTTGAAAAAAAATACACAAGCATTAGAAAATGCAAAACATGCTGTTGATATCAACAAAAATGATTATAGATTTTTATATACTTATGGCTTGGCATTAGAAAATAATGGGCAAAAGACAGAAGCAATAGAAGCTTATTTATCTTCTGTTGAAAAAAATGCTAAATTTGCAAAAGCTTCTATTAATATTGGGCGTATTTATCTTGAAGATGGAAACATTGCAAAAGCAGAGGAAACTCTTCTTTCAGCCTATTCTTTAGAGCCACGAAATTTCGAGGTTAACACTAATTTAGGTAAACTTTACGGAATTAAAGAAGATTATACAAAGTCTATTTTTCATTATTCTGAAAGTATTAAAATTCAGCCCAAAAATATCACTGCTTATAACAATTTAGCTTCAAGTTATATTTCTGCAAACGAAAAGTTAAAAGCAATAGATGTGTATAAGAATATAATATCAATAAATGCAAATTCATGGGATAGTTATTATGAAATGGGGCGTCTTTATTTAAGCTTAAAAGAAAATAATAATGCTAAAGCTATATGGTTGGAGCTTTTGCAAAAAAGGCCTAATTATTCAAAAAAGGATGAAATGTTAAAAGTGCTTTCTACTATGTAGCATTGTTTTAAGAAAATGCTGGTTAAATGAGTGTCTTGCTATTGGGATTCGACTTTAATCAGCATTTTTTACTTTTTAAAAATAACTAATACTAAGAAAATTATATAAAAATTTAAGAAAACTAAAAAAAAACTTGCATAATTAATATTCATAGTTA
>JBQNBK010000156.1:0-3395 GCA_052169975.1 Treponema sp.
CGGCCGTTTTTCACATTGAAAATATAGTGTTTTGCATAACGATATCGTTCAAAATAGCTTTTATAAATTAGCTTATGATATAAGCTAAAAACATTAGCTAAAACTTTAACTTTTAAAATTAAGTTTATGCTTTAATGTGTATGAAATGCTATTAAGAGTCCTATCAATCGTAGACCTAGAAATCCCTATTTTGGCTGAAAAGGAGTGTTTATGTTTTGTTTATTTTTTGGTATAATATGGCTTATACTACATTATAATTTGTTTCTTAAATATAATTATTAATTAGGAAGGTTTATTATTAACATACTATAATGGAAAAGAAAATTGAAATAGCTCAATCATCAAAACAAACACTAAAACAAGGCTTAATTCTTTCAGGCAAAATGCAGCTTTCATTAAAGGTTATGCAACTTCCGGTTTTAGATTTGCGAACTTTTATATTTAACGAGTTAGAAAAAAATGTTGCTTTGGAATTAGTGAAAGATAGGTATGAAGAACAAGATATTACAATTTATGAAAAGCAAAACAATAGATTTAATGGAAATAGCGGTTTCATTGAAAATATAAGCTATGAGTTTAAGTCTCTTCAATCAAATTTACTTTCTCAAATAAATATAATAAAAGCAGAAACAAGTATTATTAAACTAGCAAAACTCATCATTCAAAATCTTGATGATAAGGGGTTTAATATAGTACCATTTGATGAATTATTTGCATCTCAAGCAGAAATTAAAAATATAACAAAAGAAAAGATAAGAAAGGCTATTAACATTGTAAGAGGTCTTGAGCCTAGAGGTTGTGCTTTTGAAAATATCAATAAATCGCTTTTGTTTCAGCTATATCTTTCATATCAAAAATTAACTAAACCATTAGATAAAAAAACTAAAAGAATTTATAGGCTAGCAATTAAAGTCATCCATTTAGCTTTTCCTTTTGCAGAAAGAGGACTAGAAAAACATATAAAAGAAAAATTAAAAAAAGTAGGTATTAAGATAAAGGCATTTGAAATAATAGAAGTGCTTGATCTAATTAAAACATTAAAGCTATATCCCGGCTATCTTTGTGAAACAACAAATGTTAATAATAATTATATTGTTCCTGATGTTTATGTTGGGCATGAAGAAGGTGAAATAAAGATTACAACTAATAAAAATGTTTTGCCTGTTATTAAAATTTCACATGAGATAGAGGCATTATCAAAAAAAGACTTATTTGCATTTGAGAGTGTGAAAAAAGCACAAGAATTAATTTCTGCTATTAATGAAAGAAAATCAACTCTTTTAAGAGTAGTTGAAGCAATTACTATTTTTCAACGTGATTTTTTTTATTATGGTATATCATATCTTTCTCCTTTAAGACAAAAAGATGTTGCCCAAGAGTTGAATATATCTGCTTCCACTGTTTCAAGAATTGCGTCTAATAAATATTTATATTGCAAGTGGGGGCTTTTTAGAATTGGTTATTTTTTTACACAAAAAGCTACTTCCAATATAGCAACAGAATTTCTAAATCCTAAAGCAACTTATGTGAGTAGTGGTTTTTCAAAACAAGCTTGTAAGGAAATGATAAAAAGCATAATAGAAAATAATTCTAGCATACCTGATAGGGAAATTGGAAAAGAGCTAAGCAAAAGAGGTGTTTCAATTTCAAGAAGAACTATAGCAAAATACCGAGAAGAATTGGGGATAAAGAGTTCTCACAAAAGATAAAGTTTTAGTTGTCTATGAATTATTTATTTCGCTTTATAAATCTTTTTTTGAACTTCTTATAATAAGCACTTCTTAAATCTTCAAGCCAAGAATATAACTTATATAAAAGCCTGCTTCTAAAAACATCAACGCTACCAATTCTATGAATAATCTTTCCGCCAAAACCTGTCTTAAAACGATATAGCCCTGTCATTGGGTGATGAGGGTCGTCAATTGGTGGAATGCCATAAAAATCATAAACTTTGCAACCATATTCTTGTGCATCTTTTATTGCTTGCCATTGCAAAAGATATGTTGGCATGAGGTTTCTATGTTCGTTTGAAGAAGCTCCATATAAGTATGTAGCTTCGTCTTTATAAAAGATTGTGATGATAGCACTTAAAGGCTCTTCATTATAAAAAGCGACATAAAGTCTAATAGAGGCTTGCTCGTTTGAAAGACTAAACAGTGATCTATAGTAGTTTTTAGAGTGTATTGCTATGCCATCACGTTCTGAAGTGGTTTTATATAACTTATAGAAAAGTTCTATTCCATTATCAAGAGCTTCATTCATGTTTAGCATTTTTACTGTGCAACCTTTCTTTTGACTTAAGCCTATATTATATCTCCATTTACTTTTAAATTGAGAAAGGAGCTCATCTTCGCTAAGGGTTAAATCTAAGATTACAGTGTCAGGAGGTTGAATATCAGTCTTTGATTTTTCAACATAAAAACCATTGCTTTTTTTGAATACAATCTTTGGTCTTTTAGCCACATCAGTGTGAGAAGCTTCCCCGTCTTTGTTATCAACTATGAAGGATAAGTCCATATCAAAGCGTATAAAAATGAACTTATGCTTAGCATAAAAAGTTTGTGTTATGTAGGTAAGTATTTCAGAATAGAAATCACATTTTATTTCATTTACATTTTCTTTTATTATGTTTGGAAACATAGGAACATATCCTATGGAAAAAGATAGGGGGAGCTTTTTTATCAATAGCGTAAAATAAAAAGACTGTTCTGTTTTTTCATTTTGATATCCAACATGAAAATGGCAAGATCTCCAGCCTTGACTTTCCTTAAAACTTGCCCAAAAATCACTTTGCAAGAACGAAGAAGCTTCTTTTGTGCTACAAACTTCTTCAACAAAAAGTATCTTATACATAAATATCTACCAGTTTTTAATCTAAAGTGGTGATATTATATTGCATTTTATTAAGAAAGGGTAGGGTTGAATAAAAGCATAATATATATTGACACTTATAGAATAGTTTTAGTATGGTTTATTCAAAGTTCTTAAAGTTTTTAAGAGCTTAATAAATCATTAGGAGAATGAAGTAATGCGTAAGTGAGGACTCTTATTTGAGGTAGTTCTATCTCAAAATGCTTTACACAATGATGCAAGAAAATGTGTAATTAAGAGTCAACGCATTACACGTCTTTCTTATCATTTTTAATAGCTTTGCCCATAATTTACTACTTTAAATAAAATCTTTACTTACTTCATTGCATTCTTTTCCTTAAAACAATAGGAGAAGTTATGAAAAACCTTTTTAAACTCATTTCAGTTTGTGTGATTGCTTTTTTGCTTTCCATTTCTTGTTCTAGTAATTCTATTGAAAATATATCAATAGAAGAATTAGTAAAGAACATGGGTAAATACACGATTATCGATATTAGAGAAGATGCTCTCTATAATGGATTTAG
>JBQNBK010000157.1:0-3395 GCA_052169975.1 Treponema sp.
CAACGCTCCCGCCACCAACATCAAACCCTGAGACGTTGCATAGCCTTTCATCTGGATTGCCTTAGACTTTCCTTCTGCAATCATTATCTTCTTTTCTTTCTCGCCCTTAGCTTCGTTTATCGCCTTTTCCTTTTGACCTAGCGAGATGTTAATTCGAGCCTGCTTTTTCCCTTCGCTTAAAAGGATATCAGCCCGCTTTTCACGCTCTGCCCTCATCTGACTTTCCATCGCTGTAAGGATTGTCTCGCTCGGCGTTATGTCTCTAATTTCATACCTATTCACTTGGATGCCCCAGCCAGACGAAGCGGACTCCAAAGCCTTCACTATGTTTGTGTTAAGCGTCTCACGCCCCGAAAAAGTCTTATCAAGCTCCATCTTGCCGATTTCACTTCGCATAGTGGTTTGAGCTAGCTGGCTCACAGCGAAATGATAGTTATCTATTCCATAACACGCCTTAACAGCGTCAAAAACCTTCAAATACAAAATGCCATCAACCCGCACTTGCACGTTATCGCTAGTGATGCAAACTTGAGGGCGAACGTCGATAGCTTCTTCTTTTAACGAAAGCTTATACGCAATGCGGTCTAGCAAAGGGATCTTGAAATTGAGCCCTGCCTCGCACTTCTTTTTATACTTACCAAGCCTTTCGATGATATACACATTTTTTTCAGGCACAATGATAATAGAGTGCAACAAAAAGGCAAAAGCTACGATTAGAATGAAGTATATGTACGAAGTTCCTTGAAAGAAAAATATATTAAGCATCAAACCACTCCTACCAGAGTATAATATATTTAAATATCGATTAATGCAATAAGAAGGAGCTTAGGAAAAGCTTATTGAAGAAGACTTGGAGCTAATACTAAAGTGGATTCAAAATAAAGTCTTATAGGACTTCATTTTTTAGGCAAAACACAAAAACCAAATAAGCCTATTTTATTCAACAATCTGTTTTAGTATTTATTTAAGATTTTATTTTATATAAGTCATAAGCTCCTTAAAATCTTTTAGTTCTAAGCTTGTGCCTTCTGATATTCTGATAAGAACAAAACTGGATTAGTCTTTTTATTTTGCTTTGCTCATTCTTTTAATAGCGTATCATGCTTTGCACTATTTTCATGTTTTCTTTTTTCTCAGCAAACTCTCGTATTCCATCAGGTATATTTTCCTTAAAGCACTATCACTTTAACCACTAAAAATAGACTTTATAAAAGAAACTTGAAAACATTAACAAAGTTTGTTATATCATTAAGAAGAATGGCACAAATATTTATTTAGTAAAACCCTGTTAATAAAACAGGGCTTTTATAAAATAGGATCAATATCTATATACGTACGAAATTTGTGGGGCTATATTACCTTTTACTGTTTTAACAATGTCAAACTTAAAGCCAGACTTGTTGCCGTAAGCTAAAATGCTTGGTCTATCATCATAGTATGCAGGTCTAACAGCACCATAGATAATTGCAATAAGTTCTATAAATGGAAATAATGATACAAGTGTTAAACCAGCACGAATATCATTATTAGAAGGTGCATCCAAAAGAGCTAAGCCTGTAAATAAAAATATCCATGCTAGACCATGTGTAACACTCAAGAAAGCACCGTCTCCATAATGCCCTTGCATATAAGAACCAAGCCCAAACAACATATTTTGAAAACCTACCATATGCACATTTATAGACTTACTTTTACCTACTTTCACAGATTTTCTTCCACTTTTTTTATATTTTATCCCAAGTATATTACTTTCTATTTGCCCTAATTCCACATTCATACGATACATATCCGAAATAGCTGCTGTTTTAACGTTTAATGCACGAATTGTTAATGTATAAATGCCTCCATATTGCTTTAACACACCTTGTATAACCGTCTCAGCTCCAACCTTTGCTCCTAATTGTTGCATAGTTTCATCTCCAACTTCACCTGAAAGTTGAAAGTTCATTTCCTTTTTGATTGCTTCCAGATTCGCACGGTCTGCAACAGTAATCTTTCTTAGCTTAATAAACTGCAATGTTAGCTCATCCATCATAAAGTCGCTTAGCTCTGCATTTCCTGAATAAACACCGATAATTGCAACAACACTTTTTGCTCTAAGCGAAGAAGAAAATTGCGTTGCAGCTTCTTTTAATGCGTCTTGCAATTCTGTAGCAAATATAACTCCCGCACACAAAAGCATTCCTACAAAAACAATAAACCTTTTCATTTTATTATTCTCCTATAAAATAAAATATTCTTCTTTTAAAATAATGTTTTAGGAAATGTTCAAACATAAATACAATGTTTTTAACTAAATAGCCTTAATCAACACTTCCTTAAAATATACATGACTTAAAAACCACTATTAAATACTCAATCTAATGAACAGCCCATCTATAGCTTAATTTTGATTAATGCAACCTCTTAGCGAAAGATTTCCATAAAATGTAAATTCAAATCTTTTGTAACTTCAAAAATTGCCTTTTTCATAGCTCCCTCAACATTCATATGTCCCCATTTTTGATATGTCTTTGAGTATGAAGAAAGTGATTTTCCACCATTTTTTAAGTCGATTATTTGAATTGAAAGTCGTGGTGTTACAAAAACACCTGCACTGTTTTCTGTCATAGAAGTCTTAAAAGTGCCTTTAATACATAGCCTTCCATTAGTTTCATATACAAAACCCTTACTCTCAAGTGTCTCTTGCAAAGCTATCGAAATAGCATCATCAAAATCATTTTCAATATCTATAGAAAACTTCATTTGCTCTTTTAAGCTTTCAACTTTTTCTTCACACTCACTTTCAAGCATGCTCATCTTTGAATGCATTTCTTCTACATTAGAGTAGCTTAAAACATTTAGCACTCCTACCATCCTTTGCAAAGACAAAATATCTTCAAGTATTTTTGAAAGCCTAATAAATTGCAGAAAATAAGATGATTTTTTTTGGTTGGTTAATGCAGTTTCAATATTTTTAATGCCTATCTTCAATTTTGAAACAGATATTTTTATCGCTTGTGCCTTATCAATATAAGCACAAATATACCATTTTCCGCTTTGCTGATGAAAATAGCTTTCGGTAAATGAAAGCGTAGGTAATTCTGCTTGGGAAAAAACAGAAACTTCAGAATAAACATTTCGATCTTTATCCACAAAGTCATCCATTTCTCTCATGGAAAGACTACTCGTGTTATTTACTGTTACTTTTGAATTAAAATATAAGACTAGTTGTGAAATTGCATCTTCACGTGATGCTTGTATGGAATCCCCTGTGCCAAGTGCACTAATATACTCATCTTGAGGAAAGAATACATCTGTATGAATTATCCATGCAGGAGAGTCTTGGGCATAAAGAGGGCAAGTAAAGTAAAGTAAAGTAAAGTAAAGTAAAGTAAAGTAAAGTAAAGTAAAGT
>JBQNBK010000158.1:0-3382 GCA_052169975.1 Treponema sp.
CATCCTACTTGCAACCATAACCCCTTCTTTTCAGTCGAAGCCGAGACACCCCCTATAAGAATTTAAATTCTATCATATTGTAAATTATTTTAATAGACTTTAGTTACTTAAAAGTAAATTATTTTTATTTAAAAAGGCTACATAAAAAAGAAACAGATAGGATTACCTCTAAAAACTTTTGCAAAAAAAAAGCATATCACACTTAATCATAAAGAAAGTGTTCTACTTTCAAAGCAATAGTTTAGCCTCATTGCTTCAAAGCTTTGAACGCCAATAGGCATGTTTTTTTCTTCTTGCATTTGCTGATTATAACATTAAGACATAGTTGTTTCAAATAGAAAGCATATCTTACTTTGAATGTTCTATAATAACCACTAATATACTACATAAACTTTATGAATATTTTGCATTTACCCCTCATTTATCAATGCTACTAACTGTGTTTTATTAACTCGCTCCTTAAATGAGATTTTAATATCTTTGTCTTTATAGTATTCATTTAAGCTTTCAAAATATTTTTTTGCAAAATCAATTTTTGCTTTTTCGGCATCTGGAATTTCTGTTACAGTGTTATAACCTTTTGCTTCAACTATCAGAAAGAGCTTTTTTCCTTCTGAAGTTTTAATCGTATAACAAAAATCAGGATTATATTCTCCTAATGGAGTTTTAATTTTTAAACGTGGTAGTTTTCCAAATATTTCAATACTATCAATATCTAAATCTTCTTCAACAATTTCCAATTCAAAATCACTATCATACTCTATAACTTCTTCAAATATCCATTTGTTTTTTAATGAAAAATCATATTCAATATCTTTTTGAAATTTCCCAGTACTTCCTATATCCAAATAAGTTTTTCCTTTCTTTGAGCCTATCGAAGCTTCTGTTTTAAACACATTTGGTAAACATTTACCATCAATACCATCATATCGAATATTTGCTTTAAGCATTGAAATTAAGTTTTTCTTAATTATTTCAGAAATTTCTTTTTGTGCTTGTTTTGGATTATTACAAAGTATTTTATTTTTAAAATCATCACTCAAAGAATTAAACACTTTTATCACAAAAGAAATAGGTATTTTCGTAGCACTTGATAAACTTTGAACAAATTCTAAATAATCAATCTTACTTTTATATGAAACAGTACTTTTAAGTTTTTCTGTAATTGCTCCATCTTCTCCGATTTTTTTTATATTAAGATCAGACTTTATTGTTTGTAGTAATATTGGCTCAATATTTAACTTTTCAATATCCCGCCTGATATTCTGTATTAGGTCTGCCTCATTAGCTTCAGTTAAACTTTCTAAAACATAAAAAGCATTTTTATTTATAGTTTTCCATAAATATTTAAATTCATTTAGATGCTCATCCTTAATAAATACATTCTTTTTTTCTTTTTTATTACTTCCATTTTGAACATAAAGAGAAGCATCTTTTGAAAATAAATTTTCAATCATATTTTTTTGTTCTTGAGGTAAGTCTTGCTCTTTTAATATTTTAGAAAAGCTTGGAGATTTTTCATAAACCTTTTGCCCGTCAATAATTGCTTTTCTTACAATCATTTTCTTATCTTTCAACACATCATCAACCAAATAAACCACCGTATCATCATCAAATCCCGATTTTTCTTTGAAAGTTTTAATAAGCTCCTGTTCAGTAAATGTTGTAGAAATAAGAAAGGAATTACTTAAAATTTCATTTTGAATTGCCTCAACAAAACAACTTTCTTTATTTGAAACCACAACATCAAGATTATTAATTTTCCAAAAACTCTCTTGATCTCCTTCTAGTTTTTTAAGTGTGGTTCGCTTTAAGCTTTGATCAACTGAAATACGTAAACCTCGCCCAATCTGTTGAAGTTTGGATATTTCACTTCCTTGATTGGAAAGCTTACAAATAGTAAATACATTAGGATTATCCCAACCTTCTTGCAATGCCCATATAGAAAAAATAAAGCGAGTTGCACTTTCAAAAGAAAGTAGCTTTTTTTTATCCTTTAAGATTTCTTCAACACCTACTTTTATCTTTTCATCAGAACTACCTTTATCACCTGAAAAATATCCCTTATGAACTTGTAAATTGCCATCAAGATCAAAATCATTTTCTAAGTATTTATAGTATTCACTTGAAAAATCAATTTTACTAATAATCTCCTTTCGTTGTTTTTTGTATTCCTCTTCAAAAAAGTTTTTAATTTTAGGGTTTGCACCACGAAATTGGCTTATATCACTTTCCATAAAAAATAAAGTGAGTGCTTTTATACCTTTTTCAAATAAGCTTTTTTCTTTTTCAAAATGTATTTTAATAGATTGTCTAATCATTTCTTTCAAAGATTCATCTGATAAAGAATAGTCAACTTTTTCAATTGTATCATCTGATAAAACCACTGAATCTTTGTGAATCTTTTTTATACTTTTACCATTAAAAATAGATCCTACACCTAATTCATGCCTAGTTACAATTCCATTAATTAAAGTATTAACTATAGCCTTTTTGTTTTCAATACCTACGAGTGTGTCTTTATTTTCAACCACATCTTGCGTATAAACAGTAATTTTCTTTACCAAACTCTGCCTAAATGAAGAAATACTATCCAATACATAAGCTACATTTGAAAGAGGCAATGCATCTTTTTTCTTTGGAAAAGTAGCCCCAAAACGCAAATAATAGTTATCAAAACCATCAAAATAAGTCTTAAAAGCATTACCTTCAAAACGATGAAGCTCATCCATTATCACTATTGGGTTTAAACGTTTTAAGCATTCCAAATATGACTTTGGTGGCGTATCAGTATTTAAAAATAAATCAGGTTGATGTATATCTTTTTCTAATGGACGATTTAAAATATTATCTTTAGTATTAAAAGAACTTGGTGTCATCACTAAAACTGACAAATGTTGAGCACCAATAAACTGTGTAATAGCCGAGATATTTCCACTTTCATAAACAAAACTTTCAATCTCTTTTTCTTTCTCGTTCGCATAAAGAGTTTTGAAGTAATCTTTTGTGTCTTTTAAGTTGGTTTTAGTTCCTTCACGGATAGGAACTGAAGGAACTAGAATAATAAATTTTTTATACCCATAATGCTTATTTAGCTCAAAAATTGTTTTTAAAAACGTGAAAGTTTTACCAGTTCCTGTTTCCATCATTATATCAATATTTTTGCTTTCTTGAATAGGAAAATTGTATTTGTTTTTATTATAGTGTTCCCTCATCACTTTGCTTAAATTTGAATTTTGTAGCAAAGCTTCAAAAAGGCTTACAATATTATTTACACATATTTCTTGATATTCTTGTGTTTCGTATTGAAACTGTTTGTTTTCTATTTTTTCCACTACTTTACCCACATTCCAATATTTTAAGCAAAGCTTAAACACCTACA
>JBQNBK010000159.1:0-3365 GCA_052169975.1 Treponema sp.
ACCTTCAGCAAATTGAAAAAAAGCATTTATTCTTCCATTAAGTATTTCTGCAGTATCTTGAGCTTTATCTAATAAGTGTGTTTCTACTTTTTCTATAGTAGCCTTTCTAGCAATAAAAAAAGCTAATACTCCTAATATAAAAAGAGAAAAAAGAATTAAAAATGAAAATATTAATAATAATTTAAATTTAATTGAAAAGTGCTTTTTAGATAATATTCTCTCTCGGGGGTGGAGGGGAGTAATACTCATTTTACATAACTCCTTATAATTTAATAATCTATTAAAAATTATAGCCCTATAAAAGAAACATTACAATAGAATTATAAAAAAATATATAAAAGTATAAAATAATTGTTATGTAAGAAAAATGCTATAAGATAGATAGCTTTATTACAGAATATTATATTCATAAAATTGATAAGCTAAATAAACTCACTTTTAACTAGAAAAATAAGAAATTACATCAAAGTAAAAATGTACAATCTTGCAACTCAATAATGCACTATATTCGATGCCTTAAATGTACACTATTGTATAGCCTGAATGCACACTATTAGAAGAGGAGAATGTACAGTTTTGGAAGCATAGTCTAGCTAGAGTTTTAATGAATTCTAGCTAGACTTTTATTAAACTCTAGCTAGAATTTGATAAAAAATAATATTTTTAAGGTAAGTAATAGAAAATTAATTTGTCTACAACTGTAAAAATCTCATCTGAACTTTTTACAGTTGTAGTATTATTTATAAAAATGTTTAAGGATTTTATTGTGCATCAAACCATCTTTGCCATTGTGTCTCACCCTTATCAAGTGTGATTAATGTGCCAACATATCTATTCTTAAGTGCTTGGTTGATAGTATAATTAATAAGGTATGGCCAAATTCTAACATCTTCATTATAATCAGCATAGATGTCTTTTTGATAATATATACCATAAGTAAATATTCTATTTGGTTCAAAGTTATTATCGCACACATAAATAGCAATGACATTTTGGTCTTCATCAAAAGCTGCTCCCCATAGGGTTATAGCATGCCCATATGAACTATTATCATGTATATGTACTCCAATTGCTTTTTTAGAATTAGGAGCAAGAGCTTCCTTTAAGACCTCTTCAAATTCTTTTTTTGTATAAGTATGTTTTGCATAAATAGGATTATTACCTTCTTCTACATCAAAAACGTCCTTAAATAACTCTGGAGAATAATTTTTATCTCTTGCAAAATTTTTCATTCCAAAAAGATACCATTTAAGCCCATTAAATATCCAAGAACCCTGAGGGTCATCCAAGCATTTTGTACGGAATACATTTGCTATAGAGCTTTTTTCATTTTCTTGTTCATTAAGAAGTCCACGTTTATAAAAAGGTTTGTACATATTGTACTTTTCTACATCATCTTCTTTTTTTATACCTTTCTTTTCTATATACTTTTTTATATTATCTTCATTTTGTTCAAACCACCAATGCAACATATTAGAAGCACTTTTTGCCCAACATTGATGACTATCTGTGAATGTACCTGAAAAAGACTTTGTTGGTCTCATTTTTCGTGTATTAAAGAATTTTGTATGCTCATTTTCATACCAATAAAAAACATAAGGCATTTTATGATAGGATGGTGGGTTAACATGAGGAATCTCAACTGGAGATTTTTCTTTTTCTTTAGGTGGTGTTATTCCATATACCCATTTTATTGTTATATTTGGATTCTCATTCTTTTTTTGAGTAAGTTTTACTTCTAGTTCTTTGTCATCAGAACCTTTAATATATTTATTATCATCACCTTTGAATTTGATATAGGCAGTTCTATCCCAAATAGTGTTGTTTTTAGAAACATTTAAGTGCACTATATCTTCGTTATCATTCATAGATACTTTACTATCTACACTCATCCATTTTGTTCCACCCCCCACTACTAAAGGCGTATACTCAAGTTTGCCATTAAGAGTTTCTATTATAAATGTTAATTTTCCGCCATTACTTTCAGATATTAAAGACTCTGTTTTTATCTTAATGGAAGGCTTTGGTTTTATCTTAAAATGAACCACTTCACTAACAGTAGGATTATCCTCAGAGGTTATGGTTATCATTGAATCTCCTACTCCATCAGCTTTTACCTCACTCTTATCATCTGCCATTAGTAATGTTAAAAGATCATTAGATGTTTCAAATTTTAACTTTCTATTTGTAGCATCTTCTGGCATTGCTTTTACATTTAACTTATATACTTGACCTATAACCAACTCAATTGGTTTTGTAGTAATTGCAGGAGTAAACACAATAGAAGTAACAGGAATACGAGCAGCTGTAACAATTACTTTTATCGTTTTTGAGATGCCACCTGCTGTTATAGTGATATTTGCACTTCCTACACTACGTGCTGTAATAACTCCTTTGTCATTTACAAAGGCAACTAATTCTTTATCTGAAACATAAGTAAGTTTTCTATCTGATGCATTATCAGGCACAACTTGAGCTCTAATTTGCAAGCTATCTCCATTTACAATTGAAATAGTATTTTGCTCAGGAGGAACTATAATCTTTTTAACTGGTATATGTGCTGCAGTAACAGTTAGCATAACATTCTTTAAAATACCATTGGCAGCTTTAATAGTAATTTGTGAAGTTCCTACATTATGTGTAGAAATAAGCCCCTCATTATTTACAGAAGCAACTGTTACAACGCTTGATTCAAATGTAAGTTTTTTATTCGATGCATTATCAGGCACAACTTGAGCTCTAATTTGCAAGCTATCTCCATTTACAATTGAAATAGTATTTTGCTCAGGAGGAACTATAATCTTTTTAACTGGTATATGTGCTGCAGTAACAGTTAGCATAACATTCTTTAAAATACCATTGGCAGCTTTAATAGTAATTTGTGAAGTTCCTACATTATGTGTAGAAATAAGCCCCTCATTATTTACAGAAGCAACTGTTACAACGCTTGATTCAAATGTAAGTTTTTTATCCGATGCATTATCAGGCTTTACATTTGCATTCAATTTATAATGAGCTCCTTTTACCAAAGAGATATTATCTTCATCTGGTATAAGTGAAATACTTGTAACAGAAACAACTTGTTTTGTTTCCCTTATATAGTTATTTTTACAAGATATAAGCAAAAAAATTGCCGATAAAATAAAAGCAATTAGTTTATATTTTTTTATCATTGCATAACCTCCAATGTATTAAAAATACATTGTTTTATATATATATTCAATAGTGTGCCTATACTTTAAACTTTTTTACTTCTTTTCCCAAATTATCAATACTCATCTTATTTTTTTGTGTAATCTCTGCAACTTCATGCACTGCATTACTAATTTGCATAGCCCCGGCTGCCATTTCATTCATGCTGTCAG
>JBQNBK010000160.1:0-3358 GCA_052169975.1 Treponema sp.
TAAACGTCCTGATAAGTTTTCTAAGGAACATATCAGAACTGTATCTATGATGCACGAAACATTTGCACGTTTGACGACAACTTCTTTGTCTGCACAGCTTAGAAGTATGGCTCATGTTCATGTTGCAACAGTAGAGCAGTTGACTTATGAGGAGTTTATACGTTCTATTCCAACACCTACAACTCTTGCTGTGATTAATATGGATCCTTTGAAAGGAAGTGCAGTTTTGGAAATTGATCCTGCTGTTACTTTTTCTATTATTGATCGTCTTTTTGGTGGTAAGGGGCATGGAACAAAGGTTCAGCGAGAACTTACAGAAATTGAAAACTCTGTAATGGAAGGTGTTATTGTTAGAATATTGGCGAACATGAGGGAAGCATGGACTACAGTTATAGATTTGCGTCCACGTTTGGGGCAGATTGAGACAAATCCACAGTTTGCACAAATAGTTCCACCTGCAGAGATGGTTGTTTTGGTTACACTTGAAACAAAGGTCGGAGATGAGGAAGGAATGATTAACTTTTGCCTTCCATATATTACTCTTGAACCTATTATATCAAAACTTTCTACGCAGTTTTGGTTTTCATCTGTTAGGAGAAACTCAACAAGCCAGTACATGGCTATCATTAAAGATAGACTTTCTACTGTTGAAGTTGATGTTGTTGCAGAAGTTGGTTCTCTTAATGTGCCTGTACGAGATGTTTTGAATTTACGTGTTGGAGATGTAGTGCGTCTTCCTAATGTGCGTGTTGATGATCCTTTTAGACTTAGTGTTGGAAATAAACCTAAGTTTTTGTGTCAGCCAGGTATTATAGGAAAGAAAGCTGCTGTTCAGATTTTGGAAAAAATAGAGGACATAACTAGTGATGATTTTGAAGAGTTATCCTCAGAAGGAGATGAATTACTATGAGTGACGGATCAATATCTCAAGATGAAATAGATGCATTGTTATCTGGTGGAAGTTCTTCTTCCGCTTCTACAAGTTCTCCTAGTAAAGCAATGGTAGTGCAAGCAGGTTTTGATGGGCTGGCAAAGTTTAGTACTGGGAATGCACCTAGTTTTTCTGCAAAGCTTGGAACTGCTACAGGTGCTAGTGCAAGTATTTCAACAACTGCTGTTGAAGAAAAGGAAAAGGAAGCATTTTTAAAGCAATTACCAGATATGGTTGTTGCTACATATATAGATTTTTCGGGAATGATGCAGGGAGGGCATACATTTGTTCTTTCTGAAAGTTTAGCTAAAAAGATAATAGAGCTTGAAAACCATGAAAAAGATGTTGAAATTGATGATATGGGATTATCTATTATCTCTGAAGGTGTTTCTCAATTTGTGGGAGCTGAGGTTACTGCTTTAGAATCAGCTTCTCTTAAAGGAGTGGTTTCTAATACACCAAATTCAGTACATGTGCCAAAGGCTGCATTAAACTTACCATTAACTAGTTTTATGACTGTTGCTTATAGTGTTAAGCTAGCAGATGAAGATTATGAAATGTGGGAAGTTTTTGTAAGTGATGTGGCAAATAAAATAGAGGAGACTATTACTGGACCTAAGAATGCACCTCAAGGTTCTATAGCTCCAAGTGCAATGCAAGGAATACCTATGCCTCAAATGGGAGGACAAATGAATGGAGGACAGTTTATGATGGGACAGGGTGGTATGCCAGTAATGAACAATCCAAATGTACAACCTGTACAATTTTCACAACTACAAAATTTTACATCTCAGGCTGAAGCTGGAAATATCGGTCTTATCATGGATGTTTACATGGAAATGACTGTTGAGCTTGGGCGTACCAAAAAGATGATAAAAGAAATATTAGGTATGGGTGAAGGTCATATTATTGAGCTTGATAAATTGGCAGGTGAGCCTGTTGATATTTTAGTAAACCATAAGCCTATAGCTAAAGGTGAAGTTGTAGTTATTGAAGAAAACTTTGGTGTGCGTGTTACAGAGATTTTATCTCCTTCTGAACGTATATCGGATGTATAAGTGATAAAAAGGGTGGGGGCATGAAATCTAGTTATAATGGACTAGTCAAATTTATTTTAGTATTACTTATATCTTTTATTCCTTTTCTTTTAAACTGTGAAGTATCTAATGCTGTTGATGAGAAAAAGGTGGAATCTTTTACAGAAGCAACTCCTATTGATATTACGGGTGAAGCTGAAAAGAAAAGTGATGAAGCATCATCAGCATTGTTGGATGAATTTACATTAAAAAATGGTTCTGAAACTGTTTCTTACACTTCTAATATTTTCCGTTTAGTTTTATCATTAATTTTTGTAGTCTTTTTGGCTTATGTTGTGATAAAACTTATGAAAAAATCTAAATTATTTGTAGTTAATAATGATTCATATCTAAAGCTTGTTGCACAATTAGGCATAGAACAAGGAAAAAGCATTAAAGTATTCACACTTGGAGAAAAAGCTTATATTATTGGAGTAGCTGGTAACAACATAACCAAAATAGCTGAAATTGAAGACAAAGTATTAATTGATGCGATGAATCTAAATGCAAATGATAATTATAAAGCAGAAGTGACTAGCTTTAGC
This sequence comes from Treponema sp., assembly GCA_052169975.1. Taxonomy (GTDB): domain Bacteria; phylum Spirochaetota; class Spirochaetia; order Treponematales; family Treponemataceae; genus Treponema_B. The sequence goes on from JBQNBK010000160.1 coordinate 2,553, forward strand.
AAGGTGTTTTCAAGTTTTTTCCCAACAGTTAAACAAACAAAGATTACAGAAGAAAAAATATTTAATGATAAGTTCTTAAAAAATCAGCAAGAAAGAATTAAAAACATGAATATAAAGAGTGAATAGGAGAGGAAAGAATGAAAAGCGTTGCATTTTTAACTAAGATGTTTTTTGTCTTTTTACTGTTGACAGCTCCTATATATGCTCAAGAAAATAGTTTTCCTGAAGGAAGCCCTACAGGAAACACAGAACTAGATGCAACTAGACCTGCAAACAGAGTACCATTTATAGACTTAAGCATTAAAGAACCTACTACAAATCAAGATGTAGCTTTTTCTGTTCAGTTGTTGCTTTTAATCACACTTCTTGCAATAGCACCAAGTATTTTGCTATTGATGACTAGCTTTTTGCGTCTTAGCATTGTGTTAGATTTTGTTAAACGTTCTCTTTCTTTGCAACAAGTGCCACCAACTCAAGTGTTAAATGGTATAGCTCTTTTTTTGACTATTTTTATAATGAGACCTGTTTTAACAGATGTTTATAATAATGCTTTTAAGCCTATGTATGATGGAAACATAAATTTTGAAACAGCATATAAAGAAGCAGAAAAGCCATTGCGTATTTTTATGTATAAGCAAATGGCTCATGATCCTTCTAGTGTTAGAATGTGCATGTCTATAGCTAGGCTGGAAAAACCTAAAACACTTTCAGATATTCCAACTTATGTTTTAATTCCAGCTTTTATTTTGCATGAGCTTACAATAGCATTTCAGATAGGAATATTTTTGTATCTTCCATTTATTATA
>JBQNBK010000161.1:0-3351 GCA_052169975.1 Treponema sp.
AACACGAGTAAGTCGCTCTTTAAAACTCATATCTTTAGCTTTTATGGACATGAAATACCTTATTATTTTTATCTATTGCTCGTTCCATAAGCTAATTATAATCTAGGTAAAGCAAAAAAGAAAATATATATATTAGTATTTTCTATAGTATTTATTTATGATAAAGTTTAGAAATATTTTGAGTTATAAAATAAAGACATATAAGGAGTTTTTATGAAAATTATATATAAGGCATTAGTATTATGTTTATTACTTATAGCTTGCAAAATGCCTATTGAAGAAAAGACTACACAAACAAAAAAAAGCAATATATTAGAACACACAAAATGGAAGTCATCAGCAGAAGGTCCTTATGAAGCAGATAGTGTTTTAGATTTTCATACTAGCACTAATGTTATTGAATATATAACATTGCATGAAAACACAGCAAAAAGAGAAGGGACTTATAAGATAAATCGTAAAAGAGTATTCATTAAATGGGGTAAGCTATTAAGTGACCGCAACACAGGAATAATAGTTGGCAACATAATGGAAGTAAGCAATGAAAAGGGATTAAAAGTTGTTAAATACTATAAAATAGAAGAATATTAATAAAAATTTCCTATGTACTACTAGCTAATTTTTTAATTTCATTTTTCCATTGACAATCTTCATTCTTTTCTTCCCATTCAATTAATTTAACAATCTTAAACTTTTTTCTTATTTTGGGATTTTCAAAAGATACTATAGCAAAATTTCCGTGTCCAATATAGATAATTTCTTCATTTTCTTTTAATTCTTCACTATTTTTTATAAATGATAATATGCAGTCAAAATGAACAGGATTTCCTGTGTTTTTATCTGATAATGCAAGAGTTAAATCCTTTATTTCCTTACCACATTTTTCACATACAATCTTAGACCATTCAATTTTAACATAGCTTTCTGGTTTTTGCCTCCTAAAAGAGTTTCTTGAACCACGATTAGGCATTTTTCTTTTTGGTTTTGCAACATCTTTTTCTTTTGGTTCTTTATGATTATGAGGATTTTGTCTTTGATAATTTTTATTAAACACCTTCTATTTTGCCTCCTCCATTTAAAATCCTATCTGTTATAATAGAGGCCAAACAATAAATAGCATTATAAATATAATCTTCATTAGAAAGTTTAGCTTGAATTTTTTCAACTTCAAATTGGCTAAATACATCTAATTTCTCTTTCTTTTTCTTAGCAAAAGACAAAGAGTTTTCAGTCATTGCAATCTCCAAAAGCATTTTTTATATGCAACACCTTAGGATGTTCAAGATTAAAAGGACTTGACCTAAGAACCACTACATCAAAACGCATTGCGAGTTTATGATATTGTCGATGACTTTGCAAAAAATATTTAGCAGTTTGAGATATTTTAATTTGTTTATGCCTTCCCACTATCACATCTAAAGATTCCAAGGTTGTATTCAATAGTGTTTTCACTTCTATAAACACTAAAAAATCATTTTCAAGTGCAATTATATCAATTTCTCCTGTAGGAACTCTCCAATTTCTTTCTAAAATAACATACCCTTGTTTTTCAAGCCAACAAGCAACAAGCACTTCTCCTTTTTTTCCAACAACATTCATGGCTTAATTAAAAAAGTCTTATTGTAAATAAACACGAGGATCCACAGCTCTAACTATAAATTTTTCTTTGTTTTCTTTTAAATCGATTATTAATTTCTGTTCTTCACTAGGAATCTTTCCTGTTTCAGATAGAATTACTTGAACACAAGGTCTTAAAGGAGCATCTGAAGCAATTTGCACAACTTTACATATTGCTCCATCATTCAAAAGTACAATTGAACCAATAGGATAAATACCCATACATTGCACTACAACCTTTACTATATTTGGGTCAAACTTCAAAGAACTATCAGAGAGCAATGTTTTTATTGCTTCATAACTTAAAATTGGTCTTCTTTGTGCTTTTTTACCAAGTGCTGTTATAAAACCATCAACTACAGAAATCAACCTAGCCCCTAAATCAATATTTGCTCCAGATAATCCGTTAGGATAACCTTTTCCATCCCATCTTTCATATTGTTGCAAAACACTGTTTCCAATGCTTTCAGGATATAAAAGTTCTTCAACAGCACATTTATAAGCTAAAGAATTAAGAGTTGTTAAAATCTGTATTTCTGCTTCCGTTAATTTATCAGTTTTGTTTATCAAAGGTGTAGAAAGACGCAACATGCCAACGTTATGCAATAAACCTGCAACAATAACATCAAGGGCTACCTTTTCATCAATACTCATAAGTGAACAAATTAAGGCTATCATTAAAGACGTATTTAATGCTTCAAGAGCTACATCATGATCTTGCACATTTCCTGCAAGAACAAACATAATTGTTTCTTGTGAATATTCACTAGCCATTTTTTGAATCTTTAAAGCATAAGGTGATAATGCTTTTTCTGATAAGCCTTGATTTTCTTTAATTGCATTAAACACTTCAGTTAATTCTTTCACTATATTTTGATATTCCAAATATAAGCTACTATCTTTCAATTCTTTAGGAAGATCAAAAACTACCATCTTAGAAACAATTTCAATATTTGCATCTGAAAGTTGAGTTCCTTCAATGTATATATTTGAAGTTTTTCCCGATTCTGGAACTTCTTCAGGGCTTTCTAAAGCTTCAACATCAAGTTCTTCATCATCATTAATAATTTCACCTTCAGTAACCACAAATGGAATCTTCCATTGTCTTAATGCTCTTAGCTCCCTATCACTTAAAGGATTGCCAGCAGACAAGAGTAAACAAACACCACATTCAAAAAATACATCCTCAGAGAATCTTGTATTTTTTTTCAAATCCTCTGTCTTTATATGCTGTTTCACTTTATGAACTCCTTTTTAAACATCACTGGAACTTTCAATTTGTTCTGCATAAAGCCTTTCAAGATAACCTGACATTTCTAAAAACTTTAATCTTGATTTTACTAGCCATAAAAGTTCATCATACATAGCAAAATCGCTTATATATAATGCCATAGGTAATATATAATATTCTGTTTCTTCACAATAACGCTTTATAAATTCAGGATCAGAGACAAAGCCTAAACTAATCATATTACTTATACGATCAGCACATTTTAATATTTTTGCTTTTTTAGAACTATTACGTGCAATTTTTGTTAAAAAATCACCCTTTTTTTGTTTTGGTTTTTTAGTAACTTCTAGTACAAGCTTATAAACTTCTTCTGATTCAGAATCAATGTTTAAAATTTCATTAATATCAAAATCTGGAACATCTTCAACAACATCGTGGATTAAGGAAGCTTTAAGTAATACACTATCAGTATAATTGTAGTTAAGTAAAATACCCATTGTATC
>JBQNBK010000162.1:0-3333 GCA_052169975.1 Treponema sp.
GCTCAATTATACGTAGTGCAGAACAATTTGCTATTGATGCAGTGCTTGTTCCAAAACACGATAGTGCTGGAGGCGATGAGGCAATATTAAAAACTAGTGCAGGAGCAGCTTCTTGGATGAAGATTGTTGAAGTTGCCAATATAAACCATGCTATTTCACTATTAAAAGATGCTGGTTTTTGGGTGTTTGCTAGCGACATGGAAGGTGAATCTCTATACAATCTAAAGTTTTCTGATAAGGTAGCTATTGTTATGGGTTCTGAAGGAAGTGGCATTTCACGCCTTGTAAAACAAAATTGTGATGTTACCGTTTCTATTCCAACTTTTGGCAAAATTGATAGCTTAAATGTTTCTGTTGCAGCAGGTATTTTCTTGTACGAAATAAAAAAGCAATTTTCTATTTCTTCAATATAAATAAGTATTTATGAATAAGTATATTGATAAAACTTTTAGAGCAGCCGCATTCAACTTTGTAGTTTATGCAATAACGTCTATTTCTATTTCTATTTCACTAGTCCATATAAAAAATGAACTCAATTTCACCCTAACAGAATCAGCATCATTTAGTTTTATCTCTTCTATAGAACAAACTTTAATCTTGCTTTTCACTCCAATTTTTGCTTCAAGGTATGGAAAGGTAAAAATATTAAAAATATCATTATTTATTTTGATACTAGGAGTTTTATGTTTTTCTTTTAGCATTAATTACATAACAGCTCTTTTAAGCCTTTTATGTATGGGGTTAGGCACTGCATTGCAAGAAGCACTACTCACTCCAATAGTTGGAGACCTATACCCAGAAAATGTTAATGCAAAAATGAATGTTATGCATGCTTTTTGGCCACTAGGAATATGTGGAAGTTTAATATTTATTGGCTACATACTTTCTATAGGAATAAGCTGGAGAGCCGTGTATCTTGGCATCTCTTTAATTGCTTTTTTGAACTTTTGGTTTTATCCTTCTTCAAAGAAAATAGCTTTTAACAAAAGCAACTTTAATATGGAAGCAGCAAAGAAGATATTCAAATCTAGCTCTTTTTGGTTTTTCGGATTCACACTCTTTTTTGTTGGCGGGGCTGAAGGGGCTTTTTCTTTTTGGTCTGCAACTTTTATACAGTTAAACCTAAAAACTTCTAGCTTTGTTGCAGGAATCATAACAGCATGTTTTTCTCTTGGAATTATGATTGGGCGTTTTTCCACTGCAAAACTATTAACAAAGATTTCTGTGCCAAAGTTAATAATCATTTCAGCTTTCCTAACAGTCTTTGTTTCTTTCACATTTTATTTTGTAGATTCTATTTATAAACTTGGTATTTTCTTATTCTTTATGGGAATCTTTTTAGCATGCTTATGGCCTACAATTCAATCTTATGCTGCTGTTGTCTTACCATTTGATGCCACTGCAATTATGATTTTTCTTTCATGCTTTGGAGTACCCGGTTATAGCACGTCTAGCTTTATAATGGGAGTGATAGGTGATAGGCTAGGTCTTTTCCCTGCTTTCATAATTGTAGTTCCTTTATTTTTAATTTTCCCACCAATATTATTCATTATAGCTTGCAAAAAAGCTGGTAGAAGAAGTTACATAACAGAAAAGCCTAATATTTAAAACTTATAAAAATATTATAGATAATAATTACGCTATTTTTATCTCTTTTTATAAATCCTCTCTTTTTTAAATTAAACTATTAAGCAATATATTAGGGGGTATTTTAATACAAATTCCTATTTGAGAATTTTAGTTTACTAAAATTCTCATTAGGTCAATTTTTGGCTTTGCCAAAAAGTTGACCCATCTTTTTTTTCGATAGAAAGAAGCGGTCAACTTTTGCTATCGCAAAATTGACCTGCTAAGAATTTGCCTAAAGGCAAATTCTTAATAAGGAATTGTTATTTAATACAGCCCCTATAACCCCCAAAAAAGAAAACTGGACCAGTTCCAAAAGTTGGACATATAATTTATTTGAAGATTGGCTAGGCTATCATAAACCGATATTTTAGCCAATAAGTTCTTTCCTGTATTCTACAGAACTCTTAAATCCTATCCTTTCTTGTCTGTGTCTATTGTTGTAATACTCAATATATTCGTCTATCATCTTTTCCATCTGTTCGTATGTTAGCTTACCATTCTTTAATGTCTTTTTATAAATACTTTCACTTTTGAATGTCCCAAAGAAGTTCTCCACTATTGCATTATCATAGCAATTACCTTTCCTACTCATACTTCTAATAAAATTATTTGCAGTTACAAACTCATGGAACTCCTTACTTGTATAGGTACTTCCTTGATCAGAATGTAGCACCCATCAATATCAGGATATTTCATTTTTAACTTCTTTACTGTATCTATCGTTAGTTTTGTGTTTATAGTTTTGGAAACACAATATGAAACAATTTCCCTTGTGCATAAATCTATTATCACACTTAAAAATAGCCACCCGCCTTTTACCTTTACGTAAGTTATGTCTGTGCATAGCTTTGTCAATGGTTTATCACAGTTAAACTCTCTATTTAGAATATTATCTGCAACCGTCTCTTTTAGCTCTTCTTTGTGCTTAGCATAATAATCTTTAGGATATCTTTTTTGTCTTACTTCAGAAAGAAAGCCATATTTATTGCATATTCGCCACAAATGTTTATAACTTATTTCTATCCCCATACCTTTTAGAGAAATCACTTTATCTTTTGTCCCTTTCATTAGTTGCTCTTTTGGTAATTTCATCAATGCTTCTACAATTACCTTATCTTTTTCTTCAATTACATTATGAGATAAGTAATGATAATAGCTACTTTTGGCTACCTTTGAGATATTACATAAGCGATTTACTTCATGACCTTTTTCATTACTCACTTTGATTGCGTCTTTTTTCATTTTTTTTATCTTCTCTTATATGTTTTTCTAGTATAGAGCTTTAATTACGAAAAAACGAAAGACCAGCTTTTAGGTCTTTGATATATTCAATAGTTTGTGTATCAAGATTTTTAGTATTAATCTTTGGGTTTTAAAGAGAAATATTTTTCATATTATCCTCACATTTGATAGGTTTACTGCGAAGTATAATACCTCGAACAGCATCTCTTTTCATGCCAAACTTTTTAGCTATTCTTATATAGCCCAATTCTTTTTTGCATACTCAGCAATTATTTGCTCTTTTAGTTCTTTGCTGCACCTAATTCCATTTTTCTTTCCCATATCTTACTCTCCTTACTTTCAAGTCCAACTTTTGGAACTGGTGCAGTGGTAGCTTTTTGGTTGGGGCATATCAATATCTTTTAGACTGGCATTTAGATTACTATTATAAGGAAGAAAGAAGAGGTCTATCTGAGAAAAAAG
>JBQNBK010000163.1:0-3304 GCA_052169975.1 Treponema sp.
TAATTGGTAATTGGTAATTGGTAATTGGTAATTGGTAATTGGTAATTGGTAATTGGTAATAATATTGTAAGACCTACAAGACTAAGTGTCAAGTTAATTATAGTTTTACAATAAAGTTTATTATTCACCTTCAACATGTGCATAAGTGTACAATATTTATATTATACTTACAAGTAGAGAAGTCAGGGACTTCCCTATAAAAAATGCACTAGCAAGTCTTTCAATACTCTTCTTAATCTATAATGCAGCATCCTTAGTATTATCACTAGTTTAGCTAATGTAAAATATTTTCTTTCATCAAAACTAATTTTCATAGTTTAGAACGCGAAAATATTGTATAATTATTAGTAAATGAGTACGTATTTTTGCCCTAATTTTTCATCTATATCAACGCTATTTTCTCTTTATTCATCTTCAAAAAATAACTTACCTACAAAACACACTTTAAGCACACAATTTTGGTACATTAGCTCATGTCATACTAGTACATTAGCTAGTGTTACGATTGTACATTAGTTAATGTTATGGCTAGACATTAGCTAATGTACTACCTAAAAGTAGCATATATATGGTCTCGTTAACGTACGTTTTCGCATAGCGAAACCGTACGTTAATGGCATGCAAAAACGGCCGTTTTTCATATCGAAAATATAGTGTTTTGCATAGCACTTCTATTCAAATTTTAAGAGTATTTATTAATGAGGAATCCTTATCTTAATATACAAGTGAAATAATTCTTTTTTTATTTAATCTTGTGGCGTTTGTTTTTTTATGATAACATTATAGAATAATCAGGAGGATGGGATATGATAGAAATCAATGCAATGGGCTTAGAATGTCCACAACCTGTAATTAAAGCAAAACAAGCAATGAATGAAAACACAAAAAAAGAAGATATACTTGTTAGGGTTGATAATGATGTTGCAGTGCAAAATCTAACAAAGTTAGGGAATCAAGTAGGTGCAAAGGTAAGCACAAAAGAAATCTCAAAAAAAGAATACACAGTTCAGTTTAATTTTGCACAAACAAATGGTTGCCAGTTAATTGACGATATTTCAAGTGTCAAACTTAATGACTATGTTGTTGCCATTAGTGGGGACAAAATGGGGCAAGGCGAAGATGAACTAGGCTTAAAACTTGCAGAAAGCTTTGTTTATGCTTTAACAGAACAAGATGTTAAGCCAAAGATGATTGTTTGTTATAACTCTGGTGTGTTTCTCACAGCTAAAAACGAAAAAACAATTGCAGATTTAAAGAAGCTAGAAGAAGCAGGTTGCGAGGTGCTTTCTTGTGGTCTATGCCTTGATTATTACAAACTAAAAGAAAATCTTAAAGTAGGCACAATCACTAATATGTATCGTATTGTGGAAATATTAAGAACTCATCAAGTTGTGCGTCCATAAAACTATGTGCAAAAAAAGTGATTATTCCATAATTTCGTTTCCTTCAACTCATCATGCTATGGCAGGTGAAAAGGTTGCAGAAAGTGTTTGCGAAAATAAAGAAGCAAGATTAATTCCCATTCCGCCAGAAGTTTCAGCAGGATGTGGATTGGCACTAAAACTTCCTTCAAATATGCTAGAGCCTGTACGAAAAGCTTTGAAAGAAGAGGGCATTCAAGTTGAAGGAGCTTTTATTGTGCAGTGCGAAAATGAAAAAAAGACTTATATAAATATTGATTAAAGAGATTTTGAACATGGCTAATTTAATTTATTTTGATAATGCAGCAACAACATTAAAAAAACCGCAGGCAGTAGCTAAGACAGTTGCTAGGGCTATTGCCTCAGGTGAAATAGGAAATGCTGGTCGCTCTTCTTATAGTGCAGCTTATACGGCATTGCAAGAGTTGTATAACACTAGGCAAATTATTGCAAAACTATTCAATATAAAAAAACCATTAAATGTGTCTCTTTGTCAAAATGGTAGTTATGCACTAAACATTGCATTACGAAGCCTTTTTTACAACACAGAAAACACTCACATAATAACAACTGTTTTTGAACATAATTCAGTTTTGCGTCCATTATATCAATTTAAAGAAGCTGGTGGTTTAGTATCCATTTGCACGCCAAACCCAACAACAGGGCAGTTCAATATTGAGCCATTAATTCAAAAAGATACTAAAGCAGTGGTAATTAACCATGCCTCTAATGTTATTGGCGTAGTGCAAGATATTAAAGCAATACACGAAATCTGCAAAAAGCATAACTTAGTAATGATTGTTGATATGTGCCAAACAGCAGGGCTCATCCCTATAGATGCTTCACAATTTCCTAATTCAATATTTTGTTTTACGGGGCATAAAGGTCTTTATGGACCGCAAGGAACAGGTGGCATTATAGTAGTTGGCAGCTTTGATTTTAAGCCTGTTTTTTCTGGTGGCTCTGGGCATGATTCTTTTAACAAGCAACATCCTTGTTTAATGCCTGATGTTTTTGAAGTGGGGACAATGAATGTTCCTTCTTTTATGGGCTTAAATACTGGGGTTGAATATGTGCTCAACAAGGGAATTAACAAAATAAATGAAAAGGTTTCTCGTCTTCGTTCTTATTTTATTAATGAATTAAATAAAATTGAAGGAATCATCACATACGGAACCAATTACAATAGTCCTTATACTGGAGTAGTTTCTTTGAATGTAAGAAAACTTCCATCAAGTGAGGTGAGCTTAACATTATATGAAAAATACGGAATTGCTACTCGATCGGGAGCTCATTGTGCCCCGCTTTTGCATGAGTATTTTCATACTGAAGAACAAGGAATGGTACGATTTAGCTTTTCTTCTTTTAACACAAAAAAAGAACTACAAATTGCCATTGAAGCTCTAACAGAAATTGCTAAAGAAAGCACAAAATAACTTCTAACAATTTTAAAAAACTTATAGCTTTAAGTATATTAAAAAATTATCAAAGAGGGGATAAGATTTACTAATCCCCTCCTCAAGCTTTAGGAAACTCTTAAAATAATATAAAAATTACTATTGCTCAAAAGTAACCTTAACATTCACATTATCATTAGCAGTTACTGTTACACTTGACTTACCTTTATTAGCAGCATCATCTCCTGTTCCTTCCCATGTGCCAACTTTCCAGTCCTGTTTAGGAGTTGCTGTAAACGTAACTGTAGAGCCTTTTGTAATTTTACTACCTGTAGTCTTATCTTCAGAGTTAATACTTGCTTTAAGCTCTCCATGTTCTGCGTTAGTAGCTGCAAATACTAAATCTACTGTTTGGCCTGTTGTATCTTGAACAAAAGTAACCTTAACATTCACATTATCATTAGCAGTTACTGTTACACTTGACTT
>JBQNBK010000164.1:0-3300 GCA_052169975.1 Treponema sp.
GACAATTTGAATGTTACCCCCCCCCCATCAACATTTGTTATAACTTCAAGACGCTCAAACACATTAGCAATTTTCTTTTTGTATTCTTCTATGCTCATTCTGCTCCTGTTATATTCTTCGTCCACTTTTTCGCACTCTACTACTATCTGACGTTGGATATCAATAGGAGGGAGAGGAATTTTAATGTTTTTGAATGCTTTCATATCTATGTTCTTTTGAGAAGTACCTCGTCCCATTGAATAAATATTCTCTTGTTGACTATACAAAAAGATTTCTATAAAGCGAGTTTTTATATTGTTTTCAGTTCTAATAGTCATTCCTGAATCATTTAAGAAAAACTTTCCTTCTACATAACGAACACATTCTGGAGACATTCCAAAACGTGAAATAATATATTGACTTTCTCTATTAAATTCATCAGATCTAAATGTTTCCCCACCACCTCCATAAACAGGAAAGTTATCACCAGATGCGTTCTTTTTAGTAATTCGTGTACCATATTCTATATTGCACACATAATCCAGCTTCACAAGCGGATACTTACTCTTAATTTCAATTTTTTTATCGGGAGTTAGCTTTATTGCTTTGTTAAAACTAACTCTCGAAAAATCTATCATGTCAGCTAAACATGCTAGGTTGCAATATTTTTTCTTATCATCATCAAGAGTAATGGCTTTGTCATCAGAAAACCTAGAGCGGATAGAAGTAGCAATTGTGCCTATTGCATTACGGTCACTTTCATTATAGAGCATTCCACCTGGATTTTGTATCTGTATTCCTTCAGCACCTTTACGATTGCTCCAGTCATAGCCTAAAAAACGTTTTTGCTCATCATTATCACTAGGAGAGCTAACAATTAACACTGTTTGCTTATATATAAGACCAAAAAAGATAAGTTTTTCGTATTCAATTGGCTTGGCATAATTATAAAACTCTCTTTTAAGTTTCTCATCTTGTTCTTTTGCACTCATTTTTTTGAATTGATTTGATTCTTGCAATTTTACTATTTTTGTAAGCTTCTTAAATGCTTCTATATACATATTAAGATATTCTGATTGCTTAAAATCATCTAATAAAAGGCTTTCACTTATAAAGGATAGGTACTCTTCTTTTTTAACACCTATTTTTTTCAAGTATTCATCTAAAATCTCACTATCTTCCCATTCACTAATTTCTTCTCCTTCTATAATAGCTTTTGCACTATCTTCTTTTAAATCACTTTGTTTAGGTGGTTCATCATATTTTTCAAGAAACAATATAACTGTATTGGTTCCTGTAGCTCCAAATGTTTTGCTTCCCAATTGTACAACAGAGCGAATCATAAAATTCTTTAATAAGACTTCTCTAGCTCCAACGTAACTATTACTATCATTACTCAAAATAGAAGAGGGCAAAATTACTGCTGCAAGCCCTTTCGGTTTTAGCAATTGTGCAATGCGTTCAACAAAGAGTGTTTCAATCTCACTTCCTTCAGATGAAATTCTACCAAACAATTCAAAATCATTGTTTTTTAATTTTAAGTGTTTTTTAAAAGCTGAAACACTGTATGGAGGGTTGGCAACTAAAATGTCAAAAGTGTTATTTTCAATCTCTTTTTCTTTATTGTTTTCAAGCCCATCGCCAAAAATAATCTTCCCACCACCTGCACCATTCATAAAAAGTGATATCTTTGCAACACGAGCTAGACGGTAGTCTTTTTCGATGCCAAAAATATGCTTTTCAACCCAATTATTACTGCCATCTGTGGCAAGCCTTTTATTTATACTTTCTACGGCTTCTGTTAAAAAATGCCCAGAACCACAAGCGTAATCTATCACTTTAGGAATCGTTTTTAATGGTAAGCTATCCCAAATAAAGCGAGTGATGGGCATAGGGGTGAAAAACTGCCCTTCGCTTTGCTTAAAGCCTTTATTCAAAAGCTGTTCAAAAAGGTCACCTAAAAATTGATGCTTAGATGGATAGACTATTCTATAGTTTTCAAACAATTGCACCACTTCTACTAATATTTTTCCATTTTGAAAAAACAGCTCTTCGTTATGCACATCCTTAAATGAAAAGTCATTATTTGAATAGAATTTAAGAATGCGAATAGTGTTCTTTAAGTTTTCAATTGCCTTTGCTCTTTTATGTCCTGTGTAATTTTTAAATAGATTTTCAGCATAGTCATTCGAAACATAAAAGATTTTCTCTCCCATAAAATCTTCCATGCCTTCAGTGTGAAGACGTTGCAACCTATCTTGAAGTGTTTCATAAGTATCAGAACCATGTCTATATTGAAATTCTATAACATCGTCATCATTTTTTGTAATTTCATCAACTAGTTTACATATAAAAAGTGCCACCAAACGATTAAAAGCATTTTCTTTGTCGCTTACATTATTGTGCCTCAAAATCTCTTCAAATTTATTTACTATCTTATCTTCTGCCTCAAAACCTTTTAAATCTTTTTTACGTAATGGTTCTACACCTATATTATAAGCTTGCGTGTTATCTCCAAATAGCAAACCTGAACTAAGTTTATGATTATATGTTTCACTCCAGACAGTAAAATAATCTTTAACTGAAGTTGCATTTTTGTATAGTAATATGGATGCATCTATTTCTGCCATTTTGACCACATTACTGTCGTCTGTGCAGTCTATTATGTCGTTTTTAAATGTAATCTTCCCATCTTTGTAGTCTGAAGCATATAATGAAATCCACTTAGTGCTACGCTCTTGTTGCCAATAGGAGAAAAGTTGCCCACCATTTTCTTCTAGTAGTTTGAGTGCTTTGGAATATTCGGTGCCTGCTGTTTTGCATTCAATAATAAGCAACATATTTTTGCCATCTTTATCGTATACACAAATATCAGCTTTGCCACCTTTGCTTTCATGACCTAAATTCCATCTTTTTTCTAGCTCGATGTGTTCTGCTCTATATCCTTTTTCTAGTAGACGATGTACGCATTCAAAAACACAGAAGTTTTCAGGATGCTCAAAATTACATGTTGTTTTGTCATTAATTTTTACTAAAGAAGGATAAATTAAATCCTCATTATTCCAGTCTACTGCCATCACCACGTCTTTAATGGAGTTAAAGCATTTAGAAAAGATGTTTTTGTTTTCACTAAAGCCTAGTTCTTTTAAGACTTCTTTAAAATTATTTTTGTCTATCATTTAATAAATCCTATTTTTTTCTTAAATTATTTTTCATAAAATTTGTTCATAATTTTTATACTTATCTTGAATATTCCTCACACTTGTCTTAACTCATGATTTTATCATTGAACCATATACTCATATCTTGAGTCTTTTTAGC
>JBQNBK010000165.1:0-3289 GCA_052169975.1 Treponema sp.
CTGCTTGCATCAATACAATGTTGGATAATTATCCAAATAAGAATGAAGTAGTAGTTTATGATGCAAATAGCAATATTTCTTTTCTTGGCTGTGGAATGGCTTTGTGGATAGGTAGGCAAATAAGTAGTGGGGATGGACTTTTTTATTCAAATCCTGAAATTCTTGCTAAAAAAGGCGCAAAGATAAACATGGAGCATGAAGTGCTTAATGTGGATTATGAAAACAAAAAGATAAAAGTTAAAAACCTAAAAACAGGAGAAGAAAAAGAAGATTCATTTGACAAAATTGTTCTTGCAACAGGTTCAAGACCTATAATTCCTAATGTTCCAGGTAGCAACTTAAAAAATGTACAACTTGTTAAACTTTATCAAAATGCTCAGGAAGTTATTAAAAAGCTTGAAAACCCTAACATCAAAAGAGTTTCAGTAGTTGGTGCAGGTTATATAGGTGTGGAGCTTGCAGAAGCTTTTCAAAGATGTGGTAAGGAAGTTACATTAATAGATATAGCTCCTGTATGTTTGGGAACATATTATGATGAAGAATTTGCCAACATGATGAAAGAAAACCTTAATAAACATGGCATTAAACAATGTTATGGCGAGATGGTGAAAGAAATTGTAGGCGATTCTGAAGGCAAAGCAACAGCTGTTATCACAGATAAGAATAAATATGAAACAGATATGGTTATTCTTTGTATAGGTTTTAGACCTAATACTTCTATGATTAAAGGTATTGAAACATTTAAAAATGGTGCATTCTTAGTGGATAGGCATCAACAAACAAGTGCAAAAGATGTGTACGCTATAGGAGATTGTGCAACAGTTTATGATAATGCTACAGGTACTAGGCAATATATAGCTTTAGCAACTAATGCTGTAAGAAGTGGAGTGGTTGCAGCTCATAATGTTTGTGGTACTCCATTAGAGAGCATAGGAGTACAAGGTTCAAATGGAATAAGTATATATGATCTTAAAATGGTTTCTACAGGTTTGAATGAAACAAGGGCAAAAGCAATGGGCATGAATGTAAAGACTACTACTTTTGAAGACTTACAAAAACCTGAATTCATGGAAACAGAAAACAAGAAAGTTTTGATTAAGATTGTATACGATGCTGCAACACGCGTTATATTAGGAGCACAAATAGCAAGTGAACATGATATTTCTATGAGTATTCATCTTTTTTCTTTGGCTATACAAGAAAAAGTTACTATAGATAGATTTGCTCTTACAGATATCTTTTTCTTACCACACTTTAATAAACCATATAACTATATAACCATGGCTGCTCTTACAGCAAAGTAGAACTTTGAAATAGAGTTTTTCTGAAAAGGGCTTTGGGAAACTAAAGCCTTTTTTTATTTAAAGACATAAAATGATCTCTTTTAATTAAAAAAAACTATTGCCTATTTTTAATATTATTCATATCTTTTTATTGCTTCAATTGCATAAACAATCAAAACATTATGCTTGGAAATAAATCTAAAAACAGAGAGAGGATTATGGGAAAACATAATAAACATGAACATAAGAAAGAAGAACACATTAATTCTGAAGATAAAATTGATGTTAGCACAGAGGCAAAAGAGGCTTTAAATAGCAAAGAATCAGCTTCTGTAGCTCAAGAACAAAACATACAAGAAGGTAAAGTAGAAGAAAAAGCTAAAGATATAAGCATTGAAAAAAAAGAACTTGAAGATGAAGTTGCGAAATGGAAAAACGAATATCTTCGTAAAATGGCAGATTTTGATAATTATCGTAAGCGAATGATTAAAGAAAAAAAAGATGCTATTGATTATGCAAATGAAAATCTTTTGGTTGATCTTATTAATGTTTTGGATGACTTTGATAGGGCAATAGAGGCAGTGGAAAAATATTCTAATGATGCTACAAAGGCTTTTATGGAAGGCTTTAACATGATTAGAAAACAACTTTATTCAACATTGCAAAGTAAATATTCATTGATTTATTACCCAAGTGTTGGTGAAAAGTTTGATCCTAATATTCATGATGCAAAAGCAAGCAGAGAGGATGATGAAGCAAAAGAAGAAACTGTCGAAAAGGAGCTTTTAAAAGGTTATAAGCTTCATGATAGGGTGATTAGAGTAGCTCAAGTGGAAACTGTAAAACCCAAAAAAGAAAAATAAATTAGCTTTTTAGCTAAACTTTTTAAGGAGATAAAAATAAAATGGGAAAGATTATAGGAATTGATTTGGGAACAACAAACTCATGTGTTTCTGTTATGGAAGGTGGGGAACCTGTCGTTATTGCAAACTCTGAAGGAGGAAGAACTACACCATCTGTAGTAGGTTTTACTTCTAAAGATGAGCGTGTTGTGGGTCAGCCTGCAAAAAACCAAATGGTTACAAACCCAGAAAAAACTGTATATTCAATTAAGCGTTTTATAGGGCATAGATTTGATGAATTAAGTGGAGAGGCAAAACAAATGCCTTATAAGCTAGAAGGACAAAATGGAGATGTAAGAGTTGATATTTCAGGTAAGTTATATTCTCCACAAGAAATATCTGCTTTTATTTTGCAAAAGATGAAAAAAACAGCTGAAGAATATCTTGGAGAAACTGTTACTGAAGCTGTTATTACTGTTCCAGCTTATTTTAATGATGCACAACGCCAAGCAACAAAAGATGCAGGAAAAATTGCAGGTTTGGAAGTAAAAAGAATTATCAACGAACCTACAGCAGCATCGTTAGCTTTTGGTTTTAATAAAGATTCCAAAAAAGAAAAATTAATTGCTGTTTATGATTTAGGTGGTGGTACCTTTGATATTTCTATTCTTGAATTGGGTGATGGTGTTTTTGAAGTTAAATCTACTAATGGAGACACTCATTTAGGTGGAGATGATTTTGATGCTAGAATTGTGAAATGGCTGGCAGAAGAGTTTAAAAATGATACAGGTATCGACTTAATTCAAGACAGAATGGCATTGCAACGTTTAAGAGAAGCCGCAGAAAAAGCAAAGATTGAGCTTTCTAATGTTGCTAGCACAGATATAAATCTTCCATTTATTACAGCAGATAGCACAGGGCCTAAGCACTTACAAAAAAATCTTACTCGTGCAAAGTTTGAACAAATGACAGAAGATTTGTTTGAAAGAACAAAAGAACCTTGTATAAAAGCATTAAAAGATGCTGGTATAACAGCTGATAAAATTGATGATGTTTTATTAGTTGGTGGTTCAACACGTATGCCACGAGTTTTGCAAATAATCAAAGAAATATTTGGAAAAGAAGCTTCTAAGAGTGTAAACCCAGATGAAGCTGTTGCAATGG
>JBQNBK010000166.1:0-3269 GCA_052169975.1 Treponema sp.
TGATGTTATAGTTCTTGGTGGTATGGGCTTAAAGTATGATGACTATCTATATTTCAAAGATACTTTGGAAGAAGCTGGAGCATTGAGCCGAACTGCTATGTTTATTCATACCGCACAAGACCCAACTGTTGAATGCTTGATGATTCCTGATATGTGCCTTGCTGTTGCAGAACAATTTGCAATTAAAGGAAAAGATGTTTTGGTTCTCTTAACAGACATGACAAACTTTGCAGATGCAATGAAAGAAATTGCTATTATTCAAGAGCAAGTTCCTTCAAACAGAGGTTATCCTGGAGACTTATATAGCCAGCTTGCAGCACGATATGAAAAAGCAGTAGATTTTGATGATGCAGGGTCTGTAACCATTCTTGCTGTTACCACTATGCCAGGTGATGACGTAACTCACCCAGTGCCTGATAACACAGGATATATCACAGAAGGGCAGTTCTATTTGAAAAATGGACGTATCGAACCATTTGGAAGTCTTTCACGTCTAAAGCAAAACGTAAATGGAAAGACTAGAGGGGACCACCGAGCTTTGATGGATAACATGATCAAGCTTTATTCAGCATATAAAGACACTCTTGAAAAGAAGTCTATGGGATTTATGATGAGTGATTGGGATGCTAAATTATTAAAGTATGGTGCTATGTTTGAGGCAAGAATGATGGACTTATCTGTGAATATTCCTCTTGAAGAAGCATTAAATGAAGGCTGGAAGATGCTTTCTGAATGTTTTACACCAGAAGAAACAGGTATAAAGTCTGATTTGATTAAAGAGTTTTGGCCTAGTAAATAGGGGTTGTTGCCATGGCTGTAAAATTAACAAAAAATGAGCTTAAAAATCAAAAAGAAGCTCTTAAAATGTATAAGAGATACTTGCCAACTTTGCAACTAAAAAAGCAACAATTGCAAACTGAAATAAGAGGTATTGAAAATAGAGTTCGCTCTTTAAGAGAAAATAAAAAAGCTTTTGAGGCAGAGTTTGAAAAATGGGTTTCTATCTTTGGGGAGAAAGGCTTTTTTCATTCAAGACTTTTGAAAGTTGAAAAAGTTCATACATCAACAGGCAATATTGCAGGGGTAACCATTCCAGTGTTTAGTGGGGCAGATTTTAAAAGAGGACGCTATGAGCTTTATTCTTATCCTCTTTGGGTGGACAAGGCTTTGCAAAAGATGGAAGAAGTTTTGCTACTAGATTTGGAAGCTAACGTGCTAGAAGAACAAGTACGTCTTCTTTCAACTGAGCTTAGGACTACCACACAGCGCGTTAATCTTTTTGAAAAAGTTAAGATTCCTCAAACACGTGCAAATATAAAGCATATTTCTGTTTATTTGGGCGATCAACAAGTTGCAGCTGTTGTTAGAGGTAAGATTTCAAAAAAGAACCTTGAACGTGTTTCAGATGAGAGGTGAGAATAATGATTGTTCCAATGAAAAAAATAACTTTGTTAGCTTTGGAAACAGATAGAGAGTGTTTGATAGAAAAATTAAAAAAACAAGGTGTTGTGCATGTTGAAAAATTGCAGGCAACAGGTGAAGCTTTAACCAAGCTACTTAATACTGAAAGAGATTTAAGTGTTGTGAAAAACCTTTTGTCAGAGTTTGTTTCAAAAAAGCCAGCTGATGGGCAACCTTCTTGTTTAGCTTATGATGAAACTCTTACCTTTGTTTCTAATGTTTTAGGCTTGTATGAGGCACACAAAGAGGATATTTCAAAGGTTGGTAAGATACGAGAAGAGCTTTCAAGGTGTGAAATATGGGGCGACTTTAACCTTAAAGATTTTGACTTCTTAAAAGAAAAAAATATTAAGTTAGTGCCTCTTGAAATGTCATTAAAAGCTTTTTACGATGCAGAATTAACAAAAAACTTAAAGCTTATACTTGTGAACACTAAAAATAAGGTTGCTCACACTCTTGCAATTCTTCAAAAAGATGAAGAACTTTCTCAAAACCTTTCTGGTGAGATTAAGCAATTTACACTTCCTACCTTTTCTACATTTGAATTAAGAGAAAAGCTTGAAAGTCTTCAGGCTAAAATTGCATCTTATGACCAAGAAATGACTAAAATGGCTTGCTATATGAACTCTGTTGATAAGACTTTAGCAATATGCAAAAAAGAAATTGAAACAGAACGTGTACGTCTTAGTATGCCTCAATTGAAACTTTCAAATGAGTCTTCTAATGTCATATCGCTTACTGGCTATGTTCCAGTTCAAAATGCTGATGGGGTTTCTCGTCTTGCAAAAGAAAATGGTTGGGGCTGCATTGCAAAAGAACCAGATAGTGATGATGCTGTTCCTACACAATTAAAACACAATAAGTTTGTAAATCTTATTTCTCCACTTACAGACTTTTTGGGAACATTACCGGGATATAGAGAACCAGATATTTCTTTATGGTTTTTGCTTTTCTTTGGCGTCTTTTTTGCAATGATATTTGGAGATGCTGGGTATGGTTCAATTCTAACACTTCTTTCTATCTTTGTTGCTGTAAAAACAAAAATGGCAAAAAAGCCAGTGCATACAGGCGTTTATATGTTTATGTACTTAGGTTTTATGACTGTTATTTGGGGCACTTTGGTTTGCAATTGGTTTGGAATTAACCCTAACTTATTGCCAGCTTTCTTTAGGCAGATTTCGTGGGAGCGTATTGCTAGTGTAAATCATGCAGGTGTGGAAAATGTTAACCAAAACACTAACCTTATGCACTTGTCTTTTACTCTTGGTTTTGCACAACTAGCTATAGCACATATCATAGGTGTTTGTAGGAGCATAAAAAGCCCTAAGTTTTTAGGTGATGTTGGTTCTCTTGCAATGCTTACGGGAATGTATTTTGTTGTTTTGCAGTTAGTTGTGAAAATGCCACTTCCTTTTTATCAGCAATATATTTTGATTTTGATTGGTGTGGGCTTTGCTCTCAACTTTATCTTTTCTAATTATGAGACTGGTTTGGGGCAATCTATTGTGGAAAGCTTAAAAAACATAATTAACATGTTGCTTGGTGTGGTAAACGTTTTTGCAGACATTATGAGCTATATAAGGCTTTGGGCTGTAGGTCTTGCAGGTGGAGCAATTAGCCAAGCTGTAAACACTATGGCAGGTCCTACTTTGACTGGTGCTTTGATTGTTGCAGGCATGATTATTTTATTGTTTGGTCATGGCTTAAACTATGCTATGAACGTGCTTTCTGTTATTGTACATGGTGTTAGGTTAAACACTTTGGAATTTTCTAATCATTTAGGCTTGACATGGTCTGGCTTTAAATAT
>JBQNBK010000167.1:0-3255 GCA_052169975.1 Treponema sp.
AGTTTTATCAGTTCTAATACCTGGTATTGCTCCACCATTCTCCCTAATCTGTTTTGCCATTTCAGTTGGATTAAGCGTAACCTGGGTATAAAAATAAGCAAAAAACACAATCAATACTACATATGATATATTATACACCCATCCATCAGGAGTCAAGAAATTAGCTAAACTTCTTAAAAAGCCAACATTTGGAGCAAAAGTAGTAGCCAATTGCAATGGAAAAGTCAAAAAGGAAGAAGCAAAAATTATAGGTATAACTCCTGAAGGATTAATCTTAAAAGGAATATATACATTTTGCCCACCATACATTTTTCTACCAACTACACGTTTGGCATAATGTACAGGAATCTTCCTTTGCCCTTGTTGCTCATACACAACTAACACAATAATCCCTACAAACATGATAAAAGCAATCAAGACAAAAACTAAATTTAGTTCATGATTAGAAACTTTTTTTCCAAGATTCCATATAGCTTCTGGAAGTCTAGCAACAATTCCAGCAAAAATCAGCATTGAAATACCGTTTCCAATTCCTCTTGCCGTAATCTGTTCTCCAAGCCACACAGTAATCATCGTACCAGTTGTTACTGCAATCATCATAATAGCTATTGCTCCCCAACTATCATCAATAATAGCACCACTTATAGTGCGAGCATATGCTGTTACTCCAACAGATTGTAATAAACTAACAAATACAGTAATTATTCTAGTCCAAGTCTGTATTTTTCTTCTACCACCATCATCTTCTGCAATTTTTTTCATTGAAGGAAAAATAACCATCGCTAACTGCATTAATATCTGCGTAGAAATGTACGGCATAACACCTAACATAAACACAGAAAAATGAGAAAAAGCTCCTCCAACAAAAAAATTCATATGATCTACAAAAGCATTGTTGTTAGACTTAAAAAAATCCGATAAAACACTAGGATTAATGCCAGGTACTGTAAGCACAGATCCTAATCTAAAAATTGCCAATACACCTATAGTAAAAAGCATTCGTTTTCGTAGATCTTTAATTCCAAGTATATTAGCAATTACACCTCTTGCCATTTTTCACCACCTAAACATTAGATAAACTAACACTGCCACCTATTTTTTCAATCTTATCTTTTGCAGAAGCAGAAATAGCACTCACATTTAAAGATAACTTTTTTGTAAGCTCGCCATCACCTAATATTTTAACCATAGAATCTAATTTCTTCAATAGACCTTTTTTATACAATGAATTATTATCTACAGTCTCTCCATCATTAAACTTAGCTTCAAGAAGAGAAAGATTAATAACAGTATAACTTTTTGAAAAAGGATAATTAGAAAACCCCTTTTTAGCAAGACGTCTATATAAAGGCATTTGACCACCTTCAAATCCTGCATAAACTTTTCCACCAGATCGAGCTTTCTGCCCTTTATTTCCTTTACCAGCAGTTTTTCCCCATCCAGATGAAGAGCCACGTCCTAATATCTTTCTGCCCTTATTAGCACCTTTAGGCATAATTAAATCAAATTCACCCATTAATCCAACTCCTCATACTTAACAAGATGTGAAATAGATCTCACCATTCCCATAATTGCAGGATTTGCCTCATGCTCTACTTTAGAACCTATTTTTTTAAGTCCTAATGCTCGAACTGTAGCCCGTGAGTGATGTCTCTGCCCTATCGTACTCTTAACAAGACGTACAACTACTTTTTTCATATCACTACCCCCAAATTTCCATTATGGGCTTACCCCTTCCTTTAGCAACTTTTTTACCATCCATAAGTAATGAAGTAGCTTTAAAAGTTGCTTTAACAACATTAACAGCAGAGCTAGAACCCAAAGATTTAGAAAGTACATCTGCTACTCCAGCAGCTTCCATTATAGCACGAACAGTACCACCAGCAATAATACCAGTACCAGAACGTGCTGGCTTCAACAATACTGATGAACCTTTAAAATCACCAAGTACTTCATGAGGTACAGTCCCATTTTTAAGTATAAAAGATACCATATTGGTTTTTGCTTTTTCTATACTCTTTCTTATAGCATCACTAGCGTCATTAGCTTTACCAAAACCGTATCCCACCTTTCCTTTACGATCTCCAACTATAGTAAGTGCAGAAAAAGAAAAAGTACGACCACCTTTAACAACTTTTGCTGTTCTATTTAATTTAACAAGTTTTTCTACAAATTCTTTCTCTGTATGTTGTGCATTTTCATGCTTAGCATCTTTTTGTTGATTCATATATACTCCTAAAATTTAACTCCAGCACTTCTTGCACCATCAGCTATAGCTTTAACTACACCATGATACAAATACCCATTTCTATCAAAAACAACAGAAGTAATATTTTTTTCTATAAGTCTCTTTCCTAATTCTTCTCCTAATTTTGTTCCTGTAGAAATATTAGGTTTTAAAGAAGCAAAATCTTTTTCTAAAGTAGAAATAGAAGCAAGCGTAGAAGCAGCTTCATCATCTATTACCTGTATATAAAGATTCTTATTACTTCTAAAAACACTCATTCTAGGACATACAGAAGTACCTGTCAATCTTTTTCTTATATGAAATTTCCTTTTAAGTCGTCTTTTTATTTTATCACTACACCTTTTTAACATAGCTGTCCTAACTCCTTATTTATTTCACACCAGATTTACCAACTTTACGCTTAATAATCTCATCCTCATAACGAATTCCCTTACCTTTGTAAGGTTCTGTCAAACGTAAAGCACGTATTTGTGAAGCAAAATGACCAACCAACTCTTTTGAAATTCCAGAAACAGTTATCTTTAGTTGCTCCACTTTAACTTCAATTCCCTCAGGAATAGCAACAAAAAAATCATTAGAATATCCTAAAGTTAACATCAAAAGCTTTCCTTGAACTTCTGCACGATAACCAACCCCATTAATTAAAAGAGATTTTGAAAATCCTTCACTAACTCCCTTAACCATGTTATTAAAAAGGCTTCTATATAAACCATGATATGCTATTGTTTGAAGTTTATCATTTTTTCTAGTCAAAGAAATCTTCCCATCAGCAATATTAAGTTCAACCTCATTTGTTCTATATGACTGAGAAAGCTTACCCTTAGGTCCTTCAACAAATAAAACACCATCTTTCACTTCAACCTTTACACCATTAGGAATAGCAATAGGCATTTTTCCAATCCTAGACATATCTCTGCCCCCTTTACCAAACCTTACAAATAAGTTCACCACCTAGCTGATTAGCTGTAGCATGCTTACCTGTAACAACACCTTTAGATGTTGAAACG
>JBQNBK010000168.1:0-3193 GCA_052169975.1 Treponema sp.
ATAAAATCCATAACCATTTTTTTGTTTTTTTGCCACTTTATTAAGAATATGAGATGTCACACTAGCATCTTCAGAAAACCATGCAACATTTTCCAAAACATCACTACCAGGAAACACCTTATTTTCTCCTCCCAACGAAGCTAATTCCCATTCAACTTCTTTGGGGATACGAAAACCTTTCTTAGGTTCATAAACAATAGCTAAATACATATCTTTTTTTGCCTTTGCATCAGCTATTCTATAAGGCACTTTACGATTTAAATCTGCATAATAATAACATTCTTTTTCAGAACCATCTACAAGAATAGTAAGTTCATTGCAAAAAGCACAAGCTTCATAAAAACTAATATTAGATACAGGACATTGCTTTTTTTCTTCTTCCGAAATTCCAGCTACAACATTCATTGCAGTAGGATTTTCTTTCATCACTTTTTCATATAACTCTTGAGTAACTTCAGTTTCTCCCAACTGGAAAGGGCCAGCAGTACATTCCTCCACTCCCGTAAGATGTTGAAAAACATTCATGTATGGAATATTTATCATGTTAAACTTTACTCCACCAGCATTTATTTCAACTTTTTCATATGCATGCCCAGCAGGGTCTAATGCAATTTCACCTGAAAGAGTCATATCACTATCCACAATTACAGTTTCTTCAAGAATCCTAGCATTTCCATTTCCAAGAGTTTCCACATTTCCATTACCTCTATCAACCTTTATATTTTTTGCATTCCAAGAATGAAGAGGAGCTTGCAATTTCACTACAAAAGATGTGCCATCAATCACTTTTTCTAAATCACTATCTTCAACTTTTACAAGATTGCTATTATATCTTCTATTAACAGTTAATATAGAATCTTCAGGAATCACTCCTTTAGTTACTTTCCAAAGCTTTTTAATAATTCCATCAATTGTTATGTTTTTATTAATATCAAAATAACAAACTAACCGATCGAATTTCTGTTTATTATCCTCTAATTCATCACCCACTTTTAACTGTACTGGTATAAATTTTTTAGGATCAATTGGAAAAAGTTTCACAACCATAGAAGTACCAGCTGGAATCTTAGATAAAAGCTCTTCTGTATTTAATTGAACATAACTACCATCACTTATCTGTTTTTTTATTTCTAGTCTTCCATTTGGAATATCGTTTTTTGTAATCTTATAAAACACTTTGATGAGTTCAACACTTCCTTCAATTTTAGTGTCTTTTGTTACCAAAAAAGACTGACTTATAAGTCCACTTGTTACTGTTGAATAAACATCATCTCCTATTTTTAATTTTGTTGGAGTATATTTTTGGCTTTCAATAGCAAGCAAGCTCACTTTCAATTTAGTATTTTCTTCAAGTTTTAATAATTCAGAAGTGTTAAGTTCTGTTTCAGTAGAACCTTCAACCTTTTTAACTATGATTTTTCCATTTTGAGGTTGAACCACCTCAACTTTAAATGTCTTCACTATCTTTTGGTTTTTGCAAAGACTTTTTTATCAGATATAAATTGATAAGAATCTTCTATTAATAAGCCATTTTCATCATCAAAATGCCATCCTTCAAGTTCCCAACCATCAGTAAACTCAATGTTGAGCTTTTTCTTGACGTTACTCCAAAGATCATCTTTTTCAACTTCTATAGATGCTGGTGTAGCCATAGCATTGGAATCAGAGGCTACCGTTAAAGTAAACTTTTCTTTTTTAATCTCAGTTACTTCGCCTTGAATAATAACTTTTTTTAATACTTTATAATTTGCAACAATCTTATTATTTTGAACATTTTTATATTCAGTACCATTTATAATTAGCTTATTAGGTAGATATCCTTTTTTTGCTACTAATTCAATACTAAGATCTGAGTTTTTAGCAACATTTTTTAAGGCATTTCCACTTATTTCTATGCCATCTTTTTTAACACTAATTGTATAATTATTACCTTTTTGCACAACTACTTCAAACACCTCTTCTTTTTGCACTTTTGGATTATCTTGAGTAGTTTGATTATTTTTACAAGCAAAAATAAAGAAAAATATAGAAACAAAAAATAAATATTTAGATTTCACCGTTTCCTCCATATAATACAATACATAACAATTAATAGAAAACAAAGCTACAAAACAGATATTTTTGAAAAGAAATGTAATACTTCTTTATATCTAAAAATAAAGCTTCTTTAAGCTTCGCTTATTCTTTCGCATTTCTTATTCTTTCAATAAGTCCATCAACCCAACATTTATAAATAGATTATCTTTTCCCACTTTAATACATTTAAGAATACCAATATCTTCTAACTGGTGCAAATAGCGAGAGGCAGCTTTTCGTTCCACTCCCAAAACTTTTACAACAAAGTCAATCTTGCAATAAGGGTTTTCAAAAAGAGTTTCAACCAATTCTTTTGAATAGACTTTTGGCACTTCTGCTCTTATTTTTTCGATTGTATTATCTAAAAGCTCTTTTATAGCTTTTACTTTTTGAATTGTTTCCCTAGCAGCTTCTTCTATGCCTTTAAGAATAAAAATAATCCAGCTTTCCCAATCTTCTTCCACACGAACTTTTTGTAATAGACTGTAATATTCATCTTTGTTTCTAATGATACACGAGCTTAAATAAAGAATTGGCACTTCAAGATGATGCTTTAAAATCAAATATAGAATATTGATAATTCGCCCTGTCCTACCATTTCCGTCGTAAAAAGGATGAATACTTTCAAACTGATAGTGAAGAATAGCAAGCTTTGCTAAGCTATCATCATCATTGTTTAAATATTCAGTGAAGTTTTTAAGAAGATCATCAATTTCTTCTTTTGTCTGTGGCGGAATATAAACAACTTCATTTGTGCGGTCATTTATAAGTTTTGTTCCGGGCAACGTCCTAATTCCTGCATTATTTTGAACCAACACTTTTTGAATGTTTATAATATCATTTATAGAAATAAACTTATGCTCTTTAATTTGCTCAAAACCTTTATACAAAGCTTCTCTATAAAACATTACTTCTTTTGTGGCAGAATCAACTTTGTTTAGTGTTTCAAAAACAGCCTTATAAAGCTCATCTTTTGTGGTAATAATGTTTTCAATTTCAGAACTATCTTTTGATTCTTGAAGCATAATTGCATTTATAAGAATAAACTGATTTGGAATTAAATTTGCAATACCTTTAAGTTCTGCAAGAAGCCTTATAGTAGTGTTTTCTGCTTTAA
>JBQNBK010000169.1:0-3173 GCA_052169975.1 Treponema sp.
GGTTTTTTAATAATACCCTTATTTTATATTCATATTCTTTTTCAATGTTTAAGCCACCGTAAGTGTCAACAATTAAATGCGGATGTAATTTTTTTCTATCATACAACACTTCAGAGACTTTAATAAAATTGCTATTGTCTTTTTTGTTCCTTCTAAATAGTTGCATTCCATATATTTCTACAGCATACTTATCTTCAACATTAAAAGTGAAATTTGGGAAATAGTAAATATTTTGTTTTTCTTGTTGTGTAGAATATAAATTTATAGATGAATAGGTTGTTTTAACATTGCAACAAATATCTTTAATCTTTATGTCTTTATTTGGGTATTCTTTATAAGATTCCATATCATTAAATCTTATGTAAGTATGGTGTTCCATTCTGTTTCCTACAACATCATAAGAAACAAGAATGAAATCTACTTCACTTTTTAATCCCATATTATGAGTATTTAGATTGAATTCAAAAATATTTTCCCATCCATTTCCTTTTTCTATATTTTTGATTTCAATTGGATTAAGCCCAGATAAAAAAGTATGACCTTTACGTGTAATAGAAGATGGAGAAACTTCAAAGCCTAATTTTGTGCTGATGCCTCCATGAAAAAGCTTTGTAATTGCTCCTTCATAAGAAAACACATTAGCATAAATTTTAGCTTTTAAGGGTAAGTTTAAAGAAACACCATCTTTGAGTTCCACTTCCTTATTTTGAATTGTTGCATATAGTTTTGTTAAAATAGGAGCTGTTGTTATTCTATCTGGAAGTTGTCTATCAAGCTGAATTATATTTATTTCGTTTATAGCGTCATTTAATTTGAAGTTTTTAATTACTGAAGATGTAAGAAACTCTGTACCAGAAACAACAAAATCATATTGTTTGTTTTTTTTTAGACTAACTATAATACTTTCTCCTTTTATCATAATAGGAGAAATGCAAGGTTCTTTTTCATTCATTTCATACACATATAAAGTTGAACCTTCGACAATCTTTGTTGAATTTACTGAGTTTAATACATTAATTTTTACATTGACTTCTGTTTTTATTTCAGTTTTAGTTTGATTTTTACATGAACATATAAATATGATAAAAAAAATGATAGATATTATTAATTTCTTTAGCACAACTCCCTCTCTTTTTTAGACTTACTATAGGTTTAAAAGCTCTTTTATTCTAACATTTTTTTGAAATGTTGGTTAGATATGGCTAATGTATGGTTTATCTATTTAAAGAATAGTAATTTTATTGTGAAAATATGTTAATTATGGTAACATATGCAAATCTATAATTTTATAGATATTAATTTCTTTCAAACATAAATTTGGAAGGAAGTGAGGTTTATATGAACAAAATTATTGAATGTGTTCCAAACTTTAGTAATGGACGAGACGCAAAAGTATTGGAAAGCATTGTGGAAGTTTTTCGAGGAAAACAAGATTTAAAACTTTTAGATTATGAGTCAGATAAAGATCATAATCGTTCTGTAGTAACAGTGATTGGAACACCAGAAACTCTTGTTCCAGCAGTTGTGGAAGCTGTGGGTGTTGCTACAAAATTAATCGATCTTACAAAACATGAAGGTGCCCATCCTAGAATGGGAGCTACTGATGTTATACCATTCATTCCAATTAAAAATTCTAGTATGGAAGAATGTATAGAGTTATCAAAAGTGGTTGGGCAAAAAATTGCTGAAACTTATAATATTCCTGTTTTCTTGTATGAAAAATCTGCTAGCTCTACAGAACGAGAAAACCTTTCAAACATAAGAAAAGGGCAATTTGAAGGTATGAATGAAAAAATAAAATTACCAGAATGGAAACCGGATTTTGGTAAAACCGAAATACATCCAACAGCAGGTGTTACAGCTGTTGGTTGCCGCATGCCTCTTGTTGCATTTAATGTTAATCTAAATACAAATAATAAAGATATAGCGGATAAAATTGCAAAGAAGGTTCGCTATATTGGTGGTGGATTACGCTATGTTAAAGCAATGGGTGTAGAATTAACAGAAAGAAATATCGTGCAAGTTTCTATGAACATGACTGATTATACAAAAACTTCTCTTTATCAAGCTTATGAAATGGTAAAAATGGAAGCTTTGCGTTATGGAGTTAATGTAGTGGGAACAGAAGTTATTGGTTTAGCCCCTATGGCTTCTCTTTTAGACGTAGCTTCATACTACTTACAAATCGAAAACTTTGATTATAGACAAATAATCGAATCAAGATTATTGGAATAAATGTTTGATAAAAGATGGAACACCTAAAAATAAATTAGGTGTTCTATCTTGTAGTTAGGATTCTTCAATTGTTTCAACAAGAGCGTTGGGAAGTTTAAGAAGTTCGTTATATTCTCTCATTTCATCTGCGGAAAGAATTATACCATTTTCAACTATCATCTTTTTTTAACTAATCATAGATTCAGTTATGTTAATTATTTCACTAACAATCTCTTCTTTCTTCTCATCTATTGAAAAGTTCCTATAAAAACAATAACCAGAAACTATGCTTCTATATTAAGCCCACTAACAAAAGTGTCTTCTAGTTTTTTGCAAAGGATAGTCAATTCTGCTTCATTTTGAATCTTAAATTTATTAAGGAGATCTTCTGGAATTTGATAGTATTCAATAGTGTCTTCAGAAAAACATTTCATAAAATCTGCGAAGCAAATAGTCATAACAAGATCTCTAGTTTCTTCTGGAGCTTCATTATAATTATTTTTGTATTTTATTGTGTCTATTATAGGTTTTGGTAAATTCCATTTGGTTGCCAAACTTGCTCCAATTGTTGCATATCCCATTCCTTGCATAATATAATCCATAGCTTGAATTGGAATATTACGTTCAGCTTGAAGTTCTGTTAACTTAACCATTGTTTCGGGATAAACAGAACTAAATACTATCTTTCCTAAATAATGCAAAAGACCACATACATAAGAATCTTCTATAATTGCTTGCACTCCATGCATTTTTGCAACATTAAGAGAATAGAATGCTAATTTATAAGCATCATCCCATAGCTTTTTTTGATCTTCTTCTGTGCTTCCTAATATTTGCATACTTGTAAGAGAATAGACCATATTCTGCACACCTCTAAAGCCCATTAGCTTAACAGCTTCTGCTATATTCATACATTTTTTTGAAAGCCCAAAAGCCGCAGAATTAACACATTTTAATAA
>JBQNBK010000170.1:0-3127 GCA_052169975.1 Treponema sp.
TCCTGAAAATATGGACCCATCTTGATATCCAAAATATCTAACAGAATCAAATAAATATGTAAGTTCTGCAGAGCTTGTTGTGATATACCCAAGCATTCCAGTCATACCATTGCCACCAAGATATGCCATATCTTCTTTACTTATATGAGGCATTGTAAGAGCTGCAGTAGGATATACATTAATTCCAAGTGTAAAACCATTATCAACAGCAAAAATACTAGATGAAAAAAACAATGACAGCAAGAAAATATAATACTTCTTTTTATATTTCATATTTTTTATTCCTTTATGAAAGTAGCCTTTTTAAGAAGTTTTTCCCACCCAATTTCAATAACTTCTTACACTACAATATTATTAATAGACATATATTTTAAGTTTGCGGTTGCAATTCTATAGCAATTCTCACTGCCATAGGTAAATACTATGGATATTCTTCACAGTATTAAAAACCCCATACACAAATAAAATGCCCCCAACTAACAAATTAAAATAATTTTGTGTGTATAGCATCACAAAATATCCAACAAGCAAACAAACCATGCTTACTATTATATATAAACGTTCTGATATACTGTTATATATATAAGAAACAATCATGCTAAGAATTAAAAAAACAGAACAAGAAAAAAACAAAATAAGATGTTGCCTCAAATATATTCCACCAGCCATAAATAATGGATTTATATGTGTTCCATCCAATGGAGAGGACATACTTAAAATTAAAGAAAGAAAAAAGATTACAAATGTAATAGGAAAGATTTGCCTAGTTATAATCTTTATAGAAAATAAACTCATTGCAAGCAATGAAAAAATACCAAAGAATCTAAAAAAATATAGAAATCTTGAAATAGTAGAAAGTTCTATTAATATTAATGAAGAAAATGAATAAAGAGGCACCAAAAGTCTTAATGCTTCAAAGTTAATTGAAAACAAAAATGCTTCAAAAAAGAACATTTCTGTAGATTGTATTTTTCTAAAAGCAAAATGAATATAAATTATAAAAACAAATGAAACAATTGAAAACAATAATACCACTGTAGCAACAGCTAAAGGGTTATAAGCAAAAAAAGATGAACTTCCTTTTGAAAGAAGATATAAATAATCGGGAATTTGAATATAAGAAGAGATAGTCCAAGAAAATATGTAGGAAAAGCCTGCAAAAGAAGAGATAAGAACAGAAAATATTAAAAACAATAGCCTTAGTCTACTTCTAGCTGTAATTGTCATGTGGATATAGGCAATTACCAAATAATACAAAACAATTTAAGTATTCACATTTGGTAATTCACCTTACCTCCTCAATCTTTATTTTTTTTAGAGGTTTGGGTTTTATTCAAAAGTCCTTTTTCAGAATCTTCTCTAAACCTTTTAACCCATTTTTTTACTGTTTTCACTGTTGTTTTAAATTCACGTGCAGCAGGTTTCATACCATGTTCTAAAGCATATTCAACCATTGCTTTACGAACTTTTAATATATTCTTCTTGTCTTTATAAATTGCAAAATAGTCCATACAGCGTCCTTAAAATATAGTAATACCTGCTTTTAAAGATAACACTTTTTTATCTAACTATCAAGTAGACCTCTTTTAGCAATACAAAGCTTAAAATAAAAAATAAATAATAGGCATTTTACTTATTTTAGATGATTGAGTAATGATGACTTATAAAGATTCCCTAAAACACTAAGAGAAGCAGAATGAATAAACTCGTACATTTTTAAATCACTTATTGCTTTAGTGAAGTCTAAATCTGCCTCGCGTGATTCTGCTTGTGTAACATTCAATGTTTGATTACTAAGACGTGCAAGAACTGCTTCTGCCCTACTATATCTTGCCCCAAGTTCTGTCATTCTTGTTGTAAGAGTGTCAATACTTCCGTCAATTGCACCTAACACTTTTCCACCTAAGGCTTCATGATCACCTGCGAAAAGAGCATCTCTCATTGAAATAACAGCATCAAAAAGAGAACCACCAGAAACACGCACCGAATTAGAAAGATTATATGGAGCAGAACCTTCTTCTTTAATTAAACCTAAATCTACAAGAACCGAAGAACCTTCCCCATCTTGCAACCACAATTGATGCGAATCTACAGTTACAAGTGATAATCCATTAGTTACAGGATCAAGATGAGCTTTTATTGGGGCACCTGAATCATTTATTTTAGAAACAATTGCATAAATATTATCACCTTCAGTTAGATTAATATCCACCCCATCAATTCCTATAACACTATCAAAAGGTACTATATAGTCTTTAGCATCAATTTCAGAAAATAAAGATTGTCTTTCAGCCCAGAATATTCTATTTCCAACATTATCTGCCAAAATGTAGTTTTGCTCATCAGTTTCAACAACTTTTTCTCCAAGTGCCCCCACATAATGAACTTCAGTTATTACACTTTCATCAGCCCCATACACATTACCCCAAACAGCTTCAAAAGGTTCTGTAAAGCTCTTTGCTCCGGCAAAAACTCTCACCCCATCACTTGTAGTTGCATTACCAATTTGAACTAACTCTTTTAATAATTCATCAACTTCATGTGCTGCTTTTTGTAAATCTGAAGCTTGATATATTCCATTTGCATTTTGAACTGCAAGAGTTCTAATTCTGTGCATAATTTCAAGACTGCTATTTATGCTACTTTCTGCTACACTATATTGATCTTGCAATGTTTTTGCATTTTTTTCAAAGCGTTCAAGACGAGCCAAAAATGATTTATATCTAACAGAATGCCCAGCAGCTAATGGGTCATCTCTTAAAGATTGAATTTTACGTTGAGATTGAATACTATTATTCAACTTATGCAGACGAGATTCCTGTTTTCTTATTGCGTAATTGCTATCTGTATGTTGTATATTAGAACTTATGCGTCTCATCTTTAAGCCTCCATTAAAATAAACGATAACCCTATATGCGTTTATCGGAATAATATTTTTAAGTCTTTAAATGTTGGCTTTTTATTCAACTACTTTAATTATGCAGCCTTTATCATACGCAACATGCAAACAATACTCATCATTATTGTTTTACCATTTCCTTATATAATCCAAATAAAAAAGAGAATCGTTCAGCATCGTCTTTAAAAGGTGCTTTGCGGTATAGGCGATCGACAGCTAAGTCGAGAG
>JBQNBK010000171.1:0-3119 GCA_052169975.1 Treponema sp.
TATTTTTACATATTGAAGTATTTTCATTTTTTCCCACTAAATAAATGAATAATTTCTGTGCTATGTTTTGCTTCCACAATAAAAATAATTTTATCCGAAGCATCAAGAATAGTGTCTCCAGTTGGTATTTGATAATTTTCTTGTTTGTTTAATAATAAAATCAAATAAACACCATGTTTTGCAATGTCTTTTAAGGTCTTTCCAACAACAGGAGAAGAATCTTTAACTTCTAGTTCCATAATTTCTAGTGTGCCATCACACATAGTATGATATCCTAAAACATTTGCTCCCAATAACTTTGCCATAATGCTATCAACAACAACATCCTTAAAAGAAATAGCTACATCAATACCAATCTTATAAGCAATGTTTTTCATTATTCTACTTTGGACTAAAGCTATTGTTTTTTTCACTCCCAATGTTTTAAGGTAGGTGGAAGCAATCATATTAAACTCATAATTTTCTGTTGTGGAAACCACAAGATCAAAGCTAGAAAGCCCCATTTCTTCAGCAAACGCTTCATCTGTTATGTCTGCATTATAAACCTTAACATCAGGAAATTGTTTTGCAATTGATTTTGCAATTTTTTCATTTGCTTCAATAACTGTTATACTTCTAGTTTTTGTAAAGTTTTTGAAAAAAGCTTTCCAAGTAGCAGTTTTCATTTTCGTTAATAGAGAATCTAAAAGAAGCTTACCGATTCTACTCATACCTGCTATAGCTATTTTCTTAAAACTCAAAAGTTCAAGACCAGCTAGATTATAAAACTTTTCTATATATTCTGGGCGTGTTAAAATTGAAAGGCGAGAGCCTGTAGTTAATATTGTGTTTCCTGAAGGCACCATGTAATCATTGTTTTTTTCTATCGCAACAACAATGAATTCAGCATCAATTAAATTGCGTAAATCTTTGACCATAATGCCATCAAGATTGCTATTTTCTTCCACATTAAATTGAGTGATTTCATAAGGAGAGTCATTAAAAGAAAGAATATCGCTTATGGCACCGTGATCAATAATTTTTTGGATGGCTAAAGCACCTTCTTCATCAGGGTAGACTAAGGAGTGAATACCAAGTGTTTTTTCTTTACTTGAAGAAAGACTTGTTACATAATTTTCATTTCTAACTCTTGCAATCTTTAAAACATTTGGAGCTAGACTATCTGCAATACCGCAGATAATCATATTAAGCTCATCAGAATCAGTTACAGCAATTAAAGCATCTGCTTTTGTAATGTTTGCATCAAGCAAAATATCAATATCATTGCCTTCAGCATGAATAACCATGCAATCAAGCCTATTAGCTGCATGCCTAGAAATTTCTTCGTTTCTTTCTATTAATGTAACATCATGTTGCTTTGCTATAAGCCTATATGCCAACTCTGAACCTGTAATACCAGCACCTATAATAACGATTTTCATCTAGTGGATATTACATCAAAGACAAATAATAATCCATAGGGATTTATGAGTTTTATATAAAAATTTGTTTTTAGCTTTTAAGAGCGTATTACTTCTGCCATGTATCTAACAGAATCACCACCTTTTTCGTGTTCTTTCTTTTCAATTATAAAGACAAGAGTGGTGTTTGAATTATCTATTATTACTTTCTTTACAGAATAAGACTTTGTTCCTTTTCTTATTATATCAGGATGACCTACTTTGTATGAACGCTTATTTCCGTTTGTGTTAAGAACATCACAGGTTATATGAAAAGAACTTTCCAGATTACTAACACTTTTTGAATGCAAAATTACAGTGTATTCAGCACCTGTTTCAAAGTCCCTGAACATAAGAGTGGCATCATCTTTTGTCTGTTCTGTTTGTGAATATAAAGGTCTTCCTTCTTTTTCTTGTATAATGCCATATTTTTTAAGATATGGAAGAGCCCTATGTTGAAGGTCTAGTAATACTGTTTTACTATCCAAAGCATAAGTTGACTTAGTTGGAGATGTTTTGAATATGCCGTTTTCCAAAAACTCATTGGTTGTTGCATCAATTAAATAGATTTCTGCATATGCTTGGTATGTCTTATCTTTTACACCATGAATACCAAAAGCGAATTTACTTCCATCCATAGAAAAGCCTAAATTTACAAAATTAGCAACATCACCTGCATAAATTGCAACTATATTCAAAAATAATAGAAACAAGAAAATGTTTTTTTTCATACTGCCTCCCGAAAAAAGGCTACATTCTTATGGGTTAAGAAAGTAACCTTAAAGACTCGGTATATTTATTATAAATCTTGAATTTTTTGAGTGTTTTATCAATATTAAAAATCGCTTAGCTTTACGTCTTCTTGTTCTTTTAATGCTTTAGTTCTCAAAGTATTGTTTGTGTAAATTACTCTGGTTCCTAAATCTTTAGTGATATTTATTATAATATAGTTTTCATCACCAAAATCCCACTTTGATGCAAATTTTAATCCTTCGCTTTTGATTAAAAGTTCTCCTGAACTATTATCTTCATTATATGTGCTAAGCTTAGCTTCATCTGTGTATGTTGCATTCCCATATTTCTTTTCTAAAAGATGTTTTACTTCCATATATGTATTCAAAGCTTCGCATTCTTTGTATGGATAGTATATTTTTCCTGAAAACAGACGATCTTTATAGAAGAAAAAATATATTTCTGCCTTGCTTCCACCAAAAGTTCCATTGCATACAAGACCATAGCAACCATCTTTAGTTGCTCCTTCTTCCATCAATTGACAATTTTTATTCTTTAATATTCCCTTAACATCGTTTACACTTGTTCTCCAAGGAACTCCCCAAAAGCTAGCTAATTTTTTTTCTTTTTCGCCTTCTGCATTCAAGATAAAAGCAACAACACAAATAAACATCAAGGATATTAAGCCTTTTTTCATCTACTTGCCTCCTTATTATACATTGTATCTATATTTTAGCATTCTTTTCAAGTGCAAAATCATATTGTCAAATCATAAAAGTAGCTTATAATAAATATAAAGTCTTATCTATTTTTTTTGTGTAAAAATATTTTTAAATTCTAGCTAGAGTTTAAAAATAGTCTAGCTAGAATTGCTTTAAACTCTAGCTAGAAGCGCTTTAAACTCTAGCTAGACTATGGTCTCGTTTCTTGTCGTTTTCGCTATGCAAG
>JBQNBK010000172.1:0-3077 GCA_052169975.1 Treponema sp.
CCGGGGTGCTGGTACCTGATAAGGTGAGCCGGCCATAAAAAGTCGGCTCTTTTTGCTTACATAAAAAGCATGCAAAAAGTAACTACTAGATATTCAAAGTGTTATGGGTGTTTTTAACCATTCATATATAATTCACAACACAGGAGAATATTCTTATGAAAAAAGCTAAAAAATTAACATTCTCTATACGTACAAAATTTATTCTCACTCTTGCAATTATCATTATTTTTCTAGAGTCATGTATTTGTACTATAATAGGAATAAAAGTATATAAATCAAGTGTTTATCAATTTGAACAAACAATCGAACAACAGATTAATTCAGTAAAGCAAACTATCCAGTTATTTGTTAGAAATAATGATGCCTTAGTACGCATTCTTTTAGAAAACCCTTATGTAAAAAATGCTGACGAATCAATTCATAGTTACGTAAGTGATGTGGGGGATGTAATAGTAAAAAATGTGGAAGGAGAAGGGAATGCAAAAAGCATAAATGAAGTATTTAGAAATACAAATAAGATGCATCCTGAATTCACAGTTGTATATCTTGGCACAAAATGGGGAGGGCAAGCCACATCAAGAGAAAAGATGAAAGGAGGCTATGACCCACGCACACGAGAATGGTATAAAAAAACTTATGCTGACCAAAAAAACGTTGCAATTACAAATGCATATCAAACTGCTATAGGTGGAGAACTTGTAGTAACCTTTGCCCGTGCCTTAACTTCTAAACAAAACGAGTTTATAGGTAGCTTAGGCGTTGATGTAAGTCTTTCAGAACTAACAGAACTAATAAAAAAAATGAAAATTGGAGACACTGGCTATGTTATGCTGTGCCAAAGCGATGGGACAATCCTAGCCAATCCAAAACATCAAGAAACGAATTTTAAAACCCTAAAAGATTCAAAAATTAAAGCACTTGAAGAAATTGCAGATGCTAAAACAGAAAAACTTGTTGTAAATATGGATGGTGAAAAATGGCATGTGCACACTTTTACTATAGATAACTTAAATTGGAAACTAGTTACTTTTATAACAGATGCAGAATTATTAAGTTCTTTCTATAGTATATTCCAAAGCATGGTTATTGCAGGTTTTGCCCTTTTTATTATTTTATTACTTTTAGTAATTCTTCTTTTCAAAAAAATATCCATACAATTTGCAAAACTAAAAACTATTTTTTCAAAGATTGCAAAAGGTGATATTAGTGACCGCCTACACTACAATAAAAGTGATGAAATAGGAGAAATGATTAGCTATTTCAACACCACAATGGACAATATGTGCAATATGGTTTCTGGTCTTCTTTCAGAATCTAAAGAGATGAATGAAATGGGGCAAAATCTTTCTCACAATATGAGAGAAACTACAAGTTCTGTATACCAAATATCTGGCAATGTTGAAAGCGTAAGAGATCAAATTGAAACACAATCAAATTGCATCAACGACGTAGCCACAAGCACTGTCAACATTGCAAAAACCACTGAAGAATTAAGCGAAAGTATTCAAATGCAAAGTGCTAGTGTAGGACGCTCTTCATCATCTATAGAAGAAATGGTAGCAAATATCACTTCCATCACTAATATTCTTGAACAAAATAATGCTTTAATAAAAAACTTATACAACAAAACAATACTTGGTAAGCAAGGAGTAAATAAAGCAAATGCTGTTACTAAGCAAATTGCAGAACGTTCTGATTCAATACTAGAAGCAAGTTTAGTTATTCAAAATATTGCAAGCCAAACAAACTTACTAGCTATGAATGCTGCAATTGAAGCAGCTCACGCAGGTGAAGCGGGAAAAGGCTTTGCTGTTGTGGCTGACGAAATTAGAAAACTAGCAGAAGAATCCAACTTGCAAGGCAAGCAAATTGGTAATGTATTAAAAGAATCTATAGAAATTATTGGCAACCTAATTGTGGCAGGTGAAGGTGCTGAAAAGGTCTTTGATGAAGTTTATGAACTTACAAACCAAATATCCAACCAAGAAGATGTAATCACAAGTGCAATGCAAGAGCAATCGCTAGGTGGAAAAGAAATACTTGAAGCTATTAAAGATATAAACGATGTTACAGACACTGTAAAAGATGGTTCCAAAAACATTCTTGATAAGAGCAAAGAAATAAAACAAATTATATCAAGACTAGAAGACTTAACTCAAAACCTCACGCAAAGTATGAACGAAATGTCGCAAGGAGTTTTGCAGATAAATGGAGCCACACAAGAAGTTAATTCCATCACACAAAAGCATACTGAAATTATACAATCATTAAACAACAACATTCATAATTTTAAGATTATGTAGTAGCAAAAAAAGATAAAAAAAACCTGATTTATTAGAAAACTAATAAATAAGGTTTTTTATTTTAAAGCCAGTATTAAAGAACTGCCCTAAGACCTATTCCACCACGTGGTGCATAATATACATAAGAACCACTTCCTAAGTAAAAACCAATACCAGGTGAAAAGTCCAAAAACATAGTAAACTTAGGTGCTGAAGCAAAAAAGATTTCCCATCTCATGTCAAAATAAACTGTCATCCAAGAAGAAAAACCATAAAGAAGTGCACCTGTAAAAGAAGCACCACCACCAATTTCAAAAGGACAAACAGAACCATTGATATTAGGTTGTGCAATAGTTCTAAGATATCCTATAGCAATATCTCCTGCAAAATATCTTCCGCCATAATAACGTCCCACAAAACTTGGAAAAAGACCAACTGTCAAGTCAATTTGATCAACTGTTGTAAAATTATGTGAAAAAGAAAGACCAATAGGCACACCTATTATGCCTCCTAATTTGTTAGTTCCAGCACTATTATCTGCAAAAGCTTGGAAACTAAATGTTGTTGCCAATAAAAAACACAAAAGGGAAATGGCAAAAAGTTTTTTCATATTTCCTCCATAAATAAAAAGAATAGGTTTAAGTCTAATATAATTCAAGACGTTTCATCAAGTGTAGAAAAACTTCCCCCACCCTACTTTACTTTAAGCTTCAATACTAAATCTTATTTTTGTGTACCCATTCTTTCACTTCATCGCTTTACTCCAATATTTATTATGCAAGATTTTTTATGCAA
>JBQNBK010000173.1:0-2912 GCA_052169975.1 Treponema sp.
GCAAGCCCTCAAAACAGTCTCGATTCGTGTATTCTTTCACATACGGCGGATTCCCTATTACGCAGTCAAAACCACCTTGAACAAAAACTTCAGGAAATCCCTTATCCCAGTCAAATGTGTTGATTTTACGCATGGCCTCATCATCAAATAGGCTTAAATCTTTTTCGTTATAATAATCTGAACCGACAAGACTATTGCCACATTTTATATTTGAATCAAGTGAGGGTAAAAGAGTAAGGTCTGAAAACTTAAATAGCTGTCCTTGTGTTTCACTGTCTTCATTTTCTAGCAACTTTAAGTAAAGCGAGAGCTTAGTAACTTCTACAGCCTGACCATCTATATCTACTCCATAAATGTTATTCAATAAAATGCGTTGCTTTTCTTCAATGGTAAGCTTATAGACTACTTTTCCTGTTTCATAAATGAGGCTGTTTTTCAGAGCTTGTTTACGCTCCTTTTCGTTTGAGGAGTAATAGTTCAAATGGTAATCCAGTAGCACTTGGTATGCTTCAACAAGGAAAGAACCTGAACCACAAGCGGGATCAAGGACTTTGAGCTGTGCAATAGTTTTAGGACTTTGTCCCTTTATTTTTACACCTATAGTATTTTCCACAATGTAGCGGACAATGTATTGAGGCGTGTAGTACACACCTCCTGCTTTTTTCACTTCAGGCTTTTCTTCGATAAGGGCGGTATGGCCTCCTTTTACGTTGCGGAATTTAATTGTCTTTCCCAAAAATTGTTCGTAAATATTGCCAAGTATTTCAACAGGCAAAATAGAAAACTCATATGGGCATTCGGGGTAATAAAGCCCGTTTATAATAGAAGAAAGAACTGCATCATCAATTATCAAGCTACGAAGCCACTCATGTGGTTTAAAGAGCCCTGAATTGTACTTTGCATTTGCCTTGTCAAATAACTTAATAAGTGCATTATATATAGAAGATTTTTGGTTACTTATTTTAAGAAGAGTAGAATACTCTTCTATTCCTTTATCTTCTGCAATTCGCAAAAAAATAATGCGGTCGATAATTTTTTGCACGGCTGTATTCAGATGATAAATACTTAACAAAGGATTCCGTAATGCGATATTCTTTGCAATATTTGTCCGCCAGCTTTCAATTAGTTTTAGTAATTCTTTGTCGACTTCGGAAGTGCCTTTTTTGTTTTCTTGAATGTATGAATCAAAACTCCCCTTTAAGATTGCCTCTTTTGAAAAGGTGTTAAAAATAAAGTCGAAATGTTTATGATACTCATCGAAGACACAGTAAAAGATACGGGCAACACTTGGTTTATCAGAATTGGAAGGTTTTATGCGGGTGTCGTACACAGCAAACTCTTCAAAATTGGTGAGTATACATAAGGGTAACTTTGCAGTATATCCGTATCGTCTCACCTGAAATGCAGGCTCAAGTTCATCTTTGATATTAACACTAGGCTTTTTTGCTTCTACAAAAAACTTTCTTACTCCACCTATTCTAAACGCATAATCGGGAGCCTTAACCTTTCCGCCTATTGTTACCTTGTCTTCACGAATTACATCGCGATATTGCTGTGAATATCCTTGCTCATTTCGCACATCCCAGCCTAAAAGTTCAAAAAACTTATCAATAAAATCTGTGCGTGTATTTGCTTCATCATACGCTACTGAAATGTATTGTTTTTTATTTTTTTCAAATAGTTTAGTTAGCTCTTTAAGCTTTTCTATTCTAAGCGTTTTCTTATTATGTTGTGTTAATATGTTTCCCATATTTTTCTCTAAGTGCTTATTATATCATGCTTTAACGAAAAAGTTAGGGATTAATCAGTTATGCTTATATCTTTTTTGAAGATTATATTTGATTAAATATTAGATGTAAAGGGCAAAAAATGCCCGTAGGTAGCACATAGTTTTTAAAATGTGTTTTAAGATGATATATTGAATTATGTTTACAACTATATCATACGATAACTCGAGTATGTTTTTAGTAGAGCAACAGGAGCTTGTTATCAAAAGGCTTCGTCAAGAAAGAGAAAAGGCGGGGTTATCTCAGTTGGAATTGGCTTTGCGTGCGGATGTTTCTCAAAATATGATTAACTATATCGAAACAGGTAAAAGAACACCAAGTCTCGACACTCTTTTAAAGATTTGTAATGCTTTAAATATAAATCCTGCTGTCCTATTTTCTGATAGCAAAGAAGAAAAGGAAAAGGCAAAAAAAGAAATCCTTGAAATGATACAAAGATGGATGTAAATTGCTAGATTTATTCTTCAATAATTTAACACCTTATTCATACACATATATATAGAAGAAAATTGATTATCACCATAACAAAAAGCCACAAAACACTATAAAGTCTTTCTCTTACATTAGCTAAACTCTTTGCTATTACTTATTTGAAAAATTTTAAGTTTTATTAAACAATTTCTCTTAGTTGAAGACTATAAGAATTGCATATCGTTTTTATATTGTTTTTCACATCGATTCTATGTGGGGTTGCATCCCGTTAATGCACGTTATCGCTATGGGAAAACGTACGTTAACGAGGCCAGATATATGATACTTTTACCCAGTACATTAGCTAATGTACTACTATGACATGTGCTAATGTACGATTTTAAGGCTTTGGAAACATGATATTTAATGATATTGATTATGTTAGAAAATGAAAAAGAAAATGAAGGTAAATACATAGTGGGAAGGTAGTGTGATTAAAAATGTGATATTATGCAAGTGAAATAGTAATAAATTTCATGGCAAAAAGTTCTTTTTCTCTTGACAAAAAGTAAAACAATAGTTATAAATATCGCAGTTGATAGTTTGATCTTATGATCATACTACTTGACAATATATCCATTTATGCGTAAACTACTTATCGCATTCACTGATGGAGTAATGCGAGAGTGGTGGAATTGGCAGACACGCTAGACT
>JBQNBK010000174.1:0-2902 GCA_052169975.1 Treponema sp.
ACATTAGCTAATGTACTACCTAAAAGTATCATATATATGGTCTCGTTAACGTACGGTTTAGCATAGCGAGAACGTACGTTAACGGCATGCAAAACCCACTAGTTTTAAATGCAAAACAATACTATTTCTGCTATTGAAAATTATAAGAGCCCAAAACATTAATTAGTAATAACTAAATAAGAGTAGAAAACAGATTACGTTTAAGATTCTTTACGAATTTTATAATAATGAGACACAAGATAATAATTGAATGGAAAACTATTTATAAAAGCCTATATTTTAAATCTTCCTATTTCGCTCATAAGAGAATTTGTCATCTCTTTATTCTTTTGAGCAATAACATTCACTCCGTTTACAGAACTATGGATCTCTTCTACGCTAATAGACATTTCATTCATGCTATTAGAAATGCTATCAGACATTTTCTCTAAGCGATTCATTTCGAGAGAGACTTGATTACTACCTTGAAGCATTTCTCCAGATACTATCTTTACCTTATGTGTAATGTCATCAATGGTTTCTATTGTTTTAAGAATGTATTCATTTCCTTCTTCTTGCTTCATCATAGCATCCATAACAATTTTTTTCTTGTGCGTTAGTGTTTTTAGATAACATTATAATATGGTCAAACTGTTTTTGAGCTTCCCTTGTGGCATTATTGACAAGTTCAATTTTTGCTTTTAATTCTTTTAATATCTTACTGATTTTATCCCCGTGCCCACTTGAATCTTAAGCAAGCTTTCTGATCTCTCCTGCAACAACAGCAAAGCCTTTTCCTGCCTCACCTGCATGAGCTGCTTCAATACCTGCATTCATAGAAAGCAAGTTTGTTTGAGAAGCAA
The DNA here is from genome assembly GCA_052169975.1 of Treponema sp. Classification (GTDB taxonomy): domain Bacteria; phylum Spirochaetota; class Spirochaetia; order Treponematales; family Treponemataceae; genus Treponema_B. The sequence continues at coordinate 843 of JBQNBK010000174.1, forward strand.
TATTTTGAATTATAGCACTTGTTTCAAGAAGAATATCAGAACTTTCTTGCACAGCTTCACTTAACTTAACTGTTTGTGCAATTAAAGCTTTTCCATTATTAGTTGCATTATTTAACTCATCTAAAGCTTTAAGGTTTGAATCTATTGTCTTAACTATATTTTTGATATTCATAACCATGTTTTTTATATATTCAGTTGAAGATTCAACTGTATTCGTTTGCATTGCAACATGGCTATCCAAATCTTTGATGGTGCCCATCATCAACTCCAACGAAGAACTTATTGAGTTTACACTTTCTGTACGATTACTTGTTTGCTCTTTAACATTGATTATGCTGGCGTTCATACTAACTACAGTATCCGCTGCTTCATTCATATTTTGTGCAAGCTTACCACCTGTAACATAAATATCTTTTGCACTTTTTCCAACATTTTCAATTGAATTTCTAATTTTTCTATTGTCTTATTAAAATAATAAGACAATAAACTAATCTCATCATTTCCAGAAACTTTAAGCTCCACTTTAAGGTTTCCATCCCCTTCAGCAATAGATTTAAGAAGTCTAGTAGTTTCAAGAACAGGTCTTATTACCACTTTTTGTATTGCAACAAAAACAATAAAAAAGACCAACATTAAAATTATAGCTTCTATTGCATAAAAAAATCTAAGTCGGTTGAGGTGAGAATCAAAATCTGCTTTTGAAACTAATATAATCGAGCCAAAACTAGCAATTGGTAATTCAATTGGTTTTGCCACAACATAATATTTAACACCTGAAATATTTTCTTCTATTATAAGGCTTTGGTTATAGCTATATTCTGAAAATGATTTAATGTTTAAATCTTTCACTAATATAAAAAAATCTGATGGATTTACTGTGTTTACAATAATCTTATTGTTTCTATCAGTTAATATCACCTTAAAGTCTTCTTTTCCTTTTTTTTCAAAATAAGAAGCAAGCTTTGAAAGATCAATATCAAAAGTAGCCACACCTTTAAACTTACCATTTATGTCAGTAATACCTTCCACAATAGTCATAACAGTTTGCCCATTTGATGTTTGGTAAGCATCTAAGGACATAACTCTATCTGGGTTTGCTTTTCCAAGCTTATACCATTCTCTAGTCCTTGCATCGTAGCCATCTTTTCTATCAATTGGTGGATAATGAACATAGCCTCCATTCCACTCTGTTGCAAAGGCAACACCAATAAAAACTGGGTTTTCTTTTTGAAATTGAGAACATAATTTCATCACACTCTCTTCATAGCTACCATGTTCAACAATCATTTTAGAACTTCCTATAGGAGTAATGCGATCTTTATATGATGTGATCTCTGCATTTTCTGATTTTATGAGATCTGATGATGAAAATGTTCTTATTAAATTAGATATTTCTGAAAAATACATAGATAGTAATTGCTGTGAACTTTCAAAACCATTACTAGAGACAGTTTTCATTTGCAATTCAAAAAAGTTTCTATTGCGATAGTAATTAAAAAGCATAAAAATCGCTAAGAAAATTGGAAAGAAAAAAATATCAAACAAAACTTACACTTAATAGAAACTTTTACATGTCTATCACCTTGTACGGCATTATTTTTTTGCATAATAAAAAACCATCCTCACCATAAATTTTATTATAAGTTGGATATAATAGCGAATTAAAATAGTCTTTGTTTTTTATAAGTATCTTTTATGAAAGTTAAATTAATATTATTTTAAAGATGAAAATATATTGAATAAGTTTAACGCACTCTAACATAAACTAACATTTTGTGTCTATGTAGTGTTTAATTAACATTTTTTATTATATAAAATGCTATATAGGGATTTTAGCATTGTAAAGAATATTATAGTTTCTTTTATGATTTATGGTTATTGTTTCATACATTTTTGTTTGCAATTAAGAACTTTTGCAGTTAGTAGTTTTCTTATCTCTTTTTCTGTTATAATATGAGTTATGGGAGAAAGAGATAATCAAAATAGGAAATATCAGGATTCAGTTTTTGTTATGTTATTTTCAACTTATACTGATAAGTTATTATCATTGTGCAAGGCAT
>JBQNBK010000175.1:0-2897 GCA_052169975.1 Treponema sp.
AGAAAAAGAAATTGCAAGACGATTGATTCGTTTGGATGAATAGCCCAATCCCCCTATTATCGCTCCAGTGTCCCCAAACAAGAATTTTCCCATATATGCAGCACTTATATTAGGGGTACTATGATATCCATCTTTTATAAGTTCAAAGCTATTAATGTCTTTAATGTGATATACTTTTTCAGTTTCATCATACTTAGTGCTAAGACCTAAATAGCCAGTTTTTGATATTGTTAAAAAATATCCTGAAGCACAAGGAAAAAACTCTGCATTTTTAAACCTTTCGTCGTTTGCATGAAGGGCTTCAAGGGCTGTTTCTTTTTTGCCTTCAGGGCTGGCTAAATATTCTTTTAATGGGTCTCTTTTTTTTAGTTTTATTATGTAATAAACAGCCAAAACTATAACAAGGATTATTGAAAATAAGTAAATAAGAAATGTAGTTAATCCTTGTTCTGTGCTTAGCCAAAACTTAAACTCTATAAAATCCATAAACTCTCCTTAATAATTTATTTTACTTTAGATTTTTCTACTTTGCAAGATTTTACTAATTTTAATTTGCTCACTTTTTACCTTTGTTTAAGGGGCTCAACACCATAATCTTTCATCATGTAACACCAATATTCTATATATTGTTTTCATGTTAGAGGTGCTTATGATACAAGACGAAAGACGAAGATATTTAATCTTGGAATTAATCAGAGAAAACAAAGATTATCAACATGTTTTAATACCAGAAGATGCAGAAAAACAAAAAGAGCTTCTTAGGGCATTATTTAATGTTCGCCTCCCAGCTCCAATACATGATGATTTCCTAAAAGTGCAAGATGAATACTTAAAAGAAGAAAATAAAAAGAAAGGCATTGTTGATTGTTTCCATGATATTGCAGAAGTGCAAAAAAATATTTGCTTATGGAAAGGAGATATCACAAGACTTAATGCTGATGGCATTGTGAATGCTGCAAATGATGCTTTGCTAGGATGCTTTTTGCCGGGTCATGCTTGTATAGATAATGCTATTCATACCTTTGCTGGCGTGCAATTAAGAAATAAGTGTGATGAAATTATGAAAAAGCAAGGTCATCCAGAACCTACAGGCAAGGCTAAGATAACGTTAGCTTATAATCTACCCTCAAAGTATATAATTCACACAGTGGGCCCTATTATCAAAGATGAAGTGCGAAAACAAGATTGCGAGCTATTAAAGTCTTCATATCTTTCTTCTCTTAAATTAGCAGATGAAGCAGGGCTTAAAAGCATTGCATTTTGTTGCATTTCTACAGGTGCGTTCTTTTTTCCAAATGAGATAGCTGCAAAGATTGCTGTTGAAACTGTTGTAGAATATTTACAAGATTCAAAGAGTAATATAAAGGTGATTTTTGATGTGTTTAATGAAAGAGACGAAGCAATATACAAAGGCTTACTTAATTAAAGAAAAGATAGAAAATGTAGATGCTATCTTAGTTGGTATTGTGGCAGGAATGTCCACAGCAGCAGGTCTTGAATATTCTGGTGAACGATTTGATAAATACTTTTATGACTTTAAAGAAAAGTATGGTATTAAAGACATGTATGAAGGTGGATTTTATACTTTTGAAACTTTAGAAGAATATTGGGCATGGTGGTCGCGTCATATATATTATAATAGGTATGATGTTGAAGCAGGTTTGCCATACACTAACTTATTGAAAATATTAAAAAACAAAAACTATTTTATTTTAACCACAAACGTAGACCATCAAATACAAAAAGCAGGTTTTGATAAGCAAAGATTGTTTTATATGCAAGGGGATTATGGGTTATGGCAATGTTCAACTCCATGCCATAATAAGACATATGATAATGAAGAAAGGGTGCGAAAAATGCTTGAGATACAAAGGGATATGCACATTCCTTCTTCGCTTATTCCATATTGCCCAATATGCAAAAAACCTATGACTATGAATTTACGAATTGATGATGGTTTTGTACAAGATGAAGGATGGTATAAAAGTAAAGAAAGATATAATGATTTTTTAGAAAAATATAAGAATGCTAATATTATGTTTTTGGAACTAGGAGTTGGAAGTAATACACCTGCTATAATTAAATATCCATTTATGCAAATGACAATTCAAAATGAAAATGCTATTTATGTAAGCATTAATAAAGAAGATTTTTATCTTCCTAAGGCAATACAAAATAGAAGTGTAATTTTAAAAGATGATATCAACAAAGTTTTAGAAGAAATCAATATCTCTAAATAGTTTTTTTAATCTTGTGATTAATTAAAAAAAGCTCTTATAATAATGCAAAATTATGAAGGCTTATAACACTATAAATAACTCATTAAACACTAATTTTTTTCTTAACTTTATGCTATAATCAGTCCTCGTATGAAATATTTTCTTCCATATAATACTCTTCACTTTCTCCCCACAAAATCAACTTACCAAAAAGAGCTAGTTAAAAAGTTAAATCAATTTTTTATGTTAGTATATTTTCCCTACGGGCTGCTTTACAAGTCAAAATCATACATTAGAAGATGTCATACTAGTACATTAGATAATGTTATGGTTGTACATTAGTTAATGTTATGGCTAGACATTAGCTAATGTACTACCTAAAAGTATAATATATCTGGCCTCGTTAACGTACGTTTTCGCATAGCAAGAACGTACGATTTCGTTATACGAGAACGTACGTTAACGGCATGCAAACTCGCATATAATTGATGCTGAAAAATTAATTGTTTTTGATCTATTTGTATAGGACTTTTCTCTTTGCGATTTTCAAGTCAAGTCAGAGTAGTTTCGCCTAGTAGCTTACGCTGGCGGTAGCCTTCCCTTTCCCTATGACCCTATCCCTTCTTTCCACGTCAACTAGGGGAGTCGCCTAGACGCTACGCTGGCATTCCCCCTAGT
>JBQNBK010000176.1:0-2882 GCA_052169975.1 Treponema sp.
TTCTTTCAACGTCAACTAGGGGAGTCGCCTAGACGCTACGCTGGCATTGCCCCTAGTAACCCCCGAATTGTTTTGTAATATATAATGTTGCATATAATATAACATGGTTGCGGGGTCTTTAGGGGCCATACAAATTCCTATTTGCGAATATTCTCATTTTCCTAAGAAAAACTTAACTAAAAAAATAAAAGATTCCCCTACTCGTCTTCTTTTTCAATTACACTTTTGTAAATTAAAATATAATTATAAGATGCCATTCCAAGATCAGAATCTATGTATGGTTTTAATGTGTAAACATTAAAGCCCATTTCCATATTTTTTTCAGCTTGTTTAAATGCTTCTTTTGCATCTTCTATTGGCAAAACAGAAGATGTTTTTCCATGTTTTTTAATTCTTTCACTTGCCAAAAAAGAAGAAAGTAAAACTAAAGATATTTCAGTGTCTGTAATATAAAAATCATGCTCTTGGTTTAATAAAACATCAGGAAGTTCAAAGTCAAAAACAATATCCGAAGCAGCTTCAAGTTTTAATATTTCTTCCATAGGAAAAGCAGAAATAACAACCATGCTTTTATCATTGCTAACAGCTTGCAATAAATATTTTCCAGCTCCTTCAGGTAGCCCTAAAGAAATAATAACATTAGGCCTAATTTCTTCAATCTTTTCTATTATAACTTTTAGCCTTAAAAAATCTTTCATTTCAAAAGCATCATAGCCTATAACACTTACATTTTTCTTTATTGAAGAAGCTGAGTATTCATTATTTAAGCAATTCAAAATATTGGTTTTTTTATAATAGTCTTGACCTAAAATTACTAACACTTTCATTTCAAGGTCTCTCATTACAACTTCTTTTACTTCCTCTTTTTTTGTTTCTTCAACTTTATTTGATTTTTGGCAAGAAAATAAAAAAGGAATAAAAAATAAAAATATATAAATTATAACTTTCATACGATGAGGCATTTTACATAATAAAAATAATTTTGAATAGGTAGGCTAATCTTTTATTGCACGCCAATGATAACCAAAAACTGAATGTGCATTGGTAACAACCATAAAAGAAGTTTCATCATTTTTAGATAAGAATTCCTTTAACTTTACAAAATCACGACGAGATAAAACAGTGTGAATTGCACTTTGAGTATTCTTTTTATAGGCTCCCACAACAGAATATATGTTTGCAGAACGTCCCATAGAAACTAAAAAATCACAAATCTTTTCAGGGGAATTTGTGTTTATTATGCAATATCTACTAGAGTTAAGACCATTTATAGTTTTATCAATGACTAAACCATTCATAATTACACCAACTAAAGAATAAAGTGCAGTGTTAGCCCCATATAAAAGTCCCATTGCAAGAGTGATAACAAAGTCTGTTAAAAGACATGCAGAACCAATTTCAAGCCCTATATATTTTTGTAAAATTAAGGCAATAATATCGCTTCCACCTGATGAAGCATAGTTATTTAACACTATGCCCCCCCCAATTGCATAAAACATAATAGCTATTATTAACTGTAAAAAAATATCATCAACTAATGGTTTTTGAATTGGAATAAACACTTCAAAAAGTGCTAAAAAACCTGAAAGACACAGTGTTGAAATAATTGTTTTTATTCCAAAACTATTACCTATAACTAAAAAACCTAAAACGAACAAAAATATATTTACTATTACTATTAGATAGCTTACAGGAAGCACAATAATCTTAGAAATTAATTTTGAAATAACCAGTGCCATACCAGTGGCACCGCCCAATGCAAGGTTTGAGGGTAATAAGAAAAAATGAATGCCAACGGCAATCATCACAATACCAAAAAAAATGAACACATACTGTTTCAAATTAGATTTCATATAAACCCCTGATTATAAGCAAAATGCCACATCTTTAAAATTAGATTCTTTTAGAAAGACTTAAAACTTTTTCATCCATTAAAATTATAGCTTCTATCTTTTTTATACCCTTATTTTCCATCTTAAAATGTAAAATAAGTTTTGAACCAATATATATACCTTGAGTTTCAAGAAAAGAAACTTCTTCTCCTTTTGCATTAAAAGCTTTTGTGTATGCTTTTACATTTTTTTCAATATTGACCTTATTTTTATTTTCATAAAAAACTAAATTAATTAATAGATCACTACCATATTGAAATGTATCAATTTCAACTTTCACACCACTTATTTTTCCACTACTTGAACTATAATAATACAAAAAAAGACCAATATTAAGAGCTGATAAAATTAATATTGCTATAAATATAAACCTATGCCCTCTATTATGCCATATAGAAGCAAAACAAGATTGGCGTTTTATATAATCTGGAGAATGCATAAGCTTCACAGCTTCAGGTGCATCTTTTAGTCTTCTTTCTCTACTATATCTTAGGTCAATACCCTGATACGATTCTTCCATCTCCACAAAAAGATCATCATTTTTCATAATCTTTCCTTGTAAGTATGTTAGTTTGCCACATTGAAATTCTCACCTTTTCTTCATCTGCAAATAATGCACATAAAACACCATCACCACTAACATAAAAATTGTTATATATTGTCTTTAATGGAACTACTAAATTATGCTTATACGTTTTATTAGTTTTTGTATCAAAAATTGCAAAAGCAAAGGTTTCATTTTTAGGGGTTAATAAAAAGCATTTACCATCATCTGTAATTCCTAAAAGCTCATATATTCTTTTTGTTTTTATTCCCTCTCCATTTCTTATTTCATTATCTTCATAAAATGGAAGTGATATAGTATTAACATATGTTTTTGTTCTCGTATCAAAAACATGTAATACTGTCTTATCATATATAATGCCTTTTCTCACTTTTGAAACATCATCTATTTCTTGAATGTAATAATCAACCTTTACATAAAGAGAT
>JBQNBK010000177.1:0-2726 GCA_052169975.1 Treponema sp.
TAAAGATTTCTTGAAATACATACAAGCTTTTTCATATTGTTGTTGCTTAAAAGCAACTATACCTAGTTGATAGAATATAGATGAAGAAAGCTCTTTTTCCAAAACATTTTCTAATTGTATAAGGCTATTCATACTAGCTTCATTTTCGTTTTGCATTAAATATGTGCTGCCTAAAGCATACAGTGCATAATTACATGTGTTAGTATTATTTTTTAGTTCTGCTATTTCTTTTGCATGTAAAAAATAAGAATTTGCCATGTTCCAATTTTTTTGTTGCCAAGAGATATAACCTTGCAACATAATGAGTTTATCATTTTTATTGATATTGCAACTTATAAAGCTAAGTATAATAAATAGGCTATAAAATTTTAGTTTCATAACAAATAATTACTCCAATGCAAAAAAATATTAAACTAAATAAACTTAATTCAGCACTAATGTTTTTAGGTTCTTTTTTAAAGATTATTTTTTCTGTGTTGCTATTATAATTATCTAATATTGAAAACATCTTTTTTAATGACAAAAAAGAATTACTATTTATATAAATAGAATCGTTATCAGAAAGTTTTGCCATTTCAATTAACAATTCTTCTTTTAGTTCACTATGTTTTTCAATTGTTTCACCTTTATTATCTAACACTTTTATATTTCCACCTTCTTTAGTTCCAACCCCAACTACTATAAGTGTTATTTTAGATTCAGATATAACATTTGCAACATCTAATAACTTACCATGTGTTTCATCACCATCAGTAAAAAGAACAATAATTTTAGAATTACTTCGTTCATTGTTAAAAGAGTTAATAGCTTTTAAAAGCCCTAATTCAAGATTTGTTCCTATTGAGGTAAGACGTAAAGGAGAAAGACTATTGATATTTTCCAGTATTATACCATGTTCAAATGTTAGTGGAACAGAAAGAATACCTTCACCTTTTGCTAAAACTAAGCCAAACGCATGTTGACTATATTTTTGCACTATAAAATCTGCTAAATATTTAGACATGCTAAGCCTAGAAACATCATTATCTTTTATCATCATACTGTTTGAAATATCCATTACAAATATTATAGAAGCACCTCTTTTTTGAATGCTAACTATTTTAGTTCCATAAATGGGGCTAGCTAGAGAAATGCACAAACATATCCAAGCAAGTGAAAATAAAAGTGTTCTAATTTTTAATTTTATAATATAGCTTTTAGCTTTTGTTTTTTTTCCTATAATTTTAACAAGTTTATTTATTCTTATAAGATAGAAAAAAGAACATGGAATTACTAAAAAACAAAACAATAAATAATGTGGATATAAAAAATTAATCATTAACTATACCTATTATTATTCTAGCTATTAGCCAACTAACAATTATCAGTATCATAGAAATAAAAACAAAATAAAAATAAAGTTCAGTTTTTTCTGTTTTAATAAAATAAGTGGAGTTTGTGTTTGAATTAAAATCATAAAAAAAGCTATTAATATCTTCTAATGATTTTACACTTATATATTTCCCACCTGCAGTGTGGCAAAGTTCTTTTAATTCACTTTCATTAATCTTAGTGTAATATTTTCCTTTATATTGTTTATTTTGTTTTTGATCAAAATATTCAAGCGTTCCATAGCCTTCTTTTCCTATATTAATTATGTAAAGTTTAATTCCTTTTTGTTTTAATATTTGTGCAACTATATATGGATTAATTTTTCCAGTATTGTTTTCTCCATCTGTTAATAAAACTATATTTGATTTTTCTACATGTTCACTTATGTTTGATATTGCTACAGCTAAGGCGTTTCCCATTGCAGTGCCATCCCCTTGTTCGCCTATTTCTATACTATCAAGTCTTAATAAAAAATTTGAAATATCAATAGTTGGTAAAATTAATAACGAAGCATTTTCAGCAAATATAGAAAGCCCTAATGAGTTTCCCTGATATATATTTGAAAAATCTTTTATTATCTTTTTTGCAATGTTAATACGCTTTGTGTTTTCAACATCTTTTACTGCCATTGAAGGGCTTACATCTAGCAAAAACATAACAGAAGCTCCTACATCACTATAATTTTTTTTTGTTTTGTATATAACAGGTTCTGCTATTGAAACTATAAGGCTAATAATTGCCAATGTTAAAAGAAGTTTATACAAAAATGACAAGAAATTAAATGTATAATTTTTATTAGTGAAAGCATTTTCATTCCAATTAACTAAGTTAAGACTTATTTTAAACCGTGAAATTATCTTAAAACGTCTTAAAATAAAAAAAACAGGAAAGATTATGAGTAAGAATAAAAATTCGCTTTTTAAAAAGATTATCATAGCTAAGTTTTACTTAATTCCCTTATTTATATCTATGTGAAGTATTAGGTTCAATTAGAGCCAAATTTAACTTTGAGATTTGTTTAAAGCCTTTATCAGCAGTAATTAATTGTAAATTATTTTCAATTGCTGTTTCTACAATTATAGTGGCAGTGTTTTTATCTGTTTAAGAAGTGTTTCATATTCCACAAGCACCTCCGTTAATGTGCAATTTTAGCATAATGTAACAATTACTTCCAGCTTTAAGAACAAAAGCTTTTAGCATTATAAAGAGTGCTAGTGGTAAGCCTTCAAGGACAATCTTCTTACATTTATGATGCAGTATTTTCGTGCTATTTTTAGTTTAACTAATGTAAAATATTTTCTTTTGCTTCAAGCTAATTTTAATAGTTTAAGATGGGAAAATATTGTATAATTATT
>JBQNBK010000178.1:0-2664 GCA_052169975.1 Treponema sp.
CTTTTAATGCACTTAAAACATTTATCACAATTCCTAGTGAATACGAAAGCGAACATGAAAAGGCTATTGCATATATAAAAGAAAAGACCCAGCTTGCAGAAGAAAAACAAGGCTTTTCTTCTGGTATGAAAAATGTCTTATTCTAATTTGTTTTTTGTGTCTTGCAGACGGGTAAAAGCTTTAATTTCTAGGCGTTTTCACGCCTAGAAATTGGCACTTTAAACAAGCCCGTCTGCAAGACATAAAAAATTGTCTTGCAAGACACACAAAAAAAGGAGGTATTTTTTTTTGCCAAAAAAAGAAACCGAGTCGCTCCTAGATAGGAGCTACCCATCATTAAAAAATTATGATGATGCATTAAAAGCTTACCTAAAAGATATGTTAGAAATGAGGCGTCAAATAGAAGTGAAATTGCTAGCTGATGTGCTCTTTGCATACAAAAGTTGCATTGGAAAAATAGCCGATGTAATAGCCGAAAAAACGGGCGAGTTTAAAGGCATAAACGCCCCCTTAAAAAAGCTAATAGAAAAAGAAAAATCATACCTTGCGGAAAGCTTAAAATATATTATATATGCAACATTGCAAAGAGGAGCCGCAGTGTCCCTTTCCGTCGGTGCTAGGCTTAATGTTGACGAACAATTGCATAAACAAAAACTGCAAGAAAAAGCCGTTAAGGGGGAGATGCTTTTACCTATTATAAATAATTCTAATTTGTTAATGCCCAGCATAAAAGAAAGACTGATAGGCGAGCTTAAAGGGGCAGTTAAAGATAAAAATATCATCATCAAAAAAGAGCAATTGCGTGTGGCCGAAAAGAGCGAAGAAATAGCAAGGCATACAATGGAAAAGGTACGTATTTTTAGAGAAAAAGAGTTTAAACTTTCTAGCCGTATATGGGGCGTTTCTGATAATTCTATTAACAAAGTAAAAGAGCTTATAGAAGCAGGCATTAATAAAGATTGTAAAAAATTAGCGCTTGCATTAAAAGATTATATAAGTGAAGGGGGCAGTAAATTAGTTAAAGATTACCCTAATATGGTTACTCGCCTTCGTGGGCGTTTCCCTAAAAACTTACCTTTTGCAGCAATGCGACTAGCCAGAAACGAACTATCAGAAAATGCTTTTATAACAAGCCTAAAAGATTATATAGAAAACCCATACGTAGAAGCCGTGCAGTGGCTATTGGCAAACAATCGATTAAAAATGTATGAGGATAGATGCTGTTGTAATGACCTTGCATACGAAAATGTGTATGGATTAGGTTGTGGAATATATCCATTAGATAAAGTGCCCGACCGCCCTCATGTAATGTGCCTATGCACCATTGCCCCCATCACCTCAAGAAAATTACAGAAACAATTAGAGGGCGGAATGAAACTAGGCAACGTGCCAACTACTGAATGGTTTGAAAAACAAAACCACGAACTTAATAAAAAGATGATACAAGATAAGCTAGAGGAGACAGGCTTACGTGTATTTCATAATGAAGATAGCCGAGCTTTAGCCGTTGCAAGTATTGACATTATAAAAGAGCATAGATGGTTTCAAAATGGAGTGCGTGCTGAAGACAAAGAAGATTTTATCAGTGATTTACATAAGGTTAATAGCAGAGCTTTATTCATTCTTGCAAGGCATACAAAAAATATGCAAGGTGATTTTTATAATACGAAAGAAGCTTCCTTTTATAGTTTAAAAGAAAATAAGATATATTGCAATTTAAAAAAAGACAGTTTAAAAAAAGATAATCAGGCATTGGGTTTTAAACTTGGAATGAGTACTTTTTTGCACGAGAGTGGGCATTGGTTAGATAGTAATATATTTGAGACTTCCCATGGGCTTACTCAAAAAATGAATAACCTTTTTACACTTATCGAATATGATGTTATTTCATATATTAATAAAATAGGTTATGAAAAATATAAGAATAATTTTAAGCTAATAAGAGATTTGGAGTCAAAAACAATAAAAAATCTTGATACAGAATTAAGAAAATTAATTACTAATATTATTGCAGAAAATAAGGATATCAATTCTGATATTTCTGACCTTTACGGAGCTATGACTCATGAAGAAATAGCGGGGCGTGTAATTAATAAACTATATGGACACACATATGCCTATTGGCAAAGAGAAAATAAAGCAGTATATTCTCTTAAAGTTCAAGCAGAAACTATAGCTGAAATGTTTGAAAGTTTAGGTAATATTGAACGCATACAAAGTATGAGACAATTTTTACCTAATGCGTGGGCTTATTTCAACAGACAGATTGATAGTATCTTTTAAACAAAGGATGGATTATGTATTCTAGCCCCTATGGTCTTGAAGGCGAATATAGTTATCAATTTCAGTGTTCAGTATCAATAGACTATTTTTGCTATTATGAATATCTATATCAAAAAAACCCAACTATGGAAGAACTAGTAGACCCTAACCGTTTCGCAGACACTATTGCCTATGATTTATCTTTTTTAACATGGGATGAAATGGAAGCCTTAATGGAAAAGTCATTAAAAGAAGGGAAGGACTTATTGTTTGAAGCTTGCAAAGATAAAAAAGTTGTCATCACTAAAGAAATGAAACAAGAAGCTTGGGATAGAGGTAATATACTTTTAATCTAACACAATGAAATATTTCACTTAAAATATTAGTCGGTGCATTTATGAT
>JBQNBK010000179.1:0-2664 GCA_052169975.1 Treponema sp.
ACCAACTTTCAATCTACTCAATCACTTTCCGCTCAATGAGTACTTTTAAGTCTCATTGAGCAAAAAGTTCATATAAGCCAAAGCCTAGCCTACATCTCCATTAAGCACTACACTTAATTTAATCTCTTGCCCATTAGCTAAAAGAGGCACGCCTTCTATTTGAACAATACCAGATACAGCTTTAATTGGCACAGAAAAGAAAGTGTCTGCACTTATCATTTTCACATCTTCATTGCTAGGCTCTTCATAGCCTTTAAGTGTTAGCCTATCTCCCACCTTTGCGTTAGAAGGAGAAACTAATTCCAACACCTCAGAGCCATCTTCTTTTTCGTAAGAAGCTGCAAGAAGCATTCCATTTGAATCAATCCCTCTCATCTTTCTAGGCTTTAAGTTATCAGCTATCACAATTACCTTATTAAGAAGCTCTTCTTCAGTGAAAAATCCTACAAGCCCTGAAGCAATTACCCTATCTTGAACGCGTCCATCATCAACTTTTAGTAAATATAACTTATCTGCATCAGGATGGCGAGAAACTTCCATAATTTTAGCAACTCTTAACACAACCTTTTCTAAAAAAGTTTCTATTGGAGACTTTTCTTCTTTTTTGTTTTGCACCTTTTTTGCACTTTCACTAACTACTTCTTTGTTTTCATTACCAGAAAACTTTTTCTGATATTCTTCTATCTTTTTTTCATCTAACATTTTAAATATTATTCTAACTCCTTCAACTTTAGTTAAACCTTCTCTCTTTCCCACATCTTCCCAAGTAAGAGAAGAAGATTTTCTATATTTATGACATTTTCCATTAAACACCTCACCAGAATCTATAACTAAGCCAAAAAAGCCTGCCACTTCACTTGCATAAGAAGGAATAAATGGATGAACCAATATCAAGATATCTTTAATTAAATAACAAAGTTCTCTTATCAAAGTGGAAGCATAGCAAGGATTTTCTTTAATATTCTTCCAAGGTTCCCCTGCTTGAAAAGCTTTGTTTCCAATATCCGAAAGAAGAAAAGCCTCGTGAAAAGCATCTTTTAGTTGCCCATTTTCTTGTGCCTCTTCTATCTTCTTTTTGCTTTTTTCAACAGCTTTTCTTATAGAAAGGATAGCCTCTTTTTCGTCCCCTTGCAATTCATACTCTTTAGGAATGCTTCCTTCGTATGATTTTCCAACAAATGTAAGCGTCCTATTAACTAAATTACATAGGTTACCAATCAATTCACTATTCACTCTTTCTCTAAAATCTTTCCATGTAAATTGAAAGTCTGATTTTTCTGGTCTATTATAAAAGATATAAAACCGCCAAATATCAGCTGGAATGTCGCTTCCATAGCATCTGTGCCAAAAACACCAATGCCTTTAGACTTTGAAAACTTTCCACCTTCATAATTCAAATATTCAGTGCTAGACATTTTATATAGCTTTGTCCAGTCTTTGCCTGTGCCTATCAAAGATGATGGGAAAATAACAGTGTGAAAAGGAATATTGTCTTTACCAATAAATTGAAAAAGGCGAACTTCAGGAGAATCTAACCACCATTGAGCCCAATTGTCCCCCGCCTCTTTTGCATAACGCTTAGTGAGCGAAATATAACCTATGGGAGCATCAAACCAAACATAAAAAACCTTATTTTCATACCCAGCTAATGGAACAGGAATTCCCCATTTTAAGTCTCTAGTTATTGCTCTTTCTTGTAAACCTTCTTTAATCCACCCCTTTGTAACTTGTATTGCATTATTTGACCACGAAGATGTCTTTAATGTTTTTTCAAACCATTCATTATATTTTGGCAAAATTGCAGGTAAATCTATATAAAGGTGGCGAGTCTTTTTTAAGATAGGCTTTGTGTGACACGTTGAACACGTAGCCTCTTTTAGCTCTGTTGGTTCTAGGAGTTTCCCACAAGACTCACACTGATCTCCTTTTGCTTCTTTGCCGCAACTAGGGCATTCTCCAACTATATAGCGATCTGCTAAAAAGCGATTACACTTAGGGCAAAAAAATTGTTCACTTTCGTGTTCTTTAACGTAGCCATTTTTATGTAACAAAAGAAAGATATTTTGTGTAATTTCTGTATGTTCTTCTATAGAAGTTCTACCAAAATAGTCAAATGCTATGCCAAACCAGTTATAAATTTTTGAGTGCAATGCATGGTAATGATCACAAAGTTCTCTAGGAGTTTTTCCCACTTCTTGAGCCTTTGTTTCAGTTGTAGTGCCATATTCATCTGTTCCACAAACATATAGAACCTCATCTTGATGAAGTCTTGAATATCTTGCAAAAACATCAGCTGAAAGCACTTGTATTAAGTTCCCTAAATGTGGAACATTATTCACATAAGGAAGAGCCGACGTAATAAGTTTTTTCATATAATCTCCTAAAAAATTATTGGAATGAGTATATATATTTTTTTTTATGTCAACTAGTAGTTTTTTTATGAAAATGCTAGCAATTAAAAACTAAATATTATAATTAATGCGTTATAATCCACCTTTTCAAAATAGAGGTGGTAGATACTAGGATTGATGCTTTTGTTTTACAAATTCTTAAAGACTACGTAGATGCCTCCTATATTTTGAAAAGTCTAGCTAGAGTTAGTAAAAACTCTAGCTAGAGTTGCAAAAAAGTCTAGCTAGAAGTGCTTTAAACTCTAGCTAGACT
>JBQNBK010000180.1:0-2655 GCA_052169975.1 Treponema sp.
TTTGTCTGTTGTGTATTCATTCCTGTTGCTGCTGTCCATAAACTTCTAACCATATGTTACTCCTCCCCCTCTTTAAGCCTTAACAACTTCATTCCATAGTTTTCCCATCATATTATCTATGGAATGCACACATTTTTGATTAGCTTCATAAGCTCTATTAACTTCAATCATTCTTACCATTTCATTTACAACATTCACATTTGAAGCTTCCAAAAAGTTTTGAATTACACGTGGGCGAGCTGATCCTTCTGATGCAATTGCCTCTCCTGTAATTTCATTTGGAAGATAAAAACTAGAACCTTTCTTTTCAAGATATCTATCATTTTCAAATTCAACAATCTTTAAGCGGTCAACATATTGAGAATCTGCTTCAGGCTCTGTTATTGGGCGTGCAAAAATGCGACCATCCACATCTATTGTATATTCCATGTCTTGCAAAAAGATATACCCATCTTCACCCATCACTGGATAACCTTCTTTTGTTTCAAGATAGCCTTCAACACCTATTAAAAAGTTTCCATTACGTGTATATTCTTCACCTTGAGGAGTGCTAACAGCAAAAAAACCTTTACCATCCAAAGCTATATCAGAAGGTGAAAATGTTTGCTTTAGAGAACCTTGTTCAAACTCTGTAAAAACTTCGTTTGTTTCAACTCCAAGTCCTAGTTTTCCAATAATTGGAGCCATGTCAACAGAACCAAAAGGATGACGCAAAACACCATCGTCATTAAGTCTTCTAAGAAGTAATTCAGGAAAACTCTTTTGAAAAGAAACATCTCGCTTAAAACTTGTAGTGTCGACATTTGCTAAATTATTAGAAATAACGTCCAGCTGCCTTTGTTGTGCTAACATACCGCTTGCTGCAGTGTACCAACCTCTAACCATAACAATACCCCTTAAATGGAAAATTTCTATAAGTAATCGGTATTTCGTGTAAAATATTAAGATTTTTTTAGATATTTTGAAGCATAGCTTAAAATAAGGGGTAATACATTAAAGAATTCTAATTCATTATAAAATGAACTATCTTATTTTCTAAACAAATCAGAGTGTTTCCCTGTTCGTGAAGCTGTGAGGATCAGATTTGATTTATTTATTGTATAAATGAGTAGCCAATCAGGCAAAATATGGCATTCTCGAAACCAAATATAATTGCCACTTAAAGCATGGTCGCGATAACGTTTATCCAAGATTTTTTCTTCTAAAAGATTATTTAGTACAATTTCAAGCAAAGAAAGGTCATAACCTCGCTTTTTTGCAAGTTTCAAATCTTTACGAAAGGTACTTGTGGTTATAAGCTTTAACATTATTTAGCGTCTATTTCCAGCTCATCAAATAATTCTTTTGTAGATGTATAATACTTTGCAGGAATTTTTCCTGACATGATAAGCCTTGCTTCCTCTATAGCCATTTCAGTTTCCAAGTTAAACCGAGTCTGTTTCATTTCAAAAGGAAGCCCACCCTCCATCAGCGATTTATGAAGAAAAATATTGATAGCATCATTTATGGTGATTCCAAAACTTGAAAATAACTGTTCCGCATTTGCTTTTGTTTCTGGGTCAACACGGACATTAATATTTGTCGTTTTTGCCATTATTTTCACCTCCTAACCTTCTTAAATATATTATATAACTTTTTGCAAACTAATAAAACACAATGTGAAACTTTTATAAAGAGAATAGATAACTTACTTTTGCAAAAATCTTCTATTATAATAGTGCCTATAATAGTGCTATTAGGAGGAGAAAATGAAAGAAATTATAGACTTTATCAAAGAAGCAAAACACCTTGTAGCTTTTACGGGAGCTGGGGTAAGTGTGCTTTCAGGCATTAAAGATTTTAGAGGCAAGAATGGGCTTTATAAGACAATGGATGCCGAAAAGATTTTTGACCTAGATGTGTTTAAACGTGATCCTAGCTTTTATTATGAAAACACAAAAGAGTTTATTTATGGGCTGGATGAAAAAGAGCCCGCAGTTACCCATAGAGTGCTTGCAAAACTTGAAGAAATGGGGTGCCTTAAAGCTTTAATCACACAAAATATAGATATGCTTCATCAAAAGGCTGGAAGTAAAAATGTAATTGAACTTCATGGCTCTGCAAAAGTACATTATTGCCTTTCTTGTGGAATGGAAACATCAGAAAAAAGAGTGTTTGAAATAGCTAGGGCTGGCGAAGTGCCTAGATGCTCCAAATGTAACGGAGTGCTAAAACCTTGCATTACATTTTTCGGTGAATCCTTACCTATAAAAGCCTTAACTGAAGCAATTAAAGAAGTAAAAGAAGCTGATGCCATTATTGTGTTAGGTTCAAGCTTAACTGTATACCCTGCAGCAGCCCTTCCTTCTTATGCCCTAGATAATGGGGCTAAGCTTATGATTGTTAATGATATGGAAACACCTTACGATTCTCTTGCTTCTTTAAGATATAATGACCTTGCAACTGTTTTTAACTATCTTGAAAAAGAAATAGAAGATAATAGCTTATAGATAAAACTTGAGGTGATGACATACACCACCTCATAAAGGTTTTCCACATTCCTTTCAAGCCTTTTGTTACCACTTCTTGCACAGGATAAAGAAATATGTGTCTGCACAAAACTGGAAAAGTCAAGAAAAGGACAGTGCAATTGGCGAGTAAATTAAGCCGATTTTT
>JBQNBK010000181.1:0-2595 GCA_052169975.1 Treponema sp.
GCGGAGGCATAGCAATAGCTTTAAGTATTGCAAGTTTAATCAACACTTTGTTTCTTTTCTTTTTTTTTAAGAAAAAAGAAAGTGCTAAATATAAATTTTATATTAAAAAAGATATCTTTTTTCTCATTAAAAATTGTTTTGTTTTCTAGCATTGCTATATTGCCTGTTTATTTTTTTATTAAGCCATTAGAACATTTTTTCATTTTTTCAGCACACTTAAAAGAATCGCTTTCCTTTATTATCACATTGTTTTTTATGCTCATACTTTTTGCATCTATAGGATTATTTTTATTAATAATTACAAAAGATGAAATAACTTTGTTGATATTAAAAAAGTTAAGGATAATTAAAAAAAGATAATTTTCAAATACCCAACATAAAAGAACTAAAAATATAATTTTTATTAACTAAACAGTTTATGCAACTTTGGTTAATTTTTATAGGGCTATTTTCCTATCATTGTATACTTATTCTCTTTTTTATATACTTTCGGATATTTTTAACACATAGCGAGGGTATTTTATGGATAAACTATTGTGGCGTGAAAAAATCGCAAGCCTATTAAATAAAATAAAAAAAGATGATTCAAATGTTTTTTCTATTGATGATGTATTAGTAGAAACACCTCCAAAACAAGAGCTTGGAGACCTTGCTTTTCCGCTTTTTCCATTTTCTCGTGCCTTAAAAATGGCACCTGATAAGATTGCAAGTGCATTATTGGAAGAGCTTGAAAAAGATGAATTATTAAAAGGAAAAGCCAAGATTGTAGGGCCATATCTTAATATATTTTTAGACAAAAAAGATTTAACCACATCAATTATAACAAAAATATTAAATGCTCAAGATTCTTATGGTAGTTCCCAAATGCTAAAAGATAAAAAAGTTATGGTGGAATTCTCAGGACCTAACACAAATAAGCCTTTGCATTTAGGGCATTTAAGAAACGATGTGATTGGCGAAAGCATTTGCCGATTGTTTAAGTTTTCTGGAGCTGAAGTATACAGGGTCAACATTATAAATAACCGAGGTGTGCATATTTGTAAATCAATGTTTGCATATCAAAAACTTGCAAATGGGAAAACTTCTTCTAGTGAAAAACTAAAAAGTGATCATTTTGTTGGCGACCTATATGTTGCTTTTCATAAGTATAATGAAGAGCATCCTGAAGCTGAAGAAGAAGTAAAAAACATGCTAAAAGAATGGGAAGAAGGCAAGAACGAAGAATTAATGAAGCTTTGGAAGCAAATGAATGATTGGGCATTAGAAGGTATTCAACAAACTTACCAACGAACTGATGTGCATTTTGATAAACTTTATTTTGAAAGTGAAACATACCTAAAAGGTAAAGATGAAGTATTAGAAGGCTTAAAAAAAGGTGTGTTTTATAAAAAAGATGATGGTTCCATTGCAGTGGATCTAAAGCCAATAAATATAGAAAACGAAAAAATACTTCTTAGGCGTGATGGCACTTCTCTTTATATAACACAAGATATTGGCACTTCAATATTTAGGCATAAGGATTGGCCTTTTGACAAAATGATTTATGTTGTTGCAAGCGAGCAAGAATATCATTTTAAGGTATTGTTTTATATATTAAAACTTCTAGGTTATGAATGGGCAAATGATATGCACCACCTTTCGTATGGAATGGTTAATTTGCCTGAAGGAAAGATGAAAAGCCGAGAAGGAACTGTAGTTGACGCTGACGATTTACTTGATGAGCTACATAAAGAAGCAAAAAACCAAATACTGGAAAAAGGAAGGGCAGAAGTAATTAAAGATATTGAAGACACATCAGAAAAGATTGCTCTTGCAGCACTTCACTATTTCCTTTTGCAAATAACTCCAAAAAAGGACATGCTTTTTGATTCTAAAAAGTCCCTTTCATTTACAGGAAACACAGGGCCATATCTTCAATACATGGGTTCAAGAATTTCATCATTATTAGAAAAAACTAAAGAGATTAATTTTGATGTTTGTTCAATTGATTTTAGTCTTTTGAACACTGAAGTGGAATGGGCTTTAACAAAGCTATTGTCCCAATTTCCTGAACGTGTTGAAAAAGCTGTTAGCGAAATGGATTCCAGTGTAATTCCTACATATCTTTATGAACTTTCTAAATCTTTTAGTAAATTCTATCATGATAATCAAATCATAATAGAAAAAGATGAAATGCTAACTAATGCAAGGCTTTCACTTTGCAAAGCTTCATTAATAGTTCTAAAAAACGCAATGCATTTGTGTGTTATTCCATTCTTGGAAGCAATGTAATTTTTTCAAAATCTCCTTCAGACATATACTTTTTGCTTGAAGGAGACTTTTGCTCAGTTCCTTAAAATCATCAAACATATAAAATAAAGATAATTTAAGTAAACTTATTCTATTTTGTTGTATTCTTTTTGTAAGATATTTAAAAGAGATAGTATCTTATTGATTTTAGAAAGCTCAAGCTTATATGAATAAGATGTTGTTTCAATAGAACCTTCTATGAATTCTATTTCTATTAATGGATTATCAAAATCGTTTATTGAAAAAGAAATTGCAAGACGATTGATTCGTTTGGATGAATAGCCCAATCCCCCTCTTATCGCTCCA
>JBQNBK010000182.1:0-2567 GCA_052169975.1 Treponema sp.
CCAAGCTGGAGCAACTTCTCTGTCTCTGTAAACTATAACTGGTTTTTCAACATACTCAATTACCTTTTCAGGTTCTGGAGTAGGTGCTGGCATAACTTCTTTAGCAGCAACTACAGAACTAACTACTAATAATGATCCTAATAATAATGCTAATTTCTTCATATAAATCCCCCTTAAAAATTTATTTTATATATAGTTATTAGTTGTTCATTTACTTAAATTTATCCTATTATAACATATCAATTTAAAATTACAAGTTTTTTTTTATTTTTTTTATTCTAAGTGTACTATTTTAAAACTTTTATCGTATTTTATACATACTATTCTAAGTGAACTACTCCCACTTATAGAAGTGGGAGCTTCTTGGGAAGTATGTGCTTTTGTTAGCCACATATATTTACCAAGCTCTTCGGGTAGTCCCTACCCTGATATATTTTTTTAACTTACTTTTTCTTCTCTTAATATTTCTAAACCTTTTCTTAATATATTTATACTTGCATTGTAATCTCTATCTATTTCTAGTCCACAACATTCACAATGATATATTCTTTCTGATAATGTTAGAGTTTCTTTTATATTACCACAACTAGAACAAGTCTTACTACTTGGATAAAATGTAGGTACTTTTACAATCTTTCTTCCATACCAATTTGCTTTATATTCTAGTTGTCTTACAAATTCACTCCAACTTACATCTGATATACTTTTTGCTAATTTGTGATTTTTTAACATTCCCTTTATATTTAAGTCTTCTATACAGATTATATCGTGGTTATTGATAATTTTTGTACTCAACTTATTTACAAAGTCTTTTCTTTTATTTCTAATTTTATTATGGATCTTTGCTACTTTTTTCTATTGCTTTTGATAATTCTTACTATCTGATAGTTTTTTATCGCTATCTTTAGCAAGTTTGCATCTCCTTGATATTTTTCTTTGTTCTCTTTTCAGTTTTTTCTCATATTCTTTTGTTAGCTTTAAATTTTCTACTTTTGTACAATCACTCATTGTTGCAAATTCTTTTATTCCTAAATCTATTCCAATATTTTTATTAGTTTTTGCTAATTCTTCGATTTCTTCTTCACATAATATTGAAACAAAATAATGATCAAGACTATTTTTACTTATTGTTACTGATTTAATTATACCTTTTATTTCTCTATGTAATTTGATTTTAACTAGCGATTTTAATTTAGGCAGTTTTATGTAGCTATCTTTAATATATATTGTGTTTTGATTATTTGTAGTATAGCTTTGGACTGGATTGGATTTACATTCATATCTTGGAAAACCAAAATCTTTATTTTTAAGAAAATTTTTATAGGCTTTTTCTAAATTTAATTGCGCATTAGCAAGAGCTAAGCTATCAACTTCTTTTAAATAAGGATACTCTTCTTTATATTTAGCAGGAGTAGGATATTTAGTTTTAATTCCTGTTGATTTATATTCTTCATAATCTTTCTTCCTATCATCTAACATAAGATTATAAACTTTTCTAACACAACCAAAGTTTTTTGAGAAAAAGACTACTTGTTCTAAGGTAGGATATATTCTGAATTTATATGCTTTTTTAATTATCTTCATTTCCTCCTCCTTACTTGCTCCACCAATACTCAATACAAAAAAACTTCTACTCCAAAAATACTCCTTTTTTATTACCTTTAATTGATTTGATTATATCATATTTTTGAAACAATTTCAAGAAAATAAAAAAGCAATTCATCCCCTACTTATAGAAGTAGGGGACTTCTTGCTAGATATTGTTAAATTTTATACAGTGTTAGACTTCCAGACAGTTTTACAAGTTTTAAATTTTTTTGAAAATTTTAAAATTAAAATGAGCAGCTATAACAACCACTTTTATGGCTTTATGCTACTCATTATTAGGGGGTATTTTATTAACTTTTATCTGTATACTTATTTGACAGTGAAAGTTGTAAAATAGTTTAAAAAAATTTTGTTTTAAAAAAAATTATTTTTTTATAAAATCCTTTCGTATTAAAGAAAAAGAGTTAGCATCAAAGCTAACTACTTCTTTTAGATATCTTTTAATAAGTTATCAATGTAATCTCTGTCTATATCAAACCATGAAACAAGTCTATTAGAAACATTTTCTTTTATTTCATCATCAACATAGTTCATACATCTTTTTATTGCAAAGAGCATACCAACCACGTCATCACTGTAACCCATAGCTGGAATTATATCTGGAACTAAATCTAAAGGAAGTATAAAATATCCTAAACAACCTGTTATTAACATTTTATCTGCTAAAGGAACTTCTTTCTTTTGAAGTACATAATAAAGAATTAAAGCATAACTCGTTGCTTTTAAACCAATTTTTTTAGCCACTTCTTTCATTTTAGACCAAAATTTTCCATCAGAAAAATCATTAGTATATTTTTTATAATCATGTTCCATAGTATTATTATCTTTGCTTTCTTCAAAGTTTTCCTTTAAATACTCATATGCTTCATTTATTTTTATTATTTTTTCTTCTACAAATTTTATTGTATTTTCATCCTTTGTTTGATATTTATCAGGATGATATTTTTTTGATAATTCTA
>JBQNBK010000183.1:0-2552 GCA_052169975.1 Treponema sp.
GATATTGAAAGGAGCTCCAATTCTTTTTATCACAGCAGCTCTTCTTTCAATGGCATTTTCAGGCTTTGCGAGTTTGGTGTAGGGTATGTGGATTACTCTCACATCTAGGTTTTGCTGACCTAGATGTGAGGGGGATGTTTTTATAAGGTAGAAGTGAATAGGTGTTGATTGAACATGTAGAAATAAAAGATTATTAAACGGAATCGTAGAAATGTTTTCTAATAAAGTAATAATTAGGCAGATAAAAATTGATTATGTTTTGAACAATCTCTATAAAAAATTAGGTTCTTGATTAATATCTTACAAAAGGAGATGTTAAAAGAGTTAGAAGTAAAGAGGTTGAGGAGATGCAGAAAAAATGAGTTTTGAGGTTATTAAAAAAGGGGAATAAGGTATTTTATAAAGATTTTTCCAAATTATTCAAAGGAAGCATTAATGCCCATAATAGCAAGAACATATTTTAGATGCTTCTACCATCAATACGGATGATTGGAAAGCTTATGATTGTCTTATTTTAAATGGTTATGATTATCATCGAGTTTTTCATAATAAAGATGAATTCACCACAGGAAAATGTCATGTGAATGGAATTGAAAACTTTGGGAGTTTTGCAAATAGACGACTAGGTAATTTCAACGGTTGTTCTTAAGATAGTTTTGTGTTATACTTAAAAAAGTGTGAGTTTTGATATAATAATCATAATGATGATTTATGTAAAATAATTAATCAAATATTTAAAAGATGCTAGTCAAGAGCTTATAATACATAAAGCTCGAACAGATTAGCCATAAACTTTCTGGGTAGGAGTTATAATGAGACCGTTTGTATTGTCGGTTAAAAATTCAATTAAAGAAAATGAAGGAATAATTAATATATCTGTTAATAATTATTTAGAAAAAATGAAAAATGACAATTCAAAATTGTATTTACGACATTGCTTTAAGCAAGCTATTGAATATGCAAACCTACAGAATAATGCGTCAATTGAGACGCTCCCACTTATTCAATTTTATTCACTTTTAAATTTATCAAAAGTGTTTATTATAATAAATAATGGTGTGCATGGTGTTCAATTATCAGAACTTGAATCAATGTTTTCGAGCCATGGTGCCACTTGTTCAAATGAAAATGATATAATGATTTCTAAAAAAGGTACGTTTGTTGAATTAGCCAAAATACAAAATAAAATGAAAAAAGATTCCTATTCATTATTGGAGTTATATAAGAGACTTCCCGATTTATATGAATATTTGCCAATGGTTTTTTCTAATAATCAAACAGACTTTGTTCCTGTCCAATATTGGAAAACCTTTATGTATGAAACAGGATTTATTAATTCATCCTTGTATTTTCATTGGTTGGTGGTTGACGAAAAAACCTTTTATGAGCAAAAGTTGAATAATAAAGGCTTTGTAATTAGAGACACTATTGAAACAAAAATAGTTTTTTCAAAAGAAAATATGGATGACTCTTTAGATGATATCATTTGCTTTGATTGTAATGGAAATCTTTTTATTGATATAAGTATCAGCAATGAAGACGAATTATTATCAATATACCTTATTTTTTTGAATTATTCGTCACTTGTTAGGTACAGACCTAATAATTGGAGTGAGAAAATCAACTCTAAGGAGTTGGTTATTATTGAGAAAATGCTAAGAACAATGTTTGTCAAATTTTGGGCATATATATCAAGGGAATTGGCTGGTAGATATGAAATATTAATCTAACCCTTGCTTTAAACCTGATATTTGTTTTAACATAGTTATGTATATAGGTAAAGTTATAAATGTAGGTTAAGTGGATGTAGAGTTGAATTGTCTGAAGGAAGGTAGGTATGGAATCAACTTATAACTTTTATTTTGGTTTAAAAATAAATATTAAGTTGATAAGCAAGGCATGGATATCCTCTATTCTTGATATAGAAGAAGTTTTAGAAAGATTAAACGACATTCGAACAAAGAATTTTATGGAGAAGTTTACAGCGAATTATTTGTGTATTGAGAACGAAAAAGCTCATTTTATTTCGTAGTGAGATTTAACATGATACAATTCGCATATTTGAATATTCAGTCTAAATATAGTATAATAAAAAGATGGAAAGGAGCATATGATTCCTAGTATATAAGAATGTACAAATTATGTGATGAATTTGTGAATATTAAGTTTTCCCTCTGAAGTTTTTGCAAATTTGAGAGGCGAGTATGGTTTTGGATGGATCTTTTGAATATACTATTAAAGATATTGTTAACATCAAGTTCTACATTTTTACTAGTCATAGTCTTTTTAGTTCAAAAAAGTTATACGCTTGGATATTTTTTTCCAAGTTGCCTCAAACTTGTAAGATTATCTAATTGGATATCTTACATTATATATTTTCTCATACCTATTATTTTAACAGGTATGTGCATTCTGTTAAGTTCTTTTTTAGGTAAAGATGAATTTAAAAAAGGGGAAATTGTTTGTGTTGAAAATGCAAACAATACTTTTTTACCAAGTTACCTAGGGTACTTTTTTGTGGCTCTTAGTATTAATAATTGGGAAGCATTAAT
>JBQNBK010000184.1:0-2541 GCA_052169975.1 Treponema sp.
GCTCATGTTGTGATTAATGATCATAATGCTACTCCTTTGGCGATTTTCCCTCTCCTCGTATTAAAGAGGCGTGGCATCCCTGCCTTACTATATGCTCATTCTCAAGGTATGCAAAACATATTCTTATTATTAAAAGCCCTCTACAATAGCTTTAAAATAATAACATATGATTTTCACACCTCCTTATTTATATCGGACATGGAAAAACATATCTTGAGTGTAAAAAAAACTTTTTTATTAAATGATTGTTTTTTATTTTGTGTTTTTGTAGACTTATTGTATTAGGAGGCTTGCATGAAAGAAGATTCTTTTGATGTATTTGGAATGAGCTGTGCTGCTTGTTCTTCTAGTATAGAAAAAACACTTTTAAGATTAGAAGGTATAAAAAAAGTTCATATCTCGCTTCTTACAAATAGCATGAAATTATCTTATGAACCTAACATAATAAATATAGAAAAAATTGTTGAAACAGTAGCAAGTTTGGGATATAGGGCAGTTCTAAAAGGAGAAAAGAAAGCAATACCAATATCAAAAGAAAATGATAGTAGCTTACAATTAAAAAAAAGACTACTTTTTTCTTTGTTTTTTACATTGCCACTTTTTTATCTTTCTATGGGTGGTATGCTAGGTTTTCCAATTCCTAGCTTTTTCTTAGAAAATGCTATTTCTTTTGCATTCACACAATTTTTACTTTCTATTGCTGTAGCTATTATCAATCAATCATTTTTTATAAAAGGCTTTTCTAGTTTAATAAAAAGACATGCAACGATGGATTCTCTTATTGCGATTGGTTCTTTTTCTTCTATTTTATATGGTGTCTTTTCAATATATAAACTTTCTAGTGGTTTGCTGGAACAAAATTACATACATGAAATTATTCATAATTTATATTTTGAATCTTCTGCAACAATCCTAACACTTGTCACATTGGGTAAATACATGGAAAGCCTTGCAAAGAAAAAAACTACTAAGGCAATAACTAAGCTAGTGGAACTAACTCCTAAAACAGCAATAGTAATTAGAGACGAAAAAAAGATAACAATTCCTTATGATGAGATAGCTCTTGGAGATGTTATTTGCATAAAGGAAGGAATGAGCCTTCCTTGTGATGGTGTTTTGTTAGAAGGTTCTGCTTTATTGGATGAATCGGCAATTACAGGTGAAAGTGTGCCTGTGGAAAAAAAAGAAAATGACAATGTTATAAGTGCATCAGTAAATTGTAGAGGTTATTTCACTTTTAGAGCTACACATGTAGGGCAAGATACAACTCTTTCTAAAATTATTGCTTTAGTAAAAGAAGCAGCTGATAGTTCTGCCCCAATAGCACATATTAGCGATAAGGTTGCTTCAGTTTTTGTGCCATTAGTTATTGGAATATCCTTTCTTTCTTTTGTTTTTTGGCTTCTTTTCTCTCAAGATTTTGTTCAAGCTTTTTCTATTGGAATATCAGTATTAGTAATTTCATGTCCTTGTGCTTTAGGGCTTGCAACACCAACTGCAATAATGGTTGGAATGGGGCGTTCTGCATCTTTAGGTATTTTGATTAAAACTGGTGATGCTTTAGAAACTTTTCATAAAGTAAAAACAATTGCATTTGATAAAACAGGTACAATTACAGAAGGAAAACCCACTGTTAGCTCAATAAAATCTTTTTCTAATGAGATTTCAGAAGAAGATATTTTATCTTTTGCATATTCAATAGAAGAAAAATCTTCTCACCCAATAGCTTTTAGCATTATAAAAGAAGCAAAGAGGCGAATGGTAAAAAAACTAGAAGTGAAAGATTTTGAAAGCAATGTAGGTCTAGGTGTTAGAGGAAAAATTGGAAACAAAACTATTTTAATTGGAAATATGAATTTGATGAAAGCTGAAGGTTTTAATGAAAACCTTGATATTGAAATAAAAGATACGGCTTTGTTTATTGCTTGTTATGATGGCGTAAAAGAAAGAAAAATTATAGGAATGATTACAATTTCTGATAAGGTGAAAGATGAGGCAGTAGATTCTATAAAAGAATTAAAAGCATTAAACATAACGCCTATTATGCTAACTGGGGATAATGAAAATGTTGCAATGAGAATAGGAAAAGACGTTGGGATTGATCAAGTCTTCTTTTCTTGTATGCCTAGTGATAAAGTTGATGTTATTAATAAGTTAAAAAAAGATAATTCGATTATTGCTATGGTGGGAGATGGAATTAATGATGCACCTTCATTAGCAAAAGCTGATGTTGGTATTGCTATTGGAAAAGGGCAGGACATTGCTATTGAAGCTGCAGATATTATTTTGATGAATGGGAATTTAATGACTTTAGTGAATGCTTTGCATCTTAGTAAATTTGTAATGAAAATTATAAAAGAAAATCTATTTTGGGCTTTGTTTTATAATTCTTTATGTATTCCTATTGCTGCAGGTGTCTTGCAACCATTTGGCTTAACCTTATCACCTTCTTTTGCAGCATTGGCTATGAGTTTTTCTTCAGTTAGTGTGGTGCTTAATGCTTTAAGAATTAATGGGTTTAAGGAAAAAAACATTTCACAT
>JBQNBK010000185.1:0-2529 GCA_052169975.1 Treponema sp.
ATATCTGCTATTGGATCCGAAACACTCATTCAACACCTCCTACCAGCTTGACTTAAGAACACCAGGAATTTTACCTTCACTTGCTAAAATTCTAAAACAAATACGGCACATATCAAAGCGTCGCATATAACCACGTGGACGTCCACAAACCTTACATCTATTATATTGTCTAGTTGGATACTTAGCCTTGCTATTAGCTTGATTTATTTTTGCTTTTGTCGCCATAAATTATATCTCCTATTTTCTAAAAGGCATTCCAAACTTAGCCAGTAAAACCTTTGCTTCCACATCAGTTTTTGCAGATGTAACCATAGAAACATTAAGTCCTGAAATTTCCTCAATTTTATCAAAATCAATTTCAGGAAAAATAATCTGCTCAGTAATACCGACAGAATAATTTCCATGCCCATCAAAGCCATTTGGATTTATACCACGAAAATCTTTAACACGTGGGAGTGCAACATTCACAAACCTATCAAGAAACTCATACATTATATTACCACGCAAAGTAACCATAGCACCTATTTCAGCACCTTCACGTACTTTAAAATTAGCAATACTCTTTCTTGCTCTAGTTTTAATAGCTTTCTGCCCTGTGATAGTTTCAAGATCAGTAACAGCTGCATCAAGTAATTTTCTATTTGATAAAGCCCTACCAACCCCCATGCTAACAACTATTTTCTTTATCTTAGGTATTTGCATGACAGTAGTATACCCAAATTCTTTCACAAGCTCATTTTTAATATTTTCTAAGTATATTTTTTTAAGACGAGGTAAAGAATCACTCATTATAACACCTCTCCACATTTGCGACAAATTCTAGTTTTTTTACCATCTTCAACTTTAAATCCAGCTCTAGTTTTACCACATTTCTTGCAAATTATCATAACATTTGAAACATGTATAGGAGCTTCAATATCTGATATACCACCTCTATCTTGTTGAGATCGTGGCTTAAAAGTCTTTTTAACCATATTAATCCCACGCACCAAGACAGTGTCTTTATCAGCATAAACGCGTATTATCTCACCTCGTTTTCCAACATCTTTGCCACTTATAATTTCAACATTATCATTTTTATGTAGTTTCATATTCCATCTCCCTAGCTATAGCACTTCTTGGGCAAGAGAAACAATCTTCATATAATCATGATCTCTCAACTCTCTAGCAACAGGTCCAAAGATACGCTTGCCTTTAGGATTCTTATTATCATCAATAATTACACAGGCATTATCATCAAACCTTACATATGTACCATCTTTACGACGATATTCTTTAGAAACACGCACTACAACAGCCTTTTCAACTGTACCCTTTTTTATTGAAGAAGTTGGCAAAGCTTCTTTTATTGAAACAACTATAATATCACCAATACTTGCATATCTACGCTTAGAACCGCCCAATACTTTAATACATTCAGCAAGTTTAGCTCCAGAGTTATCTGCAACATTCAGTCTAGTCTCTACCTGTATCATAAGTCCTCCAAAAGATTACTTAACACGTTCTAGGACTTCAACTAGTCGCCAAGTCTTTTCTTTACTTATAGGACGGCATTCAATAATACGCACTGTATCACCCATATTAGCAGTGTTTTCTTCATCATGTGCCTTATATTTTTTAGATGTAGAAACATACTTCTTATATAGTTTATGCAATTTTTTTGTCCTAACTTCAACAACAATAGTTTTATCCATTTTATCACTTACAACAACACCCACAAACTCACGTTTGCCAGATTTATTAATTACTTTTTCATTTTCCATAATTTACACTCCTAGCTTAACGTGGCACCATTTTTCTCTTTTTGAGCAATAAAAGTATTGATTGTAGCAATTTCCCTGCGAATTGTACGTTTTTGCAAAGGATTATCAACATGCCCCACAATACACTGAAATCTTATATCCATATACTTATCTTTCAACTCTTTACGTCTAGCAATAAGTTCAGGATAAGACATATCCTTCAATTTTGACTTTTTCCCCATATTAATTCCTCTCAATCAACAATTAATTGCTCAGCAAATTTAGTTTTAAAAGGAAGCTTACTACCAGCCAAACACATAGCCTCTTCAGCCAAAGCCTTATCAATACCAGCAAGTTCAAAAATAATAGTACCTGGTTTAACTACAGCCACCCAATATTCAGGTGCTCCCTTTCCCTTACCCATTCTAGTTTCAGCAGGCTTTTTGGTATAAGGCTTATCTGGGAAAACACGAACCCATAACTTACCACCACGTTTAATTTTTCTATTCAAAGCAACACGAGCAGCTTCAATTTGTCTATTAGTTAGTAAGAAAGGTTCCAAAGAAATAAGTGCAAACTCACCAAAATCAATATCATTACACCTTGTAGCATTTCCCTTAACCCTGCCACGCTGAACTTTTCTATATTTAACACGTTTAGGACTTAGTGCCATAACTATTGCCTCCCTTCATTTTCTTGAAGGTCTTCATTCTTAAACCTATGTTGTCTTTTTAATAACATACCAGCATCATCATTATGTTCGCCTTCAAACATCATACCAGTATAA
>JBQNBK010000186.1:0-2504 GCA_052169975.1 Treponema sp.
TGTGTCTATAAAATAGGCAATCATTATTATATAACTAACAGTGAAAAAATAAGTGCAGAAGATTATTCTAGCATAATTAAAAATGCTTCAAGCTCTTCAACGGGTAAAGTCTTTATTGACGACTGGAAAGCTAGCCTTAATGGAACACTTCAAAACTACAAAGAAGATGTAATGACCTGTGTTTTAGGCAAATTCAGCATTTTAAAGCTTAAAATAGAAATAATTGTTTTATTGTAAAAAATTAAAAAAATTGATATATGTATATGTAATTCTCTAATACAGTTAAAAATGATATTTTCGTTTTGAAAGCTATTTTTATTATGGAGAAGGTAAAAAAGTCATAATTTTAAATCATAAAATAAAACCATAAAGGAGTGGAATTAATGAAAAAGCGTTTTTCTATGCGTAATAAGTTACTTATTGTTTTTGGTTTATTAATTGCAACAGCAACGTTGGTGTTGGGTGTGCTTACTTCACGAATTGCAAAAAAAGCAGTTTCAGAGAAAGTTTCAGCACATTTGACTGATGATGCAATATATGTTGCAAAGATTATTGAAGGTAGAATTGATGGATTTTTTCAATTTATGCATGCAGTTGCTCAAACACCTTTACTAGAAAATGCTGATATTTCTGCATATGAAAAATCTAAATTGCTACAAGGCAGAATAACTAAGCATGAGTATATTACCCATTTTGCCTTTGTGGATACAAATGGAACTCATTATTCTGGAAGTGGAAAAGAAACAGATATGCACGATAGGGATTGGTTTATTGCAACAATGAAAGGCGAGCAGTTTATTGCTAGACCAAGAATATCCCGCACAACAGGAACATTACGAAATATTATTGCAGTTCCTATCTTTAATTCAAATAGAACTGTTATTGGGGCATTATGTGCAGGCATTGAAACAAGTATTTTTTCCAATCAAATTAAAGATATTACGGCTGGTGAAACTGGCGGTTGATATATTTTAGGGGCAGATGGCACAATTATTGCACATAAAATTATTGAGATCGCAATGAATCAAGAAAACTCAATAGAAAAAGCAAAAACAGATAGTAAATATAAATCTGTTGCTTCATTTAATCAAAATGCAATACAATCAAAGACTACTGCAATTGGTTTTTATGAATTTAACAAAGACCGTATAATAGCTTCTTTTGCAAAAATACCAAATATAGATTGGACAGCAGTGGTATATGCTCCAGAACATGAATTCTTAGGGACAATTCAATTATTAAAACGTACAACATATATATTCATTTTGCTTGTTTTGGTAAGTTCTATTATCGTTATATTGATAACAGCAAAAACAATCGTAAAACCTATTAATGTGGCTGTTAGGGCTCTAAAAGATATTGCACAAGGCGAAGGAGATTTAACAGTTCGCTTACCACTAGTAGGTAATGATGAAATTACTGATCTTTCATCATATTTTAATCAAACAATTGTAAAGATCTGCACTTCTATTCAGTCTGTTGGAATGAGTAGTAATGAAATGGAAAAAATAGGAAATGAGCTTACTTCTAGTATGAGTAGAACTGCGGAAACTGTAAGGCAAATACGTGCAAACATTGATGAAGTGACACAACAAGCACAAACACAAGCTACTAGTGTTACAGAAATCTCCAGTAATATGGAAGAAATTATTCGCACTATTAAACAACTGAATGGAAGTATTGATAACCAGTCATCAAGTGTTGCTCAATCTTCTTCAGCTGTGGAGCAAATGGTTGCAAACCTTGCTTCTATTACACAGACATTGGATAAAACTAATGATGCCATTAAAGACCTTGCAACTGCAACAGCTGACGGTAAAGAAACAATAACTAGCTCTATGACAGTGACTCAAAAGATATCAGAAGAATCAGGAGGCTTACTTGAGGCAAGTAGTGTCATTCAGCATATTGCAAGTCAAACTAATTTGCTTGCAATGAATGCAGCTATTGAAGCAGCCCATGCAGGAGAAGCTGGAAAGGGCTTTGCTGTTGTGGCTGATGAAATTAGGAAGTTAGCAGAAGAATCTAGTGCACAGGGCAAGACTATCACTGCAACTCTTAAAGCATTATCAGGTGAAATAGAAAGTCTTTCAGCTTCATCAAAGAGTGCAGGAGAGAAATTTAATGTAATTTTTAGTCTTTCAGAGCAGGTTAAGGACATGAGTAATCGACTGACTGAAGCTATGCGTGAACAAGAAAATGGTAATCGTGAGGTGCTTGGGGCGATCAAAACTATTAACTCAGTTACCTCTGAAGTGCAAGCTGGTTCTGCTGAAATACTTAAAGGTGGTGAGGATATTGCAGGAGAGATATGTAAACTTGATAATCTTACTAATATAATAGCTAAAAGCATGGATGAAATGACTTCTGGAGCAGTAAAGATTACTAATGCGATTCACGATGTTAATGAAATTACGCAAAAGAACAAGGCAAGCATTGATAATTTAGCTAGGGAAGTAAAAAAGTTTAAGGTGTAGGTGTTTAAGCTTTGCTTAAAATATTGG